>JBFWQE010000039.1:0-39457 GCA_050249615.1 Vicinamibacterales bacterium
TGGTGAAACAGATCGGCGGCGATCTGCGCGCGCTCGCGTTCCTCATCGAGCTGAACGTCCTGAAGGGGCGCGACCGCCTGCCGGGGGAGACGGTCTACTCGGTGCTGCAGTACTGAAGGCAGAAGGCAGCCTTCCGCCTTTTGCCTTAAGATCTGATCGGTTGCGCCCGTAGCTCAGGGGATAGAGCACCCGCCTCCTAAGCGGGGGGTCGGCAGTTCAATTCTGCCCGGGCGCGCCACTTTCCTCGACGATCCCCCATCGTCTGCGTGCGGCATCCATCCGTAAGAATTCGGTCACCGTGGCGGTTGTCACCACGCGTTCTCGATTTCCCCAGTAGAGGCGATTCCGCACGCGCGGAGCGCCCTGGAGGACATTCGAGATGCGCACCGCACTACTGGCCCTGATCTGTCTCATTCCCGCCGTGGCCGGCGCCCAGCCGCTCGGCACGTTCCGCTGGCGAACCGAGCCCTACTGCAACGTCGTCACCGTCACGGTCACGCAGACCGACGGCGTCTACACGCTCGACGGCTTCGACGAGCAGTGCGGCGGCAATCCGCGCCAGCCCGTGCACGGCATCGCCGTCCTGCAGGCCAACGGCAGCATCACGCTCGGCTTCGACGTGGTGACGCTGCCCGGCGCCACGCCGGTGTCCATCGAGGCCGGCATCAGCCCCACGTCGCTGAGCGGGACCTGGCGCGACAGCGCCGGCAACTCCGGGGACCTCGCCTTCAACCCGGCGCCCGCCGGCGGGGCCGGGCCCCGCCCCGGACCCGTGCCGCCGGCGCCGATTCCCACCTCGTTCGTGCTCCAGCCGCAGGGCGGGTTTGCCGCCATCGGGGATGCGAACCAGCCGAGCGCCATTCCTGCGACGGGTCCTGGCCGCCGGATGATGTGGCACCAGGCCAAGGCGGCGTTCCGTTCAGGCGAGGCCTTCGGCGCCGAGTGGGACGACAACGCGGTCGGCGTCGCGAGCTCGGCGTTCGGCGCGGGCGTGCTGGCCAGCGGACCGGCGTCGTTTGCCGCCGGGTCGAGCCTGGCCGCCCACGGCGCATCCAGTGTCGCCCTGGGATCGTTCGCCGTCACGCCCGCATTCGCAGAAGGCGCCTTCGTCTTCGGCGACCGCTCGACGGTGTCGAACCTGACGGCTCCAGGCGCCAACGTCTTCTGGGTGCGGGCCGCCGGCGGGACGCGGTTCTTCTCGAACCCGTCGATGACGACCGGTGTCTCCCTTGTGCCCAACGGCGGGTCGTGGGTGTCCTTGTCCGACGTCAACCAGAAGGAGCTCTTCGAGGACCTGGACGGCGAGAACGTGCTCGGAAAGCTCGCGCGGATGCCCGTGCGCGAGTGGAGCTACAAGGCCCAGGGCGGCACGATCCGGCACGTCGGCCCGACGGCGCAGGACTTCCGGGCCGCGTTCGGCCTCGGCGACGACCCGCTCGGCATCAACACCATCGACGCCGATGGCATCGCGCTGCGCGCCATCCAGGCACTCGAGGCGCGCACGCGCGAGTACGAGGCCCGCATCAAGGCGCTCGAGCAGCGGATCGCCGAGATGGCCGCACCAGCGGGGAGCAGGCGGTGAGCGCCGTGGGCGGTTCGCACCTCCTGACCGCTTCGGTGGTCGCCGGCCTGCTGATCTCGGCGAGTGCAGGGGTGGCAGGCCAGGAGCCCGGCACACCGACGCCGCGCACGTCGGTCATCGTCCTCGAGATGGACGAGACGACAGCGGACGCGGGCCTCGAGGGCCGGATTCGCGCCGAGCTCGATGGTCTGTGGTCTCCCTATGGGATCACCGTCGCCGCGCCCGATGACCTGGAGAGCGACGCCGGAGCTTGCCTGGCCGTGAAGGTGGTGCTCACCGACGACGAGCCGGGCATCAAGCCCGAACCCCATCGGCGTCCACTGGGCATCGTGTACCGCGTGGGCGGGATGTACCGTCGCGTGGTCTTCGTATCACCCGCGGCCGTGATGCGCCTGGTCCGAAAGAGCGCCGTCGAGCCGCGGGCATCGGCTGTCGTCGCCTCGCTGCACGCACGCATGCTCGCGCGCGTCATCGCCCACGAGATCGGGCACATCCTGCTCGAGTCCGAGGACCACGCACCGCGCGGACTGATGCGCGGCCGCTTCCGTCCGGCCGATGTCGTCCAGCCCGGGCTCGAGCGATTCACGCTCGAGCCGCACGAGAGCGATCGCGTCGCGAGCCGGTGCGGCGTGCCGCCGCCCGCCGGGCAGCGCTGAACTGCGTTGCTCGCCAGTCTTCAGGAGTGCGTCATGCCATTCGTGCGTGTTTCAGTCCTCGTGCTCAGCATCCTGGCGCCCGCGGTGGCGGGCGCCCAGCCCCTCGGGACCTTTCGCTGGCAGTTGCAGCCGTACTGCAACGTGGTGACCGTGAACGTGACCCAGGAGGGCGGTGTGTATCGCCATGAGGGCACCGACGACCTCTGTGGCGCCGAGTCGGCGGCGTCGGCCGTCGGTACCGCGTTCATGAATCCCGACGGGTCCGTCGGGTTCGGCCTGACGATCGTGCCCGCGCCCAACGGTTCGCCGGTGCACATCGGCGCGACGACCCAGGCGTCCACGTTGAGCGGCACGTGGCGCGACAGCGCGGGCCACAGCGGCGCGTTCGTCGCAACCCCGGGCGCGGCCGTTCCCGGCGACCCGCGTCCCTCGACGACGCTCGGGTTGAGCGGCGTGTCGCTCGGGTTCGGGTTGTCGCAGAGCGGTTCGCCGGGGAATGTGTCGGTCGGCATCGATCTCGACGCGGTCAGGTCTGCGATCGACCTGAGACGGCCCGAACTCGGCAGCATCGCCCTGGGGAACGGTGCGCTGGCCGCCGCCCAACCCGGTGCCTACAACAACACCGCGGTGGGCAGCGGAGCTCTGAGAAGGGCGACGGACGGGGACTTCAATACGGCGCTCGGGTACGACGCCATGTCGAACACCACCACGGGCCGTGGTAACACGGCAGCGGGCTCCTTCGCCCTGCGCGCCAACATCGACGGCGAGGACAACACCGCCGTGGGTGCGGACGCGCTCGAGCGGACCGTGATCAGCAGCGGCAATACCGCGATCGGCAGCGGGGCGCTGTTCCGGCTGGAGCTGGGCCGCAACAATATCGGGATCGGGCAGCAGGCCGGCTTCAACCTCATCGCGGGCTCGTACAACACCTACCTGGGCAGCACCGGTGCCAACCTCGACAACTACACGGTCCGCATCGGGTACAACGACCCCGGCAGCCGGACCTTCATCACCGGCATCCGCGGGAGGACGACGGGCGTGGCCAACGCCGTCCCGGTCGTCATCGACTCCGCCGGGCAACTGGGCACCATCTCGTCATCGCGCCGCTTCAAGGAGGACATCGCGGACCTCGGCGAGGTCGCCCGCGCCATCCAGGGCCTGCGGCCCGTGAGCTTCCGCTACACCGCGCCGTTCGCCAACGGAGCGCGGCCCGTTCAGTACGGGCTGATCGCGGAGGAGGTGGAGAAGGTGCTCCCCGCGCTCGTCGCCTACGACACCGAGGGGAAGCCCGAAACCGTGATGTACCACGTGCTGCCCACGCTGCTGGTGTCGGAGGTGCAGCGCCTCGAGCGTGAGCGCGACACCCTCGCCTCGCGTGTAGAGACGCTCGAGCGCGAGCTGGCGCAGATCCGCGACGAGCTGAAGGAGAGGCCGTGATGAGTGCCATGATCCTGGTCCGGGTGTCGCTGATCCTGCTGTCCGCCCTCGCTCCCGCCGCGGCGTCCGCGCAGCCTCTCGGCACGTTCCGCTGGCAGATGCAGCCGTACTGCAACGTCGTGACGGTGACCGTCACCCAGAGCGGCAGCGTCTACCGCCTCGAAGGAACCGACGACCAGTGCGGCGCCGGCCAGACGGCCTCCGCGCTGGGCACGGCGTTCCTCAACCCCGACGGGTCCATCGGGCTCGGCCTGACCATCGTCTCGAGCCCGGGGGCCTCTCCGGTGCACGTGGAGGCGACAATCAGCCCGACCACCCTGAACGGCTCGTGGCGGGACAGCGCGGGCAACACCGGGACGATGCTTCGCACGGAGGGGGCCGGGGCCGGCGGCGCCGCACGCCCGACCACCGGCACGATTGGGGCGGCCGCGGTCAACCCTGCGGAGATCCAGCTGCGGGTGGGCGGCACGTGCGCGCAGGGGCAGGCCATGCAGTCGGTGCAGCAGGACGGCGCGGTGACGTGTACGGCGCTCGGCGCCGGGACCATCACGAGCGTATCGGCCGGCCTCGGCCTCGTGGGCGGCGGCACCTCCGGTGACGTGACCGTCGGGCTGAGGACGACCGCGACGGGGGCGATTGACTTCAGCAACAGCGAGGGCTTCGTGGCCTCGGCCCCAGGCAACGCGACGGGATTCATTCCCGAGTCCGGGGCGGGGAAGCGGCTGATGTGGTACCCGGGCAAGTTCGCGTTCAGGGCGGGCCGCGTGTCCGGCTCGCAGTGGGACGACTCGTACGTCGGCGAGGGGAGCGTCGCGATGGGCGAGAACACGACCGCCCAGGGGGCCTACAGTGCGGCGATGGGGTACGGTTCCACCGCGTCGGGCTACACGAGTGCCGCGATGGGCGGCTTCAACACGGCATCGGGCGACTACAGCGTGGCCATGGGCCTCGCGAGCGTGGCGAGCGGCACGAGCAGCCTCGCCGTGGGCGAGAGCAACAGCGCGCTCGGCATCGGGAGCGTCGCGCTGGGGTACCGTGCCCGCGCGCAGGGGAACGGGTCCTTCGTCTTCGCGGATCGATCGTCCGGCACCTATTTCGGGGCGCTCGGCGCGAACCAGTTCCGCGTGCGGGCCGCCGGGGGGGTGGGCTTCTACACCAGTCCCGGCGCAACCACCGGCGTCGAGCTCCATCCTGGCTCCGGCTCGTGGTCGAGCCTTTCGGACGTCAATGCCAAGGAGAATTTCCACGACATCGACGGCGAGGGGATCCTCCACGAGCTGACCCGCCTGCCGGTGCGCACCTGGAACTACAAGTCGCAGCCCACAACCATCCGCCACGCCGGTCCGACCGCACAGGACTTCAAGGCCGCCTTCGGGCTTGGCGAGAGCGATCGCCAGATCAGCGCCGTAGATGCCGACGGCATCGCGCTGGCCGCGGCCAAGGCCCTCGAGGCCCGCACGCGCGTGCTGATGGAGGAGAACGAGGTGCTGGCGAAGGAGAACGCACAGCTGCGCGAGCGGCTGGCCGAGTTCGAACGCGTCATCGGGCGGACACGGAGGGACCGATGATCGCGGCGCGAATTGGCACGTTCGTCGCGTTGCTGGTCACCGCGACGGCGGCGGCCGAGGCGCAGCCCGTCGGAACCTTCCGGTGGCAGCTCGAGCCGTACTGCAATGTCCTGACGCTCTCGATCACGCGATCCGGAGAGGTCTACAGGCTGGATGGGGCTGACGATCAGTGCGGAGGCGAGAAGGCCTCGATCGTTGGCACTGCCGCCGCCGACCCCGGCGGCGACATCGGCCTCGGGATGAGCATCGTCACGACGCCGGGCGCCGTTCCCGTGCACCTGCGCGCCACGCTCAGCCTGTCGTCGCTCTCGGGGACATGGCAGGACAGCGCCGGCAACGCCGGCACATTCGTGCCGACCACGACGACCGGCTCGGGCGGCAGTCCCCGGCCGGCGAGCCGCCTGGGCGCGATGGTCATCACCCCCTCGACGGTCCAGCGCCGGATCAGCGGCAGTTGCCCCGGCGGGCAGTACATCTCGGCGATTGCCGAAGATGGCCGCGTGTCGTGCACCACCGCAGGGGGCGGGACCATTACCCGGGTCCTTGCCGGGACCGGGCTGTACGGTGTCGGGGGCACGCAGACGGTGAGCCTCTACTTCCGGCCGGAGTCGATCGAGTCCAGCGCCGGTGTCATCGCACGCTCCACCTCGGAGCCCGACGGAACGGGGCCAATCAGCGGGCAGGGCCGCTTCTTCGCCTGGCATGCGCGGAAGGGCGCCGTCAGGGCCGGGCGGGTGCTGTTCTTTCCGGCCCAGTGGGACGACCGCAACACGGGACACTACAGCGTGGGCCTGGGGAGGGATGCCCGAGCCGATGGGGATCACAGCACCGCGATTGGCGAGGCGGCCATTGCCGATGGCCAGTACAGCGTCGCTCTCGTCCAGGGATACGCCACCGGAGTGGCGGCCGTGGCCATCGGGCGGGGGGGCGGCTCAAGCGGCTCGCACGGCACGGCCGCGTTCTCTGCCGGACTCCAGACCGGGGCGGGCGGGCCGACCAGCGTCGCCCTGGGCACGAATGTCGGCGTACCGTACCAGGTGCCGGGTTCGTTCATCTTCGGCGACTACTCGACCTTCGAGGGCTATCGCCTGGTGGGCGGGGCCAACCAGTTCAACGTGCGCGCCAATTCGTTCGTGGAGTTCTTCTCGGACGCCGCGGCCACGGTCGGCGTGCGGCTCGACGACGGGTCGTGGAACAGTGCGTCGGATCGCCGTCTGAAGCAGCACTTCCGCCCACTCGACGGCGCGCGCGTGCTCGCGAAGCTCGCGCAGCTGCCGATCCGCGAATGGAACTACATCACGCAGGAAGCGAGCATCCGGCACCTGGGCCCCACGGCGCAGGACTTCCAGGCCGCCTTTGGCCTCGGCGAATCGCCGCTCCAGATCAGCACGGTGGACGCCGACGGGATTGCGCTGGCGGCCTTGCGCGCCATCGCGGTCCGAACGGAGTGGCTTGCGGACAGGCAGCGAGACCGGCGGCGCGAGATGACCGGCCTGGGTGCACGCCTCGATCGCCTCGAGAGACGCGTGCGGGCGGCCGCGAAGTAGGGGTCAGCGGGTGCGGGAACGCCTTCACTTGATGTTCACCCTGTGGTTGGCGGAGAATTGGAAGTTGGACCCCATGAAGACTTCCGAGCGTCACCACCTGAAGGACAACGAGCTGGCCATGGCCGTGGGCAGCGTCCAGGCCTGGTTCGAGCAGAATCGGACGGCGGTGCTGGGCATCGCCGCGGCCGTCGTGCTCATCGGCGTTGGCCTGATCGGCTACACCACCTGGCGCGACAGCGTGAACAACAAGGCCGCGGCGCTGCTCGCCGAGGCGATGGTCGTGGAGGAAGCCCAGGTGCAGCCGCCGGCGCCTCCGGCCGGCACCACCAACGACCCGACCAACCCGGGCGGACAGTTGCCGGGCACGTACCCGACCCTCCAGGCCAAGCTCGAGACCGCGCTGCCGAAGTTCCTGGCCGCGGCCGACGCCTATCCCGCGACGAAAGCGGGCCAGACCGCCCGGCTGCACGCGGCTGACACGCTGGCGCAGCTCGGCCGGCGAGACGAGGCCATCGCGCAGTACGACCAGCTCGTGGGCAGCAGCGATCCCCTCGTGGCTCGCGCGGCCCGGCTCGGCAAGGCTTCGGTGCAGCTGGTCGCGGGGCAGTTCGACCCGGCCATTGCCACGCTCAAGGAGTTGGCGGAGCAGAAGGACGGCCCCCTGCCGACAGAGGCCATGCTGATGGAACTGGCCCGCGCCTACCGCCTGGCCGGGAAGAACGACGACGCCCGCAAGACCCTCACGCAGATCGTCGAGCAGCACGCCGACTCGCCGCTCGCCACCGACGCGAAGGCCGAGATCGCGAAGCTCAAGAGCTAGGAACGAGACCACGAGGCCGGGACTGAAGTCCCGGCGCTCCATCCTGCCCGCACCTGTTCGCACCCGCCCGCACCCGTTCGCACCCGCCCGCACCCGTTCGCACCCGCCCGCACCTGTCCGCACCCGCCCGCACCTGTTCGCACCCGCCCGCACCCGGGTGTCACTCGGCTGCTTTCTTCAGTTCCTGTAGCAGCTGCAGCGCGTCGAGCGGCGTGGTGCGGTTGATGTCTACCTCCCGCACCCGCTCGCGGAGCCGTTCCTCCACCGGGGACGTCACCTGGAACAGGCCGAGCTGCTCCTGGGGCGCCGGCCGCTGCCCGCTGATGGCCGGTCGGCCGCCGCGGCTGAGCTCGTCCTGCTCGAGCGCGTGCAGGATGTCCCGCGCGCGGGCGATGACCGGCGCCGGCAGCCCCGCCAGGCGCGCCACCTGGATCCCGTAGCTCCGATCCGATCGGCCCGGCAGGATCTTGTGCAGGAAGACGATGTCGTCCTTCCACTCGCGGGCGGCGACGTGCATGTTCACGACACCGGGGAACGCGTCGGCCAGGTCCGTGAGCTCGTGGTAGTGCGTGGCGAACATCGTCTTCGGCCGCGCGGAGCCGTGCCTGGCCAGGTACTCGGCGACGGCCCAGGCGATCGACAGGCCGTCGAAGGTGGCGGTGCCGCGGCCGATCTCGTCCAGCACCACGAGGCTGCGCGACGTGGCGCCGTTCAGGATCTGCGCGGTCTCCTGCATCTCGACCATGAAGGTGGACTGGCCGCGCGCGATGTTGTCCGACGCTCCGACGCGTGCGAAGAGCCGATCGATGATGCCGACCTTCGCCTCCCGCGCGGGCACGAACGACCCGGTCTGCGCGAGCAGGCACAGCAGGGCCACCTGCCGGAGATAGGTGGACTTGCCGCCCATGTTCGGGCCCGTGATGATCACGAGCTGGTGCGCCGTGGTGTCCAGGCGGACGTCGTTGGCCACGAAGGCCCCACCCGCGAGGCGCTCCACCACGGGATGGCGCACGTCGGTCGCGACGAGCTCGTCCCCGTCGCTCACGTGCGGCTTGGCGTAGTTGGCTTCGCTGGCCGTCTCGGCCAGGCCAGCCAGGACGTCGAGGGCGGCCACGGCCCGGGCGGTGTCCAGCACGCGGGGTGACTCTGCCGCCACGCGCGCGCGAAGCGATTCGAAGATCGCGAGCTCGCGTTCGAGAATCCGCTCGTCGGCGCCGAGGACCTTTTCTTCGTACTCCTTCAGGGCGGGCGTGATGAAGCGCTCGCCGCCCGCGATGGTCTGCTTGCGCAGGTAGTCGGGCGGCACGGCGTGCAGGTTGGCCTTCGAAATCTCGATGTAGTAGCCGAACACGCGGTTGAAGCGCACCTTGAGCGACGAGATGCCCGTGCGCGCGCGCTCCTGCTCTTCCATCTCCGCAATCACCTGCCTGCCGGAGCGGCTGATGTGCCGCAGCGCGTCGAGATCGGCGTCCACGCCGTCGCGCACGCACCCGCCGTCGCGGGCGAGGGCCGGCGGATCGTCGGCGATGGTCGTCTCGATCCAGCCGCGCACGTCGGACAGGTCATCCAGCTCGCTGCGCAGGCTCCGCACGAGCGGCGCCTCGCACTCCGAGAGCAGCATGGCCACGCGGGGCACGGCCGCCAGTGACGCGCGCAGGGCCGCCAGGTCGCGGGGCCCGGCCGTGGCGAGCGCGATGCGGGACACGAGGCGCTCGAGATCCTGGATGCCCTTGAAGGCCTCGCGCACCTTCGCCCGCTCGGTGGCGCGGCTGGCGAGCTCCTCGACCGCGTCCAGCCGGTCGCGGATGCGTTCGAGCACCACCAGCGGCCGGAGCAGCCAGGCGCGAAGCAGCCGGCCGCCCATCGGCGTCACCGTGCGATCGATCTCGTGGAGCAGCGAGCCCTGGCGGCCGCCATCCGTGGACTCGACCACCTCCAGGTGCTTCAGCGTCGTCGGATCGATCAGGAGCGTGTCGGCCGCGTGCTTCACGCGCACGCTGCGCACGTGCGCGAGCTCGGCCTTCTGCGTGTCGCGGAGGTGCCGCACCAGGGCGCCCGCGGCCGCCACGGCCGCCTGGCGGCGATCGAGGCCGAAGCCGTCGAGGCTGGCCACGCGCAGCTGGTCCAGCAGCGTCTGGCGCGCGGACTCGAGGTCGAAGTGCCAGCCGTCCACCTCGGTCACGGGGATCTCGAGGCGGGTGATCTCGGGAATGGCCGCTCCGGCGTCGTACCCGCTCGCGACGATGATCTCGCGTGGGCGGAGGACGGCGATCTCGTCCTGCAGCGCCTGCAAGCCCTCGGATCCGGCGTACTCGGCGACGTCGAACTCGCCGGTGGACAGGTCCAGGAGCGCCACGCCGTACTCGGCCGTCCGTCCGGCGGCCACCGATGTGGGGGAGATGGCCATCAGGAACGCCGGCTCGCGCGCATCGAGGTAGCCGGCATCCGCCAGCGTCCCCGGCGACACCACGCGCACCACCTCGCGCTTCACCACGCCCTTCGCCTTCTTCGGGTCCTCCACCTGCTCGCAGATGGCCACCCGGTAGCCTTTCTTCACGAGCCGGGCGATATAGCCGTCGGCCGCGTGGTAGGGGACGCCGCACATCGGAACGGCGGTACCCGATGCGTCCTTCGAGCGCGACGTGAGCGTCAGGTCCAGCGCGCGGGCCGCCACCAGCGCGTCTTCGTAGAACATCTCGTAGAAGTCGCCCATCCGGAAGAAGACCAGGGCATGGCGGTACTGCCGCTTCGCCTCGAAATACTGGCGCATCGCGGGCGTCAGGTTCGTGCCGGCGGGCACGGAGAGGGGCGCAGGACTGGAGGGCTGGGACACGGCGGTGTTCGAGAAACGGACAAGGTCGAGTATACGATGGCAAAGCGACCCCTCACCCGTGCTCATTCTCTCGCTCGATACGACCACGCGCGCCGGCAGCGCCGCCGTCCTCAGGGACGGGGACGTGCTGGCCGTGCTTGACGGCGATGGCTCGCGCACGCACGGCGAGCGGCTGCCGGGCGAGCTCGATCGCGTGCTGAAGGCGGCCGGCATGTCGCTGCACGATCTCGATCTCCTGGCCGTCGCGTCCGGGCCGGGCGCCTTCACGGGGCTCAGGATCGGCCTCGCGGCCATGCAGGGGGTGGCCCTGGCCACGGGCCGGCCGGTCATCGGTGTGTCGGCGCTCGACGCCCTCGCCCTCTCCGCGTTCGAAGCGATGCAGGACCTGTCGGCTCGTGTCGGCAGTTGGATGGATGCGGGGCGCGGCGAGGTCTTCGCCGCGCTCTACGACGTCGAGCGCCACGAAGGCGCGGCGGCCACGGCTCTGCCCGCTCGCCTGGTCGCCGTGACCGAGCCAGTGGTCGGCGCGCCGGAAGCGGTGTGGACCGCATGGTCCGCCCTTCGTGCGCGCGGCATGGCCGTCGTCGGCGACGGGGCAGTCCGCTACAGGGACCTGTTCGAGCCGGACGTCCGCGTCATGCCACCTCCGGCGCTGGCGCCCGCCCTCGGCCGGCTGGCCCTGTGGCGGGCCCGTGAAGGGGGGGCACACCCGCCGCATCAGCTGCAGCCCCTCTACGTCCGGCGGCCCGACGCCGAACGCACGTAGGTGTCGATCGCGCCCGCACATGCCATCGAACGCCCCAGTCGTGGAGCCACTGGCCGGCCCCGCCGACCTCGACGCCGTTCTCGCGATCGAAGAGGCAACCTTTTACAACCCGACCAGCCGGGAGTGGTACGAGGCCGAGCTCGCACGGCCGGAGGTGTGTTCCGTCTACGTCATCCGGACGGATGAGGCGTCGGTGGCGGGATTCGCGGCGTTCTGGTGCGTCCTGGACGAAATGCACATCAACAACCTGGCCGTGGACCCACGCTGGCGCGGACGCGGCCTGGGCCGGGCCCTCCTCCGCGGGGTCCTGGCGGCCGCCGCGGCCCGGGGCATCCGCCGCGCCACCCTTGAAGTCCGTCGTTCGAACACGCCGGCGCTCGGCCTGTACGAGGGCCAGGGCTTCACGATTGTCGGCGTGCGGCCAGACTACTACGCGCAGCCCGTCGAGGACGCGCTGGTGCTTGCGGCAGCTGTTGAATCGCCACAGTGAGGGTGGTAGAGTGCCCGCATAGGGGCTGGCGGCGCGAACGCCGGACCCCGGAAGGAGGCAAGCCCCATGGCTGAGGCACAGGACTTGAAAAACCTGCTCCTCGAGACCAACGACGAGTTTCGCCAGTTGGCCTCCCAGCACCACGATCTCGACGAACGTCTTGTCGCCCTCGAATCCAAGCATTACCTCTCCGACGCCGAGCAACTCGAAGAAGTCACCCTCAAGAAGAAGAAGCTTCACCTGAAGGATCGAATGGAAGCGATCCTGCGCGACCATCGCGCCGGTCATTCCGCGCACGCAGTTTCGGTGTGAGCACGGCAGGGCGGTCGCGCCCATGGGGCCACCCCACGGGGTGGCCCTTTCTCATGTACGCCGGCCGTCTTGGCCTATGATCAGGGTTCGATGTTCATCGATCGTGCCGGCATTCCCTTCATCCTCATCGCGCTTGGCCTGGCACTGGCCGCGGGTTGGGGCGGGGGACGCGCCTGGGCCGTGCCGTTCCTGGTACTCGCCGCCTTCTTCGTCTTCTTTTTCCGCGATCCCAATCGGACGACCCCGGCGGGTCCAGGCCTCGTGGTCTCGCCGGCGGATGGGCGTGTCATGATTGCCGGCGACGCGCCGGGGCCCGGCGCCCCGGAAGGGGAGTGGCGGCAGATCAGCATCTTCCTCTCCCCCCTGGACGTGCACGTGAACCGCACGCCCGTTGAAGGCAAGGTGAAGCACGTGGAGTTCCACCCCGGCAAGTTCCTGCCCGCCTACAAGGTCGAAGCCGGGCAGTTGAACGAGTGGACCGAGGTCTGGTTCGAGCGCGACGGCCGGCCCATCGTCTGCCGGCAGATCGTCGGCGTGCTGGCCCGGCGCATCGTCTGCCGGTTGAAGACGGGAGACACGGTGGCTCGAGGACAACGGTTCGGCGTGATGAAGTTCGGTTCCCGGATCGATCTGTTCGTGCCCCCGGACGCGCGTATTCGCGTGAAGCCCGGCGATCGAGTGGTCGCCGGGGAAACCGTGCTGGCCACGGTGCCGTAAGCCACGTGATACACGTGAAGGACGACCCCGTGAGCCCGAGCCAGCACACGCACCCGAGGATTCACCCGGTCCCGCGGCCTGCCGAGCGGCGCGGGTTGCGGCGGGGCGTCTCGCTGCTGCCCAGCCTGTTCACCATCGCCAACCTGTTCTGCGGCTGGGCGTGCGTCATCTATGCCATGCGCGGCGACCTGACGACGGCGGCACCGTTCATCGGCATCGCCATCGTGCTCGACATGCTCGACGGCCGCATCGCCCGGATGACGGGCACGAGCAGCGACTTCGGCGTGCAGCTCGACTCCCTGGCCGATCTCATCTCGTTCGGCATGGCGCCGGCCATCCTCGCGTTCCAGTGGGGCCTGGCGCCCCTGGGCCGCCTGGGATGGGCGGTGGGATTCCTGTTCGTCACGGCCGCGGCGCTGCGCTTGGCCCGGTTCAACATCCAGTCGCACTCCGATAAACGCTACTTCGTCGGCATGCCCAGCCCGGCCGCCGCCGCCATCCCGGCCGCCACCGTCTTCTATTTCCCCGAGGGCATGCACACGTTCCAGCAGGCGCTGCCGGCCCTCGCCGTCGTGCTCGTGCCCGCGCTGCTGATGGTCAGCACCATCCGGTTCCGCAGTTTCAAGTCCATCGACCTGGGCACGAAGCGCAGTTACCGTGGGCTCATCGCGCTCGCCGCGGTCATCGCCGCCGTCGCCAGCCGCCCGCACGAGGTGCTGCTGCTCATGGCCTACGCGTACCTCGCGTCGGCCTTCGTCGGCCTGGCGATGAGCCGGTTCCGCGCGCACCACCACCCGGCCGAGCCCCCACCGAAGGCCTAGCGCGCGGGCGCCTGATCCACCGGAAACGCCATCGTCACGACTGTGCCCACCCCGGGGGTGGACTCGACGGTGATGTGTCCGCCCGATGCCTCGACATTGCGCTTGGCGATGGTGAGCCCCAGGCCCGTTCCCGTGGCCTTCGTCGAAAAATAGGGCTCGAAGATGCGGGCCAGCGCCTGCTCGTCCATGCCGACGCCCGAGTCCGTCACGCTCAGCCGCACCACGCCTGCCTGCCCGGTCGTGGGTGTCGTGAAGCGGAGCCGCCCGCCGTTCGGCATGGCGTGCAGCGCGTTCTCGATGACGTTGGTGAGGGCGCGGCTCACCAGGAGCCGGTCGATGCGGACAGCCGGCAGCCCGGGCGCAAGATCGACCTCGAAGGTCACGCGCCCGGCCAGCCCCGCGCGATACGGCTCGACGATCTCGTTGACCAGCGTCGCGAGATCCTGCGGTTGGGGCCGTGGCTGCGGCGACGAGGCAAAGCTCGAGAACTCGGCCGAAATCTGCCGGAGCAGCCGCACCTGCCCGAGAATGCTGGCAATGCAGTCCTCCACCACGGGCCCGAGTGGCCGCCCGCGGTCCGCATGCACCCGCGCCAGGTGCTCGGCGTTCAGCTGGATGGGCGTCAGCGGGTTCTTGATGTCGTGCGCCACCTGTCGCGCCATGTCCGCCCAGGCGGCGAGCCGGTTCGTGCGCTCGAGCTCGGCGCGCTGCCGCCGCAGGTCCTCCGCCATCCCGTTGAACGCCTCGACGAGGCGCCGCAGCTCGTCGTTCGACGTGGCCACCACGTGCGCGTCGAGGTCGCCGCGGGCGATGCGACGGGTGGCGCGCATCAGACGGTTCACCGGGTCGGCGATGCGTTCGGCCATGGAGTAGCCGATCGCGGCGCCGAGCATGATGAAGAGCAGCGCCGCCAGCAGGACGCGGCGGTCCAGCTCCTCGATCTGGCCTTCGATCTCCTGCTGCCGCGAGGTGAGGGGCACCATCAGGATGGCGTCGCGGGCCTGGATTCGTACCGGCGCGGCGGCCACCAGGTATTCCACCGGGCCCACCGCCTCGCGGCCCACGAACGACGGCCGCCCGTCGAGCATGATGGCGCGGTAGACGTCGCCCGGCGTGCGGGTCGTGAGCAGGCCAGAGGCGAAGAGATTGCGCTCGCTGGACGCCATCAGGCCCGGCCCATCGAAGATGTTCACGTCTTCCGCGATCACACGACTCAACCACACGACGATGTTGTCGTCGATGACGGGCAGGGCGGCCAGGCCTCGCGCCTGCAGGCTGCCGAAGTCCTCGACGACGCGGCTGGCCACGCCGGCGGTGCGCGTGGCCTCCATCTCGATGTCGGCGAACATCAGGGCGGCGAAATACGCGCGCGCGACGAAGGCCAGCGCCACGACCGGCACGACGGCGGCCGCAACGAAGGCGAGGAAGAGCTTGCGGTAGAAGCTGGCCCGAACCTCGCGCATCAGCGCGCGTCCCGACGTGGGGGTCCGGGCCGCCACCGTGCCGTACAGCATGGCCGCCAGGACGGCGGCGACGAACGCGAGGAAGGCGAGCGAGACGAGCTCCGCCATCACGACGAGGTGACCGAACCCGGTATCGGTCCAGGTGCTCAGGACGTAAATCCCTCCGCGGTCGTTCAGCACGAAGGCCTCGGCGGCACGGCCATCGTGCGTCAGCGCCGTCCAGAACGGCACGCGGTCGGCCGACGCCCGGCGGAAGGCCGCCTCGTCCAGCGGCCATGCTTGCGACTGCGACGCGTAGAGGACCTTCCGGCTCCAGCCGTACACGGCGAAGTTCACCGCGGTCCGGGGCGGCGGAGCCGGCTCGGTGAAGCCCGATCGCAGGAGCGCCACGTAGGGGCTTTGCGCCGAGACGAACGAGAGGTTGCCGTAGTCGAGCATCAGGTGCACGACGACCTGCCCGACGGCCCGGCGCCGGCCGCCCGGCTCGTCCACGCAGATGGCGCGCCCCGCGTGCAGCAGGCGGCGCTCCTCGGCGAAGAAGGGCGATACCTCCTCGAAGATGTCCCAGTCACAGCTGCTCTCGGCCGCCGTCTGGGCGCCGGTGATGTCGGGCAGCTTCAGCGCGAAGCGGCTGGACAGGACGCCCGCGGCGTTGTAGAGCTCGACGCTCGACGTGATCCGCCGGCGGGCGAGCACGGTCTCCGACCACACCCGGAACGCGGCGTCGACCGGCGGCGCGCCGGGCGGCATGGGCTCCACCGCGCGCACCAGGTCCTCGAGCCCCGGGAGCCGGTCGATGTTGGCCAGGGCCTCGGCGAGCCGTGCCTGCAGGGTTCGCCGCTGTTCCAGCACTTCGGGCGCGTACAGCGTCTCGACGACGGCCCGCCTCGCGCGGGCCGCCGCATCGACCATCGACGGGTAGAACGCCAGCGACGGCAGCACCACGGCGAGGAACGCCGCCATCAGCCGCGCGGCTTGGGACGCATGACGGAGGCGCGCCCGGATCCGTCCGATGCGCCACGCGACCGCGACGGTGAACCCAAGCGCGAGCAGCGCCGGGAGCGTCGGGGACCAGAACGTCATCAGGCCGGGTGCCACCACTGCCAGGGGGGCCACGGACCACGCGGCCACCACGAGCAGGCGCAGAACCGGAGCGGACGCGGCGCCGCGCGCCCAGGGCGGGCGGGCCAGCCGCAGGATACTGACACCAAGGGCAATGACCGACGCGTTCAGCGCGATCACGCCGGTCAGAATGGCCAGCCGGGCCCAGTCCCAGGGCCGCAGGCCGTAGTGCAGGATGTCGATCGGCATCCGGGCCAGGCCGTGCCGGATGAACGCTTCATATCCCACCACCAGCGCGGTCACGACCGCGCCCGCCAGGAGCTGGCTGGCCAGAAAGCCCATCACCTGCGGGGCCGTGGGCTCGGCCGCCCGACCCGGCCGGCGATGCGCCTGCCGCCAGCGGTCCAGGGTGGAGATGCCCAGGCCGACGAGCCCTGCGACCAGCAGGCTGGTCGCGAGGACGTGAAGCGGCGACGCGAAGAATGCGAGCAGCCATCTCCCGCCCGGCGTGTCCGGCTGGATCAGCGGAGCGCCCGCCAGGCCGCCCAGGTCGATCGACAGGCCCAGGATCCAGTGAGCGGCGCCGAGCAACAAGGCGACGCCGAGCGTGGCTCCGGCCACGGGTCCGGCCGCACGGGCCCGGCGCCGCCAGTCGAGCAACGGCCCGGTCGCGAGCAGCAGGATGACCGCCACCGCGGCCAGCAGCATCGCCTGGACGCCGCGGCGGAACGACATCCGCGCGCGATCGAGAGAGGATGCCGGCACCCTCACGGACGCCAGGGGCTCGCCCGTGGCGGAGCGCAGCGAGAACTCATCCGGCCCGGCCTCGCTGCCGCCTTCGAACTGCGGGCGCACGGCCACGCCGACAAGGCCTGTCGCCAGGACGTAGTCCCCGCTCTGGCCGGCGCGGTCGGCCAGCGCCATCGGCGCCTGCAGGACCAGCGAGCCCGCGCGCCGTGGCGGCTCGCCCGCCTCGAACAGGGGATGCACGCGCACGATCCGGAGCCCTTGTGCATCGGGCGCCAGGAACACGGCCGCCGGTCCCAGCACGCGCGCGTCGGGAAGCTCCACCGGCCGGCCCGTCCACGCCACCGGATGCGCCGCGGTCCCATGGAGCGAGGCGGCCACCTCGGCGGGCGCGTCGCGGGTGGCGGTGAGCAGGGCGTCGAACAGCCGGCGCTCCGACGAGACTTCGCCCTGCGCGGCCAGTTCCAGGTCTTCGAGATCGACCGCGGTCCGGTCGACGACGGATTGCAGGCGGCTCTCGATGCGGCGAACCGATGCCTCGACGGCCGCCGCCGCCCGCGCGCGGCTCGCGGTCTCGTCGGAACCGAATCGACGCTGTTCGAGCGCGCGCCCGCCGAGCCAGAGGCCGAGCACCGTGATGAGGCCGCCCGCGGCCAGGCGCGTGGCGGATCGGCTCACGTAGGAAGATCGCCGCATCGGGTGAGGCCATTGTACCGGGGTAACATGGAGCCCTCACCGATTCATGGACCAGCCACGCCCCCTCAAGCTGTTGATCAAGCGGGGCGCCCTTGTCACCGCGGCCAACTGGCCAGTCGTGGTCGTCCAGTTCGTGGCCGACACCTTCTTCAAGGCCCTCCTGGCCGTGCCGATCGCCGGTGGTGCGGTGCTGGTCATGCTGCTGGTCGGCGGCAAGCCCTCCGATCTGCTCCGCCTCGAGTATCGCGAGATCGTCCCGACGCTGATCGGCGGGTTGCTGGCTCAGCCCGTGGCCCTGGCAGCGTTTCTCGGCGCGCTCGGCCTCATCGCGGCCGGCGGCTCTGTGCTGATGGTGGCCGTCAAGGCGGGCACGCTGACCGTGCTGGTCGCGGGGGAGCGCGCGGCGGGCGCCATCGAGCACCCGCCGCTGCACCTGGCGGCGCTCGCGCGGGCCTCCGGCTTCTCGATCGAGCGGTTCACTGCCGGCGTGCGGCGGCTGTTCGGCCGGTACGTAGCATTGGTGACCGGGCTGGCCGTCGCATATGCGCTTTCGCTGGGCGCCTACGGCTTCTTCTTGCTCGGCCCCCCGCTGGCTGACGGGCTTGCGGGTCCGATGGCGCTCACACTCGCCTCACTCTGGGTGATCGCACTCATCACGCTGGTGAACTTCCTCTACCTCCTGACGCAGATCGTCGTCGCCGCAGACGATTGCCCGGTGAGGGTTGCCCTCCCGCGGGTGGCGCAGCTGCTGGTATCGGAAACGAGAGCCATCCTGGGGGTGCTGGGGGCGATTCTGGCGTTGATGGTGCTAACGACGGCGGCATCGGTGCTGGCCACGGCCGCCCTGGGCCTCATCGCCTTCGTGCCCTTCGCCGGGCTCGCCGCGCTGCCGCTTCAGCTGATGGCATGGCTGCTGCGAGGCGTGGTGTTTCAGTACATCAGCCTGACGGGTGCCGCGACGTACGTGCGTCTGCACGAGAAACGGAAAGGCGAGGGGTGAGACGGGCGAACCTCCACGCCGCCCTTCCCGGCGTTCACTTCTCTTCCGGCGGGACCGCCACCCCGGGGAGGGCGTCAAGGGCTGCCGGCGGCGCCTCGAAGCGCTCGCCGAACCCCTGGAGGCGGCCATCCCGCGTCATCGCGACCAGGCGCGCCCCGGTTGGCCGGGCCATGGGCCGCACGTGCGGGGCCGCACTGAGCTCACCCGACGCCGGGATGGTCGCAAGCGGCTTGCCCGTGGCCGGATCGAACACGGCGATACTGGTGGCGAGCGGCACGAGCACCGCCCCCTCGAACACCTGTGGGCCACCCAGTGGCCGCGAGGACAATTCGGCGGTCCAGCGCAAGGTGCCGCCCCCACGGGCCACGGCGCGCAGGACGTTGTCGCGAGCAACGAAATAGATGTGGCGGTCGTCGCTGCTGGCGCGGCCCGACGCGTCGCCTCCGACGCGCCATCGCCAGCGCTGCCGGCCGCTCTCCAGCTCCAGGCTGAAGACGGCATTGTCGGTAGTGCCCACGATCAGCTGCCGGTCCACCGCGGAGATGCCGGTGATCACACCCGACAGCGTCCGCGTCCAGCCCCTGGTGCCCGTGGCCAGGTCGAGCGATACGACCTCGGCGCCGTCGAGGGCCAGGTACACCCGATCCAGCGCCGCAGCCGGCGGCGCGACGGCCGCCTTGCCGAGCGTGGCGCGCCACACCAGCTCGCCATCGCTCGCACGGAGCGCCGCGAAGTCGCCGTCCTCGGTCGAGCAGAGCAGCCACCCGGTGTCCCACGTGACCGTCACCAGCCGCCCGGGCAGGGACGTCCTCCACCGCGTGGCCCCGCTCGCGGCGGTCAGCGCCTCCACGCGCCCATCGGCCGCGACGAATACCAGGCCCTCGCCGGACGCGGGTGGGATGGCGGTGGCGAGATCGCGGCGCCAGCGGACGGTGCCGCGTTCGAGATCGACGGCCGCGAGCGTGCCGTTGCGCAGCGGGACATAGGCCGTGGCGGCATCGTACGTGGGCGCTGCGGCCGGCGGCGCGTCGAAGGGCACGAGCCAGCGCAGATCCAGCGTTGCCAGCGTGGCCGCCGCGGCCTGCGCGAGCGCGGCGAGGAACAGGAGCATCGCCAGTTATAATAGCGTTCTTACCGCGAAGCTCCGTGGCACACGAAACCATCCTCGTTCTCGATTTCGGATCGCAGTTCACGCAGCTCATCGCGCGCCGCCTGCGCGAGTTGTCCGTGTACTCCGAGATCCTCCCGTTCAACACGCCGATCGAGGCCATTCGCGCGAAGCAGCCGCGGGGCATCATCCTCTCGGGCGGGCCGAGCAGCGTCCGGGAGGAGGGCGCGCCGCGCCCCGATCCTCAGGTGCTGCAGCTGGGACTGCCGACGCTGGGCATCTGCTACGGCATGCAGCTGATGACCGACATGCTGGGCGGCACCGTCGGCAGCGCGCCGCACCGCGAGTTCGGCCACGCGATCATCCACCGCGAGCGCGGCGATGCGCGCATGCTCCAGGCGGTGCCGGACGAGCTGCGGGTGTGGGCCAGCCACGGCGATTTCGTGGCCGCGGCGCCGCCAGGCTTCCAGGTGACCGCCACGAGCGCCAACGCCCCCGTGGCCGCCATGGAAGCGCCGGAGCGCGGCTTCTACGCGCTGCTGTTCCATCCCGAGGTGGCGCACACCGAGCAGGGCACCGAGATCCTCCGCAACTTCGCCTTCGGCGTCTGCGGCTGCTCGGGCGACTGGACGATCAAGTCGTTCATCGACGAGTCCACGGCGCGCATCCGCGAGCAGGTGGGCGACGGGCGCGTGGTGTGCGCGCTCTCGGGCGGCGTGGACTCCACCGTAGCCGCCACGCTCATCCACGCGGCGGTCGGCGAGAAACTCGAGTGCATCTTCGTGGACAACGGCCTGCTGCGGCTCAACGAGGCCGCCCAGGTGCTGGAGCGCTACAAGAAGCTGCAGTTGCCCGTGAACTTCGTGGACGCCGCCGACGTGTTCCTCGGCCGGCTCGCCGGCGTGACCGACCCCGAGCAGAAGCGCAAGATCATCGGCGCCACCTTCATCGACGTCTTCGAGGAGGAGGCACGCAAGCTCGGCCACTTCGACTTCCTGGCACAGGGCACGCTCTACCCCGACGTCATCGAGTCGGTCTCGGTACGCGGGCCGTCGGCCACCATCAAGAGCCACCACAACGTGGGCGGGCTGCCGGAGCGGATGCGCTTCACGCTGGTCGAGCCGCTGCGGGAGCTCTTCAAGGACGAGGTCCGCGCCGTCGGCCGCGACCTCGGCATCGACAAGGAGTTCCTGGTCCGCCAGCCGTTCCCCGGTCCGGGCCTGGCCGTTCGCGTCATCGGCGAGCTCACGCGCGAGCGGCTCGCGCTGCTCCAGAAGGCCGACGCCATTGTCGCGAACGAGGTGCGCGGCGCCGGCTGGTACGAGCGGCTCTGGCAGAGTTTCGCCGTGCTGCTGCCGGTCCAGAGCGTCGGTGTGATGGGCGACGCCCGTACCTACGAGTTCACGGTGGCCATCCGCGCGGTGGAGAGCCTGGACGGCATGACGGCCGACTGGGCGCGCCTGCCGCACGAGCTGCTCGCCAGCATCTCCTCGCGCATCGTCAACGAGGTGAAGGGCATCAACCGGGTGGTGTACGACATCAGCTCGAAGCCGCCCAGCACGATCGAGTGGGAATAGGGATGGGCCCTTCGCGTTGGCCTTCGGTAGGCGCGCCTTCGGCGCGTTGGCCTTTGGTGGGCGGGCCTGCGGCCCGTGGGAACGCGCACCAGGGGCCGACCGAGCGCAGCGAGGCCCACCGCCGGCCCACCGAGCCGCGCCGCGAGGCCCCGTATGTCTGAGTTCGTCCACCTGCACCTCCACACCGAGTTCTCGCTGCTCGACGGCGCCTGCCGCATCGACGAGCTGCTGGATCAGGTGCAGAAGCTGGGCCAGAAGGCGGTGGCGGTCACCGAACACGGGAACATGTTCTCGTCGGTGGTGTTCCACGACGCCGCGCGCAAGCGGGGCATCACCCCCATCCTCGGGTGCGAGGTGTACGTCGCGCCGGGCAGCCGCTTCGACAAGAGCGGGACCGCCGGCGAGACGGCCAACCACCTGGTGCTGCTCGCCGAGAACGCGATCGGGTACAAGAACCTGATCAAGCTGGTGTCGGCCGGCTTCACCGAAGGCTTCTACTACAAGCCGCGCATCGACAAGGCGCTGCTCGCCGAGCACGCGCAGGGCCTCATTGGCCTCAGCAGCTGCCTGAAGGGCGAGGTGGCGACCGAGGTGCGCGGGCCGAACCCGAAGAAGGCCGTGGCCGCCGCCGCCACCTTCCAGGACATCCTCGGCAAGGGCAACTTCTTCCTCGAGATGCAGTACCAGGGCATCGAGGAGCAGCGCATCGTCAACAACGGGCTGCTCCCGATCGCGCGCGATCTGGGGATGCCGCTGGTGTGCACGAACGACGTGCACTACCTGAGGCACGGCGATCACAAGCCGCACGACATCCTGCTGTGCATCGGCACGGGCAAGGGCGTGAACGACGAGCACCGCCTGCGCTATCACGGCGACCAGTTCTTCCTGAAGTCGGCCGAGCAGATGGCACAGGTCTTCGGCGACTACCCGGAAGCGCTGGCCAACACGCTGCTCATCGCGGAGCGGTGCAACGTCACCATCCCGAGCGGCGAGAATCACCTGCCGAAGTTCGACGTGCCCGAGGGTTTCACGCTCGAGGGCTACTTCGAGCACGAGACGCGCCTGGGCTTCGCGCAGCGCCTCGAGCGCCTGCGGCAGCTCGAGGCCGAGGGCAGGCTGCGCCACAGCATCGCGGAGTACGAGGAGCGCCTCGCGTACGAGATCGCGATGATCAAGAAGATGGGGTACCCCGGGTACTTCCTGATCGTGTGGGACTTCATCCGCTACGCGCGCGAGCAGGGCATCCCGGTGGGCCCGGGCCGCGGCTCGGCGGCCGGCAGCCTCGTGGCCTGGTGCCTGCGCATCACCGACGTGGACCCGCTGCACTACGACCTGCTGTTCGAGCGGTTCCTCAACCCCGAGCGGGTGTCGCTGCCCGATATCGACGTGGACTTCTGCGAGCGCCGCCGTGGCGAGGTCATCGAGTACGTCACGCGCAAGTACGGCCGCGAGAACGTCTCGCAGATCATCACCTTCGGCACGATGAAGGCCAAGGCCGTGGTGCGCGACGTGGGCCGCGCCATGGACATGCCGTACGCCGAGGTGGACCGCATCGCCAAGCAGATCCCGGCGGCGCTCGACATGACGCTCGAGAAGGCCCTGGTCGAGAACCCCGTCCTCCGGCAGATGCGCGACCAGGATCCGCGCGTCAAGGACGTGCTCGAGATGGGGCAGCGGCTCGAGGGCATGTCGCGCAACGCGGGCGTCCACGCCGCGGGCGTGGTCATCGCGCCCGGCCCCATCTCCGACTACGCCCCGCTCTACAAGAGCAACCGCGACGAAATCACGACCCAGTGGGCCATGAAGGAGGTCGAGCGCGTCGGCCTCCTGAAGATGGACTTCCTGGGTCTGAGCACCCTCACGCTCATCCAGGACGCCCTGGCCGAGATCAAGCGCACCGAGGGTGTCGACCTCGACATCGATGCGATTCCCCTGGACGACCCGAAGACCTACCAGCTCTTCGTCGACGGCCAGACCTACGGCATCTTCCAGTTCGAGAGCTCGGGCATGCGCGAGATCCTGCGGAAGGCCCGGCCGCAGCGCCTCGACGACCTCATCGCCATGAACGCGCTCTATCGTCCCGGCCCGCTCAAGAGCGGCATGGTGGACGACTTCATCGCGCGCAAGGCGGGCCGGAGCGAGGTGAAGTACGAGCTCCCGCAGCTGGAGCCCATCCTCTCGGACACCTACGGCGTCATCGCCTACCAGGAACAGGTGATGCGCATCGCCTCGGTGCTCGCGGGCTTCTCGCTCGGCCAGTCCGACGTACTCCGCAAGGCGATGGGGAAGAAGGACCCCAAGGTCATGGCGAAGCAGCGCGAGGCCTTCATGGAGGGCGCGCGCGCGAAGGGCATCAACGAGAAGAAGGCCGCCAAGATCTTCGATCTGATGGAGTACTTCGCCGGGTACGGCTTCAACAAGTCGCACTCGACGGCGTACGCCTACCTCGCGTACCAGACCGCCTACCTGAAGGCGAACTACCCGAAGCACTTCGCCGCGGCGCTGCTGACCATCGAGGCCGCCAACACGGACAAGCTGGCGCTGTACATCGGCGAGTGCCGGGACCGCGGCATCCAGGTCCTGCCGCCCGACATCAACGAGAGCCAGCTGCACTTCACGGTGGTCCCCGAGGGCGTGCGGTTCGGGCTCACGGCCATCAAGGGGCTGGGGGAGGGCGCCATCCGCTCGGTCCTGGACGTCCGCGCCGCCACGGGGTGCATCACGTCGCTCCACCAGCTGTGCGAGTCGCTGGACCTGCGCCTCGTCAACAAGCGCGTCCTCGAGGCGCTGGTGAAGTCCGGCGCCTGCGACACCCTCATCCCGCAGGGTATCCCGCTCACGACCGGGCGCGCCACGCTCTTCGGCGCCGTGGACGGCGCCATCGAGCACGGCGGCCGCACCCAGCGGGATCGCGACCTCGGCCAGAGCTCGCTCTTCGGCGGCGACGAGGAAGCCGGCGGCGTGTCCATCATCAAGCTGCCGGACTCGCGGCCGTGGACCGAGATGGAGCTGCTCGGCTACGAGAAGGAGGCGCTCGGGCTCTACCTGAGCGGCCATCCGATCGACCGGCACGCCGGCGACCTGCGCGCCTTCGGCGCCCGCACGGTCGGCGACCTCACGCTGGGCGACCTGCCGCCCTCCACCGACGGCTCGCCCGGGCGGCTGCTGGTCGAGGACGTCCACGTGGGCGGCATCGTCTCGGGCCTGCGCCCCCTCAAGACGAAGAAGGGCGACCCGATGTGCGTCTTCGCGCTCGAGGATCATCAGGGGACGGTCGAGGTGGTGGTGTTCCCCGAGACCTACGCGAAGTACCGCGCCGCGTGCGAGAACGACGCCCTGCTGCTGGTCCGCGGCAAATTCGAGCGCGACGAGGAATCGGCGCGCCTGCAGGCCACCGAGGTCCTGCCGCTCGCGCAGCTCCGTGAGCGGCTGTCGCGCGGCGTGCGGATCCGTTTGAGGGCCGGCATTTCCCGTGAGACGATAGGCCAGCTGTGGGACGTGGTGGCCGCCTTCCGCGGCGACCGGCCGCTGGCCATCGAGGTGGTGGTCAACGGCGGCGCGGAGCACGCCGTCGTGCGCATGGACATCAACGCCTCCATCCGCGTCCGCCCATCGGAACAGTTCGTAACGGCAGTCGAACAGCTCTGCGGCCAGGGCACGGTGGAGGTTCACTAGTCTCACCATGGCTGACCTGCTCGAGTTCGAAGAACCCATCGGCATCCTGCTGAAGGAGATCGAGGCCCTCTCGATGCTGCCGACCACCGAGGAACGGAATCGGGAGATTGCGCGCCTCGAGGCGCGCATCGCCTCGATCCGGGGCGAGCTGTACAAGAACCTCACGGCCTGGCAGCGCGTGCTGGTGGCCAGGCACCCGGCGCGCCCGACGACCCTGGACTACGTCGAGCGGCTGTTCACCGACTTCGTCGAGCTGCACGGCGACCGGCGCTTCGCCGACGATCACGCCATCGTGGCCGGCATGGCCGACTACAAGGGCAGGCCCGTCCTCGTCGTCGGGCATCAGAAGGGCAGTGACACCAAGCAGAAGATCTTCCGGAACTTCGGCTACGCCCGCCCGGAAGGCTATCGCAAGGCGCTCCGCCTGATGACGCTGGCCGAGAAGTTCGGCCGGCCCATCATCTGCTTCGTGGACACGCCAGCCGCCTATCCCGGCATCGAGTCGGAGGAGCGTGGTGTCGCCGAGGCCATCGCCCTCAACCTGCGGGAGATGGCCATGCTGGAGGTGCCCGTCATCGTGGTCGTCCATGGCGAAGGCGGCAGCGGCGGCGCGCTGGGCATCGCCGTCGGCGACCGCGTGCTCATGCACGAGTTCGCCATCTACAGCGTCATCCCGCCCGAGGGCTGTGCCGCCATCCTGTGGCGGGACGCCAACCGGAAGGTCGAGGCGGCCGAGGCGCTCAAGATTACGGCCCCGGATCTCCTGCGGCTGGGCATCGTCGACGAGATCGTCTCGGAGCCCGTCGGCGGCGCGCACACGGACCCGCAGCAGGCTGCCGCCCTGCTCGACGTCGCGCTCGACCGCGCCCTGCAGCAGGTGTCGGCCCTGGACACCGACACCCGCCTGGAGGCCCGCTACCAGAAGTTCCGCGCCATGGGCCAGGTCGGCATCGAGAGCCCGGCGTGATCCCACGCATCTGGCAGACCCACGCCTGTGAGGACGACCGCGCCGGCGCCCTGGCGCGGGAGCTCGACCTGTCGCCCATCACCGCCCGGCTCCTCGCGATTCGCGGCCTCCACGATCCGGACGAGGCGCGCCGCTTCCTCGCGCCGTCGCTCGACCAGCTGCTGGACCCGTTCCGCCTGGCCGACATGGAACGGGCGGTCGTCCGGCTCGAGCGCGCCATCGCGCAGCGCGAGCGCATCGCGGTGCACGGCGACTACGACGTGGACGGCATCACGTCCACCGTCATCCTGCGCCGCACGCTGGAGCTGCTCGGGGGCGATGTCGTCCACTTCGTCCCGGAGCGGCTGCGCGACGGCTACGGCCTGCAGCCCGCCACCTTCGACCGCCTCAAGGCCGAGGGCGTGCAGCTGGTCGTCTCGGTGGACTGCGGCATCCGTGGCGCCGAGGCCGCCCGGCGCGCCCGCGAACTGGGCATCGACCTCATCATCACCGACCACCACGAGCCCGACGACGAGCTGCCCGAAGCGGTCGCGGTGGTCAACCCCAAGCGGCACGACTGCGCGTACCCCGACAAGAACCTGGCCGGCGTGGGCGTGGCCCTGAAGCTCGTGCAGGCGCTCTGCGGGCGAGCGGGCCGCTCAGCCTGGGTGCCCGGGTTCGTGAAGGTGGCCGCCATCGGCACGCTGGCCGACGTGGTGCCGCTCGTCGGCGAGAACCGGATCATCGCGAAGCTGGGCCTCGAGATGCTCTCGAGGGGGCCGCACAAGGTCGGGCTGCGCTCGCTGCTCGAGGCCAGCAGCCTCACCGGCAAGACCATAGACAGCTATCACATCTCCTTCATGCTCGCGCCGCGCATCAACGCGGCCGGCCGCATGAGCACGCCGGACATCGCGGCCCGCCTGCTGCTCGCGTCCGACGAGGGGATGGCGGCCGAGGCGCGCGCCCTGGCCGAGCAGCTGGAGATCGAGAACACCCGCCGGCGGACCGAGGAGCAGGAGATCGTCTCGAAGGCACGGAAGATCGTGGAAACCGATCCGGAGGTCGGCGCGCGCAGCGTACTGGTGGTTGCGGGCGAAGGCTGGCACCGCGGCGTCATCGGCATCGTCGCCTCGAAGCTGGTGGACGCCTTCTACCGGCCCGCCATCGTGCTGTCCATCGAGGACGGCGTCGCCCACGGGTCGTGCCGCAGCATCCCCGGCTTCGACATGCTGGCCGCGCTCGAGTCGTGCGCGCCCCTGATGTCGCGCTTCGGCGGCCACAAGCAGGCCGCGGGCCTGCAGATCGACGCGGCCCGGGTCCGGGAGTTCCGCCATGCCGTCAACGCGCACGCCGACGAGCGGCTCGAGCCCGACGACCTGCGCCCGCGCCTGTGGCTGGACGGCGCACTGGCCTTCGGCGCCATCTCCGATCGCGTGGTCGCCGAGCTGGCGTCGCTGGCGCCCTTCGGCCCGGCGAACCCGCGCCCGAAGTTCTTCACGGGGCCCGTCGAGGTCGTGGATGGCCCGCGGCGCCTCAAGGAGCGCCACCTGAAGATGACCTTCAGGCAGGACGGCCGCCTGCTGCGCGGCATCCACTGGAATGCCGCTGAGCGGGAAGAGGCGCTCGCCACTCGAAAGACGGGAGTGGAGCTCGCCTACACCCTCGAGGAGAACGAGTTCAGGGGCGAAAAGTTCCTCGAGCTCCGCGTCGAGGACTTCCGGCACCCGGACTGAGGATCGGGGCCCTCGAGACCCCACGCGCCCAGGACCGTCACGACCGCTCAACGCGCGCAGAACACGCAGGTGCGCGACAGCGCCGTGTAGCCCAGCACCTCCACGTGCGGCGACTCGTAGTCGTCGCGCACGGGCTCGGTCCTGAGCAGGTCGGTGCTCAGGTACTTCTTGTTGCTGTCACTGAACACGGTCGCCACCACCGCGTCGTCTCCCAGATCGTTCAGCACCTTGAGCGCCCCGACGACGTTCGCGCCCGACGAGATTCCCACGGCGAGTCCGTGCCGGGCGAGCGCCTGCGCCATGAGGATGGCATCGCCGTCGTGGACGGCCACCACCGCGTCGAGCTCGTCGAGTTTGACGATGGGCGGGACGAACTCGTCCGAGATGCCCTGGATGCGATGCTGGCCGACCTTGTGGCCGGTGGAGAGCGTCGGCGACTCGGCGGGCTCCAGCGGGTGGACACGCACTCCGGGCCGGCACGACTTCAGGTAGCGGCCCACGCCCATCACGGTGCCCCCGGTGCCCACGCCCGCGATGAACGCGTCGGGCGCCAGGCCCGCGCCGGCCAGCTGCACCCAGATCTCCCGCCCGGTCGTCTCCATGTGCGCGCGGACGTTGGCCTCGTTCGAGAACTGGTGGGGGAGGAACAGGTGCGGATCCCGTGCCCCGAGGGCATCGGCCTGCGCGATGCTGCCGAGGAAGCCGCCCTGTTCGTGGCTGACCGGCACGATCTCGGCCCCGAAGCTCGCGATGAGCGACATCCGTTCGGCACTCATCCAGTCGGGCATGAAGATCGTGACCGGGTGGCCGAGCGCCCTCCCGAGCGCCGCAAACGAGATGCCCGTGTTGCCGCTGGTCGCCTCGGCAATGCGGTCGCCCTGTGCGATCCGGCCGTGCTCGTACGCCTGTTCGAGCACGAAGAGCGCCATCCTGTCCTTGATGCTGCCGGTGAGGTTGAGCGACTCGTGCTTGGCGAAGATGCGCCGCGGACGGCCGCGATACCGGACCTCGATGACCAGGAGCGGCGTGTTGCCGATCAAGCGATGAAGGGAATGGAAGCGCTCGCGAAGGGCTGACACAGATGGATTGTAGACGCAGACGGGCCGCCGATGGGCCGCAGATGGACTCAAATGCGCCGCAGATGGGCCACAGATGCCGCAGATGAACGCAGATGGACTCAAGTGCGCCGCAGATGGGCCGCAGATGCCGCAGATGAACGCAGATGGACTCAAGTGCGCCGCAGATGGGCCGCAGATGCCGCAGATGGACGCAGATGGACTCAAGTGCGCCGCAGATGGGCCGCAGATGCCGCAGATGGACGCAGATGGACTCAAGTGCGCCGCAGATGGGCCGCAGATGCCGCAGATGAACGCAGATGGACTCAAGTGCGCCGCAGATGGGCCGCAGATGGACGCACACGCGCCGCAGATGGGCGCAGATGCGGGCCACGCGTTGGGATGCGGTCTCGCAGTTCCTGCGTGCTCCGGCATCGCGGCAAGTGGCAGGTCTTGCTCGGTGGTGCACCACGGTGCGGGGGCCGACCCGATGTAACTGACTGACAGCCCTGGACCTGTCGAGTGCCCGCCGCCGGGACGCCGCCCGGATCGCTCCTTGCTCCTGTCCGTTGCCATGCAGGACGAGCTCCCCGGCAGCGGCGACAACCGCACGTTCTCGATTATCGGCGCCGCGATGGAAGTCCACCGCACGCTCGGCTGCGGGTTCCTCGAGGCCTTCTACCGAGACGCGCTGGCCATCGAGTTCGGACTTCGCTCCATCCCGTTCGATTCAGAGGTCGCGTGCGGCGTGGACTACAAGGGACACCACCTCCGTGGGCACTACCGGATCGATTTCGTGTGCTACGCCGAAGTCATCGTCGAAGTGAAAGCTCGCGCCATCACGGGCCCGGGTGAGGAAGCCCAGGTCCTGAACTACCTGGCCGCCACTGGCCACCAGGTCGCCCTGCTGCTCAACTTCGGCGGCTCCAGGCTCGACTATCGGCGCTTCGTCTTGACGAAGAAGCGGGTGCAGAGGCCGTGAGCCCCGTCGCCCACCGACGCTCGACGGCTTGTGCCACCGGCGCGGAGTTGCCAGGCCCCAGCCTCTTTCCTGTCGTCTGCCTTCCGCACCGCCTGTCCCCGTCTGCGGCCCGGTCCGTGTCTGTTCCATCTGCGCCATCTGTGGCCCGGTCGGTGTCGGCGCCATCTGCGCCATCTGCGGCCCGGTCCGTGTCTGCGCCCTCTGCGCCATCGGCAGCCCGGTCCGTGTCTGTCCCATCTGCGCCATATGCGGCCCGGTCCGTGCCTGCGCCATCTGCGCCATCTGCGGCCCGGTCCGTGCCTGCGCCCTCTGCGCCATCTGCGGCCCGGTCCGTGCCTGCGCCCTCTGCGCCATCTGCGGCCCGGTCCGTGTCTGTCCCATCTGCGCCATTTGCGACCCGGTCCGTGTCTGCGCCCTCTGCGCCATCTGCGGCCCGGTCCGTGCCTGCGCCCTCTGCGCCATCTGCGGCCCGGTCCGTGTCTGTCCCATCTGCGCCATTTGCGGCCCGGTCCGTGTCTGTTCCATCTGCGCCATCTGCGGCCCGATCCGTGGCTGCGCCATCTGCGCCATCTGCGGCCCGGTCCGTGTCTGTCCCATCTGCGGCCCCTCTGCGGCCCCAGCCCGCCTCGGCGCCTCCCGCGTCCCATCTGTGTCGCCGCTCCCCCCGGCTGGTACAATCGATCGCATCTATGTGGCGGAAGCGCCTCCGTCTGGGCATTGCCCTCTTCGGCATCGGCGTCGCGGCGTTCATCCTGTTCGCCATGCGGCCGCGCGAGACGCGTGTGCCCGTGGCGCCCATCGAACGGATCGATCCGAAGGCCACCGTCGAGACACGTGGCTGCGATGTCGTGCAGCTCAAGGGCTCGACGCAGGACCTCCGCGTGGAGTGTGAATCCCAGGTGACCTACGAAGACGGGCAGACCAGGCTCGTTGGCGTGACGCTCACCGTGGACAACCGCGCCGGGCGGAACTTCGTCGTCACGGGCCGGGAGGCGAAGGTCGGGACCAACCAGTCGTCGTTCGACATCAGCGGCGACGTCCGGCTCGAAGCCAGTGACGGGCTGGTGGCTACGGCGGGTTCCGCCAGCTTCGTGGACACCGAAGGCATCGTGCGGGCGCCGGGGCCGGTGCAGTTCACGCGCGGGCGCATGGCCGGCGCGGGCATCGGCTTCACGTTCGATCAGCAGCGCAATACGCTCTGGCTGCTGGACCAGGCCGTCGTGCGCTTCGCGCCCGAGGGCGGCGCCGGCCCGATGGACGTTGCCTCCGGTGCGGCCGGCTTCGCGCGCGGCGAGCGCTACATGCGCTTCGAGCGCGGCGTGCGGATGACGCGGGCCGGGCAGATCATGGAAGCCGACGAGTCCACCGTCTACCTGTTGCCCGATCGTGACGAGCCGGATCACATCGAGCTGCGCGGCAACTCGCGCATCACCGGCGGCGAGGGCATGGGTGCGCTGCGCCTCATGCGCGCGCGGGACATCAACCTCGACTACGCCGACGATGGGCGGTCGCTGCAGCAGGCGACGCTGGCGGGCCAGTCCGCCATCGACCTCGCCGGTGCGAACCAGTCCCCGGGCCAGCGCCTGTCGGGCGAGTGGATCGACGTCACGCTCGGGACCGACGGATCGGTGAAGTCGCTGGCGAGCCGCGAGAACGTCGTGGTCACGCTGCCAGCGGAGAAGGACGGCCCGGCCAGGACCATTCGCGCCCAGCAGCTGAATGGGACCGGGGCGCCCGGCCAGGGTCTCACGGCCATGACGTTCCAGGAGGCCGTCGAGTTCCGCGAGGCGGCGACTGGAGATCGGGGCGCCCGCGTCGCGCGCGCCCGCCGCCTGGATGCGCGGCTGGACCCGGCCACGGGCACGCTGAACGAGGCCCGCTTCACCGGTGGCTTCCGCTTCGAGGACGGCCCGATGCGAGCGGGCAGTGCCGAGGCGATGTATCGCGTGACGGCCGGCACCCTTGCCCTCGGCGGGAAGGAGGGGAACACGCCGCCCTCGGTGACCGACGACACGGTGCGGATTGACGCCGACAGCATCGACATCACGCTCTCGCCGCGCCGGATGGCGGCAAAGGGCAGCGTCCGCAGCGTCCTGCAGCCCGCGAAGGAGAAACCGGGCGCGGCGGCCGCCCGACGGCCGGGCCTGCTCGGCGAGGCGGAGCCGGTCAACATCATCGCGGCCGGGATGACCTACGACGAGCAGGCGCGGAAGGGCGTCTACACGGGCAACGCGCGACTGTGGCAGGGCAACACCACCATCCAGGGTGAGTCGATCACGCTGGACGAGGCCCGCGGAGACCTCCTCGCGAGCGGCGCGGTGGTGACGCAGCTCGCCCTGGCGTCCGATCAGGCGAAGCCGACCGGGAAGACGCCGCCCACGATCGGCCGCGCCGGCGCCTTCAAGTACTCCGACGAGGGCCGCCGTGCCGTGTACGACACCGGCGCGCAGTTCAATGGCGAACAGGGCGACCTGCACGCGGATCACATCGAGCTGCTGCTCGCGTCCGGCGAGAACCGGCTGGATCGGCTCGACGCTCGCGGCAGCGTGCAGGTGACGCTCGACAAGCGCAGCGCCTCGGGCGCGGCGCTCACGTATCGCCCCGCGGATCAGCGGTACGAGATCACCGGCGCGCCCGGCCGCTTCATCGACGAGTGCAACGAGTCGGCCGGCCGCACTTTGACGTTCTTCCGGTCGTCCGATAGAGTCATCATCGACGGCAACGAGGAAGTGCGCACCGAGACCCGCGGCGGCAAGTGCGCCGCCGCCAGGCCCCCCAGCTGATGTCCAGCCTCCGGACCCAGGAACTCACGAAGTCGTACGGCGGTCGCACGGTGGTGAAGGGCGTCAGCCTCGAGGTCAACTCCGGGGAGGTCGTGGGCCTGCTCGGCCCCAACGGCGCCGGCAAGACCACCACCTTCTACATGACGGTCGGCCTGACGGCCCCCGACTCGGGTCGGGTGCGGCTCGACGGGGTCGACATCACGGACGACCCGATGTATGTGCGGGCGCGCAAGGGCATCGGCTACCTGCCGCAGGAACCGTCCATCTTCCGCGGCCTCACCGTGGAGCAGAACATCCTCGCCATTCTCGAAACGTTGCCCCTGGGCGCGGCCGAGCGGCGGGAGCGCGCGCAGGCCCTGCTGGCCGAACTGGGGCTGACGGCCCTGGCCGCCTCGCCCGCCTACGTCCTCTCGGGTGGGGAGCGCCGGCGAGCTGAAATCACCCGGGCCCTCGTCATGTCGCCCCGGTTCATGCTCCTGGACGAGCCCTTTGCGGGCATCGATCCGATAGCCGTCAGCGACATCCAGAAGATCATCTTCCACCTGAAGGAGCGGGGCATCGGGGTCCTCATCACCGACCACAACGTGCGGGAGACGCTCCGGATCACCGATCGGGCCTATATCGTGACCGACGGGGCCATTTTCCGGGACGGCACCCCGGCGGCCCTGGCGGGCGACGAGGAGGTCCGGCGGATTTATCTCGGGACGGATTTCAGGCTGGACTAGAATTCAGAGAGTTCCGGCATGGCGATTTCGCAGAGACTTCAAACCAGGCTCGCGCAGAAGCTCATTCTGACGCCCTCGCTCCAGCAGGCCATCAAGCTGCTGCCGATGTCGACGCTCGAGCTGGCCGACCTGCTGACCCAGGAGGTCGTGGAGAACCCCCTGCTCGAGGAGATTCCCACCGAGGACCTGCAGGCCACCGATGCGCAGCCGGCTACCGAGAAGGAGCCCGAGGCGCCGAAGCCCGAGAACAAGAACGACACCTGGGACGACGCGGACTACGAGTACTTCTTCGGGGAGTACCTCGAGGACAGCTACAAGCCGCGCGCCCCCCAGGAGGTCCGCGAGCTGCCCCCGATCGAGAACACCCTCTCGACGTCGAGCTCGCTGACCGACCATCTCGAGTGGCAGCTGTCTCTGCAGACCAACGACGACCAGGTCCGGGAGATCGGCGAAGCCATCATCGGCAACCTCGACGACGACGGCTACCTCGTGGCCTCCGTCGACGAGATCGCGAACATGGGCCCGTGGCCGGTCGCCGAGGTCGAAAACGTCCTGCGTCTCATCCAGGGCTTCGACCCCATCGGCGTGGCGGCGCGCGACCTCCAGGAGTGCCTCACGCTGCAGGTCCGGCACCTGGGCCTCGAGGGCACCCCCGCCGAGAAGATCGTCACCGAGCACCTGCGGCTGCTCCAGAACCACCAGATCCCCGAGCTGGCGAAGAAGCTGAACCTCTCGTCGCTCGAGGAGCTGAAGCACCACATCGAGATCATCCAGCAGCTGGACCCGAAGCCGGGCAGCCGCTTCAACCCGCGGCCGTCGCAGTACGTCATCCCGGACGTCTACGTGGTGAAGGTCGAGGACGAGTACGTGGCCGTGCTCAACGAGGACGGCCTGCCGCAGCTGCGCATCAGCCCGACGTACCGCCGCCTGCTGGACAAGGGCGCCGCCGAGAACAGCGACGAGACGCGCGCCTACGTCAAGGACAAGTTCCGTTCGGCGCTCTGGCTGATCAAGTCGGTGGAGCAGCGCCAGAAGACCATCCACAAGGTGGCCACGAGCATCATCCGCTTCCAGCGGGACTTCATGGACCACGGCATCGAGCACCTGCGCCCGCTGGTGCTGCGCGACGTCGCCAACGACATCGGCATGCACGAGTCCACGGTCAGCCGGGTCGTCACCAACAAGTACATGCACACCCCCCAGGGCGTGCACGAGATGAAGTTCTTCTTCCACAGCGGCATCAGCAGCTCGTACGGCGAGTCGGTGTCGTCGGTGACGATCAAGAACCGCATCAAGAAGATCATCGAGGGAGAGGACCCCCGCAAGCCGCTCAGCGACTCGAAGATCGTCAGCATCCTCCAGCGCGAGGGCCTCATCCTCGCGCGGCGCACCATCGCCAAGTACCGCGAAGAGCTGAAGATTCCGACGTCCAACCAGCGGAAGGTCCTCTTCTAGCGCGTGCGCCGATGACGACGGTCCCGGCCGTCACCGTCAAAGGGCTGCTGGGGGCGCGCCCCGAGGCTATCGGCCTGCCGGTGGATCTGCTCGCCGGATCGGCGGGCCTCGACCGGCGCATCACGAGCCCCTACATCCAGAAGACCGGGCTCGCCCTGGCCGGCTTCCACGAGTACCTGCAGCCCGGTCGTGTCCTCATCTTCGGGGAGAGCGAGATCCGCTTCCTCGAGTCGCTGCCGCCCGTCGCGCGCCAGTTCGCCCTCGCCAAGGCGTTCGAGCAGAACGTGCCGTGCCTCCTCGTCACCAGCGGCGCCGCCGTCCCCGAGGACGTCGTCACCGAGGCGAATCGCGCGGGCCTCCCGCTGCTGGGCACGACCGTGCCGACCGCGGCCGCCATCGGCAAGATCACGGCGTTGCTCGAGGACCGGCTGGCCGTCCGCGAGATCATCCACGGCGTGCTGCTCGACATCCTGGGCCTGGGCGTCCTGCTGGCCGGGGAGAGCGGGATCGGCAAGAGCGAGTGCGCGCTGGACCTCGTCTGCCGCGGCCACCGCCTCGTGGCCGATGACACGGTCGAGATCCGGCGCCGCGCCGAGTCCATCGTCATCGGCAGCTGCCCGGACCTCACCCGCCACCACATGGAGGTGCGGGGCCTGGGCCTCATCAACATCCGCGACCTGTTCGGCGTGGCGTCCACGCGCACGTCGAAGCGCATCGAGCTGGTCGTCCAGCTCGAGCGGTGGGACGAGGCACGCGAGTACGATCGGCTCGGCCTGGACGAGGAGCACCTCGAGCTGCTGGGACTGAAGATCCCGCTCGTCCGCATGCCCGTCGCGCCGGGACGGAACCTGGCCACGCTCGTGGAAGTCGCCGCCCGCAACCAGCTCCTGCGCGCGCGCGGCATCAACGCCGCCCGCCGGCTGGCCGCGCGCCTGGATGCGTCACTGCTGTCCGTGCCGGGATCCCTCGACGACGAGCACGACGAGGACGAGGGCGACGTGGGAGACGTGCCATGAAGCGCCCCGCCCGGGGGCGTGCGCCCCGCTCCACCCGGTTCATCGTGCTGACGGGCCTGTCCGGCGCCGGCAAGTCGCAGGCGATTCGCGCGCTGGAGGACCTCGGCTACTACTGCGTGGACAACCTCCCTGTCACGCTGCTGCCGTTCATGGCCGAGTTCGCGCGCAAGCACGGCAACGAGCACGATCGCATCGCGGTGGTCATCGACGTGCGCGAGCCACGCTTCGTCAGCGATTTCCCGCGGGTCTTCCGCGCCCTGCGCCAGTCGCGGGAGACCTCGCCGTTCCTCATCTTCCTCGAGGCCAGCCAGGCCGAGCTCGTTCGGCGGTTCTCCGAGACCAGGCGCCCGCATCCGCTGGCCCCCGACCGGCCCGTCACGGAGGGCCTGGCCGAGGAGCGCGCGACGCTGCGCGCCATCCGCGGCATGGCCGACACGGTCATCGACACCTCGTCCCTGAACGTGCACGAGCTCAGGCAGCGGCTGCTCGACATCGTCGCCGGCCGCCGCCAGGCCTCGACGCTGGTCCTCACGTTCCTCAGCTTCGGGTTCCACTACGGTGTGCCCCCCGAGGCCGACCTCGTGTTCGACGTGCGGTTCCTGAAGAACCCGCACTGGGTCCCGACGCTCCGGCCCAAGACCGGGCGCGACCGCGCGGTGGCCGCCTACATGCGCCGCCAGCCGATGACCGGGCGCCTCATCGCACGTCTCGCGTCGCTCCTGCGGTTCCTCGTGCCGCAGTACGTGGAAGAGGGCAAGGCCTACCTGACGGTCGCCGTGGGGTGCACCGGCGGGCGGCACCGCTCGGTGTTCGTCGCCGAGGCGCTCAGGCGCGAGCTGGCGGGTCTCGCGAACGTCACGACGAAGGTGCGCCACCGCGACATGGGGAGGCAGGCATGATTGGCATCGTGGTCGTCACACACGGCCAGCTGGCCACCGAGCTGGTCAACGCGGCCGAAACCATCGTCGGGGACCTCCCGCAGTTCACGGCCGTCTCCATCGGCTGGCACGAGGACGTCCAGGATGCGCGCGACGACATCCAGGCGGCCATCGCCCGCGTGAAGCGGGCGGACGAGGGCGTGCTGATTGCCACCGACATGTTCGGGGGCACGCCCTGCAACCTCGCGATGACCTTCCTGGCGAAGGACCAGGTCGAGGTCGTCACGGGCGTCAACCTTCCCATGCTGATCAAGGCAGCCAGCCTGCGTGAGGCCGGCGCCCTCGCCGACGTCGCGCGCCAGCTGTGCGAGCACGGCCGCAGCGCCATTTGGGTGGCCACCGACCTGCTGGAGGGCTCGTCCCCGGGTTCGCCGGGCGCGACGGGCTCGGCGGGATGACGTCCCGCGACATCGTGGTGCCGAACCGACTCGGCCTGCACGCCAGGGCTGCGGCGAAGTTCGTGCACGCCGCCACGCGCTTCCACTCGCGCATCCTGGTCCGGCGCGACAGCCGCACCATGGATGGCAAGAGCATCATGGGCGTCCTGCTGCTCGCGGCTGCACAAGGCACGACGATCGTGATCTCCGCCGAGGGCCCGGACGAGGAGGCGGCCGTGGACACGTTGGCGGGACTGGTCGCGTCCGGGTTCGGGGAGGACACGTGGAGCGCCTGACCGGGATCGGTGTCTCACCGGGCGTGGCCGTGGGTCGCGCGGTGGTGCTCACCCAGCCCTCGGAGGTCGTGCGGTTCCCGATCCCGGCCCAGCGGGTGGAGCGCGAGCTGGCGGCCATCGAGCAGGCGGTGGAGCAGTCGCGCCGTCAGCTGCAGGACATCCGCGCGCGGCTCGCCTCGGGACCCGCGCGTGACATGGCGCCGCTCTTCGACGCCCAGCTGCTGATGCTGGACGACCCGCTCCTCGTGGGGCGGGCGCGGCAGATCGTGCGCGACGAGCGCGTGAACGCAGCGTGGGCGGTGCACCGCGCCTACGAGGAGGTGCGACAGCACTTCAACGCCATGGAGGACCCGTACCTGCGGGAGCGCGAAACCGACGTCGCCGACGTCGCGGGGCGCCTCCGGATGAACCTCCGCCACCGCGGCGTCGGCCTGCGCGAGCTGCTGAGCGAAATCGACGGCCCCTCGATCCTGGTGGCCGACGAGCTGACGGCGTCGCTCGCGGCACAACTGGACTGGACGCGCGTGCAGGGGTTTGCCACCGACGCGGGGAGCCGCACGTACCACACGGCCATCCTGGCCCGGTCGCTCAAGGTGCCCGCCGTCGTCGGCCTCCACGACCTCTCCAGCCGCGTGGCGGCGGGCACTCCCATCGTTCTCGACGGCGCCACCGGGGAGGTGGCCGTGGACCCCGATCAGGCGGCCATCGACGCCGCCCGCCATCGGGCGGCCCGGCCTCGGCGCAGCGCGGCCGCGGCCCCTCCGGGGCAGGCGCCGGTCTCCACCGCCGACGGGGTGCGCATCCGCATCGATGCGAACATCGAGCTCGTCGAGGATCTGCCGTTCCTCCAGGAGTTCGGTGCGGAGGGCATCGGGCTCTATCGATCCGAGTTCCTCCTCTCGGGACGCACGCTGGAGGGCGCGACCGAGGACGTCCAGTACCTCGCGTACCGGAGCCTGCTCGAGCAGGTGTCGCCACGGCCCGTCACGATCCGGACCTTCGACCTGGACGAGCGGCATACGGGGCTCGGCCGCGCGCCGGAGCGCAGCCGCACGCGCCCCGGCCTCCGCGGGTTGCGCCTGGGCCTGGCGCGTCCCGAGGTGCTCGGCACCCAGCTTCGCGCGCTGGTCCGGGCGTCGGCCCACGGGCCGCTGCGCATCATGTTCCCGTTCGTCACGGCGGTGGAGGAGATGCGGCAGGCGCGCGCCATCTTCGAGGGGATCTGCCGCGCCCTTGGCACGGCGCCCGTGCCGCTCGGCGCCATGATCGAAACGCCCGCCGCGGCGCTCATCAGCGACCTGCTGGCCTGCGAGGTGGATTTCTTCACCATCGGCACGAACGACCTCATCCAGTACACGCTGGCCGTCGACCGGACCGACGATCGCCTGTCGGACCTGTACGAGCCCCTGCACCCGGCGGTCCTCCGCCTGATTCGGGTGGTCAGCCGCGCGGCGCGCCGACACGGCGTGCCCGTGTCGCTGTGCGGCGAGATGGCCTCGGACCCCGCGATGGTGGGCCTGCTCGTGGGCCTCGGGCTCACGGCATTCAGCATGACGCCGGGCGCCATCCCCCTCGTGCGGCACGTGGTCGAGGAGCTGCGCGTTGAGGAGGCGCGCCGCCTCGCCCGGCACGCGCTGCGGCTGGCTACGGCGGCGGAAGTGGAGCAGTACCTGTTCGATGCCCTGGCCGCGTCGGCCGGGGAGTCGTCGCGGCGCTAGCGGCCCGCGGACGAGAACATGTTCCGCGCCCGCCGAGGCGCGGGGGAGATGGAGAGCGCAGCATGCATCGAGTGGAGAAGCCCTGGGGCTACGAGCTGTGGTGGGCGAAGACGGACCGCTACGTGGGCAAGCTCATTCACGTGAAGAAGGGGCACGCCCTGAGCCTGCAGTATCACAACCGGAAGGACGAGACGATCTACGTCCACTCGGGGAAGATCCTCTTCGAGATGAAGGAAGGCGATGCGCTGACGCAGCGCGAGATGGGGCCGGGCGACGCGGTCCACGTCGTCCCGCCGACCGTGCACCGCATGACGGCGCTCGAGGACAGCGATATCTTCGAGGTCTCCACGCCCGAAACCGACGATGTCGTGCGGCTCGAGGATCGATACGGCCGCCGATGACACTGACGGCCCGTCGTCGGGAGTCGGGAGTCGCAAGTCGGACGCACGCTGGCCACCCTCGCAGGGGCCGTTCGGCTCCCGACTCGCGACTCCCGGGTCCCGATCTAGTCAGAACGGAATGTCGTCGTCCGTGACGGCCGCCGGTTCCTTCATCG
>JBFWQE010000040.1:0-14164 GCA_050249615.1 Vicinamibacterales bacterium
AGCCGGGCCGGGTCCGTAGACGTTCACGGCCCGCACGCGGACGAAGTAGCGACCCGGTCCCACCGGCGATGCCACGAAATGGCGGTCGACTGTCGGCAGGCTGATGAACGTCGTGCCTGGCGTCAGTCCCGCCTCGATCAGGTAGCTGGCAACCGGGCTGCTCTGCGGTGCATCCCACGACAGCGTCACCGTGTAGTTGGCCACGGTGGCGCGCAGGTCCGCCGGGGCGATCGGCGGCACATCGGTCCGCAGCCCGAAATCGATGCCCGACGTGACGGCGCCAGCCGTGACGACGATGGGCGTCCCCGTGGTCGCGAGCAACTCCAGCGGGCATTGGCTACCCTGGCAGGGGATGTCGTCGTAGATTTCGTTGCGGTACCGAAGGTCGCGCGTGTACGCGTAGTAGGTACCGGTCGGCAATCCCGCGACGGCGTACGCGCCGGCGTCATCCGTATCGGCGTAGGCTGCGAGCTGGGCAGAGCCGCCCTGGCGACTGACGATCCGGACGTCCACGTTGGGCAGCGGTGCCAGGGTGGCGGCATCCCGGACCAGCCCTTGGATAGTGCCGCCCGTAGTCAGGGCGAAGTCCTTGCCGGCGACCGTGGCGCCGACCGCGACAACGATGGGCGTGCCGCCTGCGACGCTCGTCGGCTGGCGCAGGCACGTCTCCAGCAGGCACGGGATATCGTCGTAGAGCTCGGGAACGTGGCCCGATGAGGTCGAGTCGGCGACCGCGTAGTAGGTCCCGGCGGGAAGTCCGCCCACGTCGTAGGCGCCGGTGGCATCCACGCAGTCGGACCCGGCGACGAGAACCCACTCCGCGACAATCCGGACGATGTATACACACGCTCCAGCGATGGGCTGCATCGTCGCGGCATCGGTAATGGTCCCCGTGATGTGGCCACCGGGATCGAGCGCGAAGTTCCGCCCGCCGGCCGTTTCGCCGAGTGCGACATGGATCGGCGTGCCGGCGCCGCTCAGGACGCCGGAGTAACAAAGGCCGCCTGGGCACGGCACGTTGTCGTAGATCTCGTCGGCGTAGCCGGAGGCGGTCTGGGTCAACACGTAGTACCGGCCCGCCGGCAGCCCCTGGAACGCGTAGGCACCGCTGGCGTTGGTTTCGATGTCGGTTTCGAATATGACCGGCGGGTCCGAGGTGTCGAGACCAATGAGGCGCATGCCGACTCCGGGCAGCGGCACCGAGGTGTCCGCATCGGTGACCACGCCGGAGATCACGCCGCCGCGATCGAGCGTGAAGTACGCATGGAAGGTCGCGCCCGGCGCCAGCACGATGGGGGTGCCGAAGAATGGCCACGTGCAGCGCAGCGGGCAGAGGACGTCGTCGTGTGCCTCGTTCGTGAACCCGAGGTCGTTCTCCGTGTGAAGGTAGTAGCTGCCCGCAGGCAGGCCCGTGAACGAGAAGAGCCCGGTGCCCGTGGTCGTCTGAGAGCCACGTTCGGTCCCGGTGTCGTCGGTGAGGACGACCGTGATGCCCGGGAGCGGATTGGGGCGATAGAGGAGCGAGACGTCGCCGGCAATGGTGGCGGTCTGCGCCAGCGCGACGGCCGGCCCCATTGTCGCCATCGCAAACGCTAGGAGTCGGTAGCAGAGCACGCGACGGGGACCGGTCGAACACCGGTGCGGGAGCGCCATGCCGGCCTCCTCGTCTCCTGGGCCCCGGCGCCAGGAATCACGTCAGCCTTTGGCGGTCCGCCGCCGGGGTGGCGCACGGCGGAGCAGGCTGTGACCGGAAGCGTCTCAGGCGGGGACGGCCGCGCCGTCACGCTCCAGGACGGAACGGCGGGTTCGAGTGCCGGACGGACAAGAGGAAGCCTTCCGGGGGCGGCCGCATCGCACGGCCACAGGCCTCCGCGACAGCGAGAGGCAAAGGGCGTTCCACGGCGCGCGACGGTAATCAGGCCGTGACCCGAGCGAGGGCAGCAAGCCCATCCGCGACTGCGCGACGATCGCCGCCGAAAACCCGCCAGTTCGGCCGGCCAGGTTGCAGAAGCTGCAGCGATTTCGCCCCGTCCGTGCCAGGCACCGGCTGCGGCCGCCCGCCGGACGGCCAGGCAGCAGAAACTGCATCGATTTCGCCCCATCCGTGCCAGGCCCCGGCGGCTGGTATCCTGATCCTGACGCATGTCCTACCGCACGCCACTCGAAACGCGCCTCGCCAAGAAGACCACGCGCGCCATCACCGACTTCCACATGATCGAGGACGGCGACCGCGTGATGGTGGGCCTCTCGGGCGGGAAGGACAGCTGGGCGCTCATCCAGATCCTGGACATCCTGCGCCAGCGCGCGCCCATCACGTTCTCCATCGTGGCCGTCAACGTCGACTCGGGCTACGAGGGCTACCAGCACAAGGCGGTGGCCGAGGCCTGCGCGGCGCGCGGGTGGGCGTTCCACAGCGAGCACACGTCCATCGGCGCGGTCATCGACGACAAGCTGGACCCGGACGTCACGCCCTGCTCGCTCTGCGCACGCCTCAGGCGCGGGGTGCTGTATCGTCTGGCCGACCAGGTGGGCGCGACCAAGATTGCGCTCGGGCACCACCTGGACGATTTCGTCGAGACGCTGCTGCTGAACCTGTTCTTCGCCGGCGCGTTGAAGGCGATGCCGGCACGGCTGGTCTCCGACAATCGGAAGCACGTCGTCATCCGGCCACTCGTGTACGTCACGGAGGCCGAGGCCCGTGCCTACACGAAGGAATACGACCTGCCCATCATCGGCTGCTGCTGCCCGGCGTGCGGTGATCTCAGCCTGCAGCGGCAGCGCGTCAAGCGGCTGATCATGGAGCTGGAACGCGAGCACCCGAACGTGAAGGGCTCGATGATCAAGGCGCTCGCGAACGTGATGCCGCGGCACCTGCTGGACCGCCGCCTGAACCCGGTCGCCGAGCTGCGCGACGTGGCGGCGGCGCAGCTGGAGGATTTCGCGGACGTGCCGGCCGAGGTGCCGCTCATCCCGTTGATGCTCGGCGCGCGGCCCAGACCCGCCACGCCACGCTCGGCCGACGCCGCCGCGCGGGAGCACGACTAGCCCATGCGCGCGGTGGTCCAGCGCGTGTCGCAGGCACGCGTGACGGTGGGGGGGCGCGTGACGGGCGAGATCGGTCCCGGCCTGATGGTGCTCGTCGGCGTCGAGCAGGGCGACGGCCCGGCCGACGTGGCCTACATCGCGTCCAAGATCAGGGACCTGCGGATCTTCGAGGACGAAGGCGACGAGACGGGCCGCAAGCGCATGAACCGATCCGTGATGGACGCGGGCGGCAGCGTGCTCGTGGTGTCGCAGTTCACGCTGAGCGGCGATGCAAGGAACGGCCGGCGTCCGTCGTTCGTCACCGCCGCGCCGCCCGAGCTGGCGCGGGCGCTCTACGAAGACGTCGTGCGAGAATTGCGCGAGAGCGGGCTCACCGTGGGCACGGGCGAGTTCCAGGCCATGATGCAGGTGAGCCTCGTCAACGACGGCCCGGTGACGATCCTGCTCGACAGCCGGAAGACGTTCTGAGCGGGGGAGCTGGGGCTTGGGGCTGGGACTTGGGGCTCGGGGCTTGGGACTTGAGGTCTTGAGACAGCAGGCTTCGTGGCCTTCGTGGTTTCCTTTTTTGTTTCAAGGAGGACAGAGCGACGTGATGCGAGCGAACGCGATCGGCGTGGCCACGGTGCTGGCCACACTCCTCTGGACTGCGTCCCCCGCGTCCGCCCAGCAACGCCCCCTCGTCACCGAAGACCCCGAGACCATCGGCGCCGGCCGCCTGCTCTTCGAGGCCGGACTGGACTACGAGAAGGACGCCGAGTTCCCGCTCTCCGGGCTCACCGGCAACCTCTTCTCGGTGCCGAACATCGGCGTGAGCGTCGGCCTGAGCTCCATCGCCGAGCTGCAGATCGACGGCGGGCTCTACCAGCGCCTGACCATCACAGGGCAGGAGCCGGCGCCGCTCACGCCGGTCCTGGACTTCACGGGCGACCGGACCTCGTCGGTGCGAGACATCTTCATCGGGACGAAGATCCGCATCCTCAGCGAGCAGCCGGGCCGCCCGGCCATCGGGTTCCGCTTTGCGACCCGCCTGCCCAACGCGAGCAACGAATCGGGCCTGGGCAACGACACCACCGACTTCACGGCCTCGTTCCTGGCGGGCAAGACCATCCAATCGATCCGCTTCGTCGCCAACATCGGCTTCCTGATCCTCGAGGACCCGCTCGAGGCGGCCAGCCAGGACGATCTGCTCACCTACGGCTTCTCGCTCGCCCGCGCCCTTGCCGAAGGCTTCGAGGTGGTGGGCGAGATCAACGGCCGCGCGAACTTCGCCGAAACCACCGCGCTGGGCGCCGAGGACCGCGGCCTGCTGCGCGTGGGCGCGCGCTACACGCGCGGCAGCGTGCGCGTGGATGGCGCGTTCATGCTCGGCCTCAGCCCCCGCGACCCGGACTTCGGTTTCACGACCGGCCTCACCTGGGTGATCGACGCGTTCAGGGTGCCGTAAGGAGCGGGTCGGGAGGGGCAAGCACGTCGGGAGGGAGAGCACGTCGGGAGGGGAACCGCGCCGGGAGAGAACCGCGCCGGGAGAGAACCGCGCCGGGAGAGAACCGCGCCGGGAGAGAACCGCGCCGGGAGAGAATCGCGCCGGGAGAGAATCGCGCCGGGAGAGGCTGACGGTGTCGGGAGGGACTGGCGGCGTCGCTTGAAACCTCCCGTCTCCCAGCAGCTTCACAATCCCGGTAGAATCACTTCCCGACGGATTCTATCCCGTCGCGATCCGCTCCCGGCGCATATTCATTCCCGACGTCGTTCACTCCCTACGCGATTCACTCCCGACGCAGTCCATGCATATCGCCAAAGCTCACGCCTACGGCAACGACTTCCTGTTCGTCCCCTTCGACGAGGTCGATGGCCTCGCGCTCGACCAGCTCGCGCGCCGCCTGTGCGAGCGGCATACCGGCATCGGCGGCGATGGCGTCATCTACTACACGGCGCTCCCCGACGGCACGGCGCGCATGCGCCTCGTGAACGCGGACGGCAGTCCGTCGGAGCTCTCGGGCAACGGCTTGCGCTGCCTGGCGGCGCTGGTGCTGCACCAGCGGGAGCCCGGTGCCCCGCCCATCACCACCCTGCGCGTGGACACCGATGCCGGCTGGAAGGCGCTGACGCTGGCGAGCCGCGCCGGCTCGAAGTACACCTTCCGTGCCGCGATGGGTGCGCCGGAACACATCACCCAGGAAACGCTCGACGTGGCCGGCGAACAGCTGCCCGTGGTCATCATGACGATGGCGAACCCGCAGTGCGTGGCGCTGGTGAAGGAGCTGCCGGATCGCGCGCGGTTCGAGAAGCTCGGTCCTGCGCTCTCCACGCACCCGCGCTTCACGGCCGGGACCAACGTCGAGTTCGCCGTGGTGGAGGCGCCCAATCGCGTCCGCATCCTCATCTGGGAGCGCGGCGTCGGGCCGACGCACGCCTCGGGCACGGGCGCCTGCGCCTCGGCCGTCGCCGCGGCGGTGGCCGGCGGGGCCGGCCGCGACATCGACGTCGAGGCGCCCGGCGGCACGCAGCGCGTCGAGTGGCGCGACGATGGCGTGTACCTGACGGGGTGGGCGGAGGTGCTCTTCGAAGGGGAGTGGCTCGCGCGCTGATGCAGACGTTCCACAGCGCCATCGAGGCCGCGGAGACCTACTCCCCGGCCGAGGAACAGTTCAACCGGCGGCGCCGCAGCGCCGGCACGGTGCTGGCGCCGCTGGTGTTCTTCGGCCTCTGGCTCGCTCCCCTGGGCGGGCTCAGCCCGCAGGCCCAGTCGATGGCGGCGGTCATGGGGCTGGTCATCGTGTTGTGGCTGTCCGAGGCGATGCCGCTGGCCGTGACCGCGATGCTCGGTCCCACCCTGGCCATCGTGCTGGGCGTGGCGCCGGCGCGCCAGGCCCTCGCCCCGTTCGCGGATCCCATCATCTTCCTCTTCATCGGCAGCTTCATGCTGGCGCAGGCGATGTTCGTCCACGGCGTGGACCGCCGCATCGCCTACACGGCGCTGTCGCTCCCGTCGGTTGCCACGAGCCCGGCCCGCATCCTGCTCGTCTACGCGGGGACGTGCGCGCTGCTGTCGATGTGGATCAGCAACACGGCCACCACCGCGATGATGTTCCCGATTGGCCTGTCGATCGTCGCGCACCTGTCGCGCGGCGCGCGCGAGCAGCCGGGCGAGCTGCGGCGGTTCGCGCTGGCCATGATGCTCGTCACTTCGTTCGCGGCGTCGGTGGGCGGGATGGGGACGCCGGTCGGCACGCCGCCAAACCTCATCGGCATCGGCATGCTGGAGCACATCGCCGGCGCGGACATCACGTTCTTCTCGTGGATGGCGCTGGGCGTGCCGATCGTCGCGTTGCTCTTCCTGGCCATGCTGGCGCTGTTCCTCTTCTCGTCCGCGCGCAGTCTCCCCGCGGTGGGGTCGAGCACCGCGATGGTGCGCGACGAGCTGTCGAAGCTCGGGCGGGTCAGCGTCGGGCAGCGCAACGTGCTCGTGGCCTTCGGCGCGACCGTGATCCTCTGGGTGCTGCCCGGTCTGTTGGCCATCGCGGGCCTGGGAGAGACGGCCCTTGCGCAGCGTTACGCGCAGGTGATGCCCGAAGGCGTGGCGGCGATGGTGGGCGCGATCCTGCTGTTCTTCCTGCCGGTGGACTGGAAGTCACGGCGATTCACGATGACGTGGGACCAGGCGGTGAGAATCGACTGGGGCATCGTCCTGCTCTACGGCGGCGGGCTTGCGGTGGGCGAGCTGGCCTTCTCCACGGGACTGGCCACGGCCCTGGGCGAGGGCGTCACGGCGTGGCTGCCATCGCAGTCCACGCTGGCGCTGACCCTGCTCTTCACCGCTTCGGCCATCGCCCTCTCGGAGGTGGCCTCGAATACCGCGGCGGCCAACATGATCATCCCGCTGGCCATCGCGGTCTCGCAGGCGGCCGGCGTGCGGCCCATCGAGCCCGTGCTGGGCGCCACGCTGGGGGCGAGCATGGGGTTCATGATGCCCATCTCGACCCCGCCCAACGCCATCGTCTACAGTTCGGGGTACGTGCCCATCGGCCAGATGATGCGCCACGGGCTCGTGCTGGACGTGGCGGCCTTCGTCGTGATCGTGGCCGTGGTGATGACGCTGGGACCGGTGATCTTCCGATGAAGCGGTGCGTGCTCCTGGCGGTCACGCTGGCGGCCGCGCTGGTGTCGCTGGGTGGCGAAGTGAACCAGGCGGCAACGTGGCAGTGGGTGACCGATGCCCCCGTGTCCGCGGCCGTGGCCGTGAGCAACGTCGCGTACCTGGGAGGCGCCTTCTCGTACATCGGCGCCGAGACCGCGGCGGGGGAGAGTTTCATCCACGCCGATTCCGGCGTGCCCAGCAGTGGTTGCGCCACCCGGACCGGATCGGCAGAGGGGCTCCGCCCGATCGTCGTGGCCGATCCGTCCGGCGGCCTGTTCATGCAGGTGCCGCTCGCGCCCGAGCGGCTGCTCGATGGCGACGGGCCGTTCGTCGTGGCGACCTCCCGGTCGTTCGTGCGCGTGGGCGCGGACTGCCGCTTCGACCGGTCGTTTCAGCTCGATCCCTTCATTCCGGGCGATCTCGTGACACGCGGCGTGACCATCACGCGCGTGGGCGACGCCATCTACGTGGGCGGATCGCGGCCCAACGGGCCGAGTGACCGCTTCGGACGCGTGGTGGCGTTCAACGGCGCGACGGGCGTGCGCCTGGCCGAGTGGGATCTCCCGCAGTTCGACGTCGTCCTCATCGAGGGCGCTGCGGAGGACGGTCGGCTGGTGGTGTCGGCCCCGGCGCGTGGAGGCGCGTCGAGCACGGAGCCCGTGGGCCTGCTCGCGCCGGCGTCGGGCTTGTTCGTGCCGCTGGCGACCGTGGGAAGGTCCGGCGGCTTCGCGAAGGTGGCCGGCACGACGCTGTACGCCATCGCCGGCGCGGGCAGTCCGCTCCAGGCCATCGACCTTGCGACCGGCCAGCCCAGACCGGGCTGGGGCAACCCGGCGCTCACCGTGAACGACCTCGAGGTTGCCGGCGGGCGCGTGTTCGTCGCGGGCCAGGGACTGGGACGGGTCGGCGTGTTCGCGTTGACCGACACGACGGGCGCGCTGGTCGAGGGGTTTGCGCCGCCGCTCGGCGCCTCGCCCGGATCCACTCTCGGCGTGCAGCGCCTGGCAGTCGTCGGGCCGCGGCTGTTCCTGCGGGGACGGACCGTGCGGGTACTGGGCGGACAGGAACGGTACCTGCTGGCGGCGGTGGATACCGCGACGGGCGCGGCCGATCCCTGGGCGCCGATGGCGTTTGCGCAGACCAGCCAGGTGATCGACCTCGTGCCCAACGGCGATGCGCTCTACGTCGGGCGCGTGCTCAGCGCGGAACTGCTCCGACGTCCGCACCTGGCGGCGGTGGACATCATCACAGGAGCGGTGCTGCCCTTCAATCCCGGAAGTAACGGGAGCGTGCCGCCGGTTCCCCCGGTCACGGCCCTGGCGGTGAATGGCCAGTACCTGTTCGCTGGCACGTCCGAGAGCCAGATCCGCCGCATTCCGTTTGCCACGGGCCTGGCGGACACCTGGGGTGTGCTGACCTCGGCCACGGGGCACGCCCACGGCCATGTGACCGCACTGGCAGCCACGTCCACCACGCTCTACGCGGGCGGCTTCTTCGATGCCGCATCGACCTCAGGCGACCCGCAGTCGGTGCCGCGTGGCCATGGCCTGGCCGTGGATATCACGAGGGCGCAGCTGAGCGCGTGGAACCCGGCCGTTGTCAGTTCCTCCACCGACCCCGGCATCGAGCCGCGCCCCATCCAGGCCATCGCCATATCGGGTGGCGCGATCGCCATCGGCGGCAATTTCACCTCGGTCGGGGGCCAGGCGCGGATGGGGCTTGCGATCGTCGATCCGGCAACGGCGGCAGCGAGGACTCCGGCGATCACGCTGTCAGCGGGAGACGTGGTGCTCGACATCGCGCCGGACGGTGCAAACACCTACTACGTGGGCGTGGATGTCGACGCCGCTCGCCTGATTGGCAGGGCGGACGTAGTCGCCGAATCACTTACGGAGTGGACGGTGCCCGCGACACCCGCAGGGCAGGATCCCACCTCGCAGATCGCCTATCTCGACGGGCTCGTCTATTCGGGCCCCGCGTGGGACGTCACCACGGCTGCGCCGGTCGGGTCGGCCGCGCGCTGGCGACATCCGGCCGCTGCAGGCCTCGGCGTGCTCGAACTCGACGATCCCGTCGATGGCGGGGAGGGGCCGCGGCGCCTTCGGTTTCACGCGCTGGGCACGCCCCTCAATCCCGGTGCGCCGCGGGATCTCGTGGCCCTGTACTCGGGCAGCGCGGTCCATCTGACATGGACGGCGCCGGCGACCGGAGGCGTGGAAAGCTACGTCGTCCGCGCCGGGTCGGCGTCCGGGATGTTCAACCTTGCGGAGTACGACACGGGCAGCCCCGCCACGGAGCTGCGCGCCACCGCGCCCGAGGGCGTCTATTACGTCCGCGTGCACGCCCGCCGCGCCGACGGCCTGAGCGCCCCGTCCAACGAGGTGGCCTTTGCCCTTGCACCCCGCGCCTGCAATTCGCCGCCGGCATCTCCGGGCCCGCTGTCGGGATCCGGGACCGACGTGCGGGCCGCGCTCGCCTGGGGCGCGGCCTTCGGTGCGAACGCGTATGTCGTCGAAGCTGGAAGTGCAAGCGGCCTGGCCGATCTCGCCGTGCTGGACGTCGGGCCGCGCCTGGACTACCAGACGGCTGCGCCGCCGGGCACCTATTTCGTGCGCGTGCGCGGGCGCAACGATTGCGGGACAGGGCTGGCGTCGAATGAGGTGATCGTCCAGGTCGGCGGACCGCCACCGGCGCCGCCAGCGAACCTGCAGTTCGCGGTATCGGGTTCGACCGTCACGCTTTCGTGGGACGCGCCGACGACAGGGGCACCGCCCACGTTCTACCGGCTCGAGGCCGGCAGCGCCCCGGGCCTGGCTGATCTCGCCACCGCGACCACGGCGGACCGGACTTTCGTGACGACGAGCGTTCCGGATGGGACGTACTACGTGCGGGTCCGCAGCGTGAACGCCACCGGCGCAAGCGCGCCCACGCCGGATGTCGTCATCGTGATCCCCTGAACCCCGAGGTTCGAACCGCCGTGCAGAACCTGCGCGCCGGCTCGTCCGCCGCGCGCGCATTTTCTGCGCGGTGCTGCGCGCGGTTCAGCGCCTGCGCTGGCGAGCCGGCGGCGTGGTGCCGGCGTCGAGCGCATCCAAAACGGCCCGAAGCCCGGAGGTCGCGTCGGCGGCGGCCCTGCCCACCTCGTCGTATTGCTCCACCTCCAGCGACGCGCGCGCTTTTTGCAGGGCGGTCTCGACGGTGGTCACGGTCTGCTGGTGTGCGGCGATGGCGCGCCGTGGGAGCTTCGCGACAGCCGGATCCTTCAGCCGCGCCTGGACGCGTTGCAGGAGGGCGGTGGCCTCGGCCAGCTCGCGCTCGGCGTCGCCACGGGCCTTTGCGCGGGCATCCACGGCGGCCCTGGCGGCTTCCTGCGCGCGCTCGCGGCTGTCGAGGGCGTGGGCCAGCGCGAGGCGGTAGTCGCGGGCGGTCACGGCCACCTCCGATTGGGCCAGGGCGTCGATGGCGGCCTTCAGCTCGTCGGGCGCGTACTGCTCCGCGCCCGCGGCGCGCGCGGCGTCGATGGCGCCCTGCGCCTGGTTCATTTCCTTGCTGGGCGGCTCCGAGCAGGCGGCGGCAAGCAGGATGACGACGATGATGGCGACCAGCGACGTGAGTCGGGCCAGGGGCAGCGCACGCGGCATCGACCTTGAGTATACGGCAGGGGATCGAGGCACACCGTGAAGGATCTCCCCGTCGTGGACCGGCCGCGCGAGAAGCTGACGCGGGCCGGTGCGTGGGCGCTCGGCGACAACGAGGTGCTGGCGCTGGTGCTCGGGAGCGGCACGCGCCGGCGCGGCGCACTCGCCGTAGCGCAGGACGTCCTTGGGGCGGCCGGCGGGGCCGACGGCCTGCCGCGGCTCTCCCTGGACGAGCTGCAGCGCATCGACGGGGTGGGCGAGGCGCGGGCGGCGCGCGTCCTGGCGGCAGTGGAACTGGGGCGGCGCTCGCTCATCCGGGCGGCGGGCGAGCGGCCGCGGTTCCTCGCGCCGGCGGATATCGCCCACTACCTGATGCCGCTCTATGGCGGCTACCGCGTGGAGCGCTTCGGGGTGATGCTGCTCGACGCGCGGCTCCGCCTCCTGCGGACCGCCATCGTCGGCGTCGGCACGCAGGATGGAGTGCTGGTGCTGCCCCGGGACATCTTCCGCGAGGCGGTGCTCGGCTCGGCCGCGTCGGTCGTGGTGTTCCACAACCATCCCTCGGGGGATCCGACGCCGAGCCAGGACGACATCTCTGTCACCAGCCGCATCGTGCAGGCGGGGGAGACGATGGGGATCGCGGTGGTGGACCACATCATTCTCGGCGGCGGGCGCTTCTTCAGCTTCAAGCTGGCGCACCAGCTGCGGTGAGGAGGCGCGATTGCGTTTGCCCGGGGCAAATGCGATGCTTCGGGGGATATCCCATCGGCGATGAAGACCCTCTACTTCGACTGCTTTGCCGGCGCGGCCGGCGACATGATCCTCGGCGCCCTCATCGACGCGGGCGTGCCCGTCGACGAAGTGCGGCGCGCCCTGGGCAGCCTCGCCGTGGACGGCTACACCGTCTCCGCCGAACGCGTGCTGAAGGCCGGCGTGTCGTCGCTCAAGTTTCGCGTGACGGAGTCCGACTCCCGACTCCCGGCTCCCGACTCCCGGCCCCATCGGCATTACCACCTGAAACACATCTACGCGGCCATCGAGAAGTCGGCGCTCAGCGATGCGGGAAAGGCACGCGCGACGAAGATGTTCCAGCGGCTGGCCGAAGCCGAGGCCGCCATCCACGGCTCGACGATGGAGAAGGTGCACCTGCACGAGGTGGGCGCGCTCGACTCCATCATCGACATCGTCGGGACCGTGTTCGCCATGGAGCACCTCGGCGCCGCGCGCGTGGTCGTGTCGCCGGTGAACGTGGGCGGCGGCATGGTGAAGACCGCGCACGGCATCTTCCCGGTGCCGGCGCCGGCCACCGTGCGCCTGCTGGGCGACGCGCCGAGCTACTCGAGCGGCGTGCAGATGGAGACGCTCACACCGACGGGCGCGCTCATCCTCACCGAGTACGCCGACAGCTACGGGCCGATGCCGGCGATGCGCGTGGAGCGGGTCGGCTACGGCGCCGGCGACCGGGACCTCCCGGAGACCCCGAACGTGGTCCGCGTGTTCGTGGGCGAGGCCGACGAACGGCAGGCCGCCGGGCGGGTGACCGTGATGGCCTGCGAGATCGACGACATGAACCCCCAGATCTTCGGGGCCGTCATGGATCGGCTCTACGGCGCCGGGGCGCTGGAGGTCTTCTACCAGCCCGTGCAGATGAAGAAGAATCGCCCGGGCACGCTGATGACCATCGTCTGCGCGCCGGACCAGCGCGACGCGCTCGCGGCGATCGTCTTCCGCGAGACGACCACCATCGGCATCCGCTACGAGGAGGTGTCGCGCCTGTGCCTGGACCGCGAGATGATGCCGGTGGAAACGCCCTACGGCGTGGTACGATTCAAGATTGCGCGCCAGGGCGGGGAAGTGCTGAACGCCCAGCCCGAGTTCGACGACCTCGCGCGCCTGGCCGCGGAAAGGTCCGTGCCGATCAAGGTCGTGCAGGCGGAGGCGCAGCGAGCGTGGCTGAATCGACCCCCGACTCCCGGCTCCCGGCGCGATTCACTCCCGACGTAATCTGTTTCGACTCCCGACTCCCGACTCCCGACGATGTCTTCCTTCTTCCTCACCACCGCCATCGACTACGTGAACAGCCGTCCCCATCTCGGGACGGCCTACGAGAAGATCACCGCCGATGTCATCGCGCGGTATCACCGGCTGAAGGGCGACGACACCTGGTTCCTGATGGGGAACGACGAGCACTCGCAGAACGTGTTCAAGCGGGCGCAGGAACAGGGCAAGGACCCACTGGCGTACTGCGACGAGATGGAGCAGGTGTTCCGCGAGGTCTGGTCGCGGCTCGACGTCTCGTACGACGACTTCATCCGCACCACGGATCGGCGGCGGCACTTCCCGGCCGTCCAGCGGCTGGCACAGGCGGCCCTCGACAACGGTGACATCTACGAGGGCTTCTACGAAGGCCACTACTGCGTGGGCTGCGAGGAGTTCAAGCCGGAGAAGGACCTCGTGGACGGGCTGTGCCCGGTTCACAAGACGAAGCCGGAATGGATCCGGGAGAAGAACTGGTTCTTCCGGCTGTCGAAGTACCAGCAGCCGCTGCTGAACCACTACGCCGCGCATCCCTCGTTCATCGAGCCCGAATCGCGGCGCAACGAGATCCTGCGGCTGGTGGAAGGGGGGCTGGAGGACATCTCGATGAGCCGCGCCGGGCAGTCGTGGGGGGTGCCGCTGCCCTTCGACCCGTCCAGCGTCGTCTACGTGTGGTTCGACGCGCTCATCAACTACGCCGCGGCCGTCGGGTACGGCTGGGACGAGGTGCAGTTCGCGAAGCGCTGGCCGGCCAACCTTCACATCGTCGGCAAGGACATCACGCGGTTCCATTGCGTGTTCTGGCCCGCAATGCTGATGAGCGCCGGGCAGCCGCTGCCCGCGCAGGTGTTCGGGCACGGCTGGGTCTACTTCAAGGGCGAGCGCATGAGCAAGTCGCTCGGCAACATCGTGGACCCGCTGGACGCGGCGAAGCGCTTCGGCCCGGATCCGCTGCGGCTCTACCTGACCAAGGAAGTGCCGTACGGCGGGGACGGCGACTTCACCTGGGAGCGCTTCGAGGAGAAGTACAACGCCGACCTGGCGAACAACCTGGGCAACCTCGTGAACCGCGTGGCGGCGATGACCGAGCGGTACCGCCAGGGGCGCCTGCTGGCGCGCGGCGGCGGTTCGCTGGCAACGATTGCCGCGGACACGGCGAGCGCATACCGAAAGGCGATGGACGGCCTCGCGCTGCACGAGGGCGTGGCCGCCGCCTACCGGCTGATCAGCGCGGCCAACGAGTACATCGCCGAGACGCAGCCGTGGAGCCTCGCGAAGGACCCGGCGAAGGCCGACCGGTTGTCCG
>JBFWQE010000040.1:14264-39113 GCA_050249615.1 Vicinamibacterales bacterium
CGCCATCTGCGGCATCTGCGGCATCTGCGGCCCCTACGCCATCTGCGTCCGCAGCTGCCGCACCGGAGCAGATCACCATCGACGACTTCATGAAGGTCCAGCTCAAGGTCGCGAAGATCCTCGAGGCGTCGAACGTCCCGAAGTCGAAGAAGCTGGTCCAGTTGAAGGTTGACGTCGGCGAAGCCGAGCCGCGCACCATTCTCGCGGGCATCGCCGAGAGCTACCAGCCCGAGCAGCTCGTCGGCCGCACCATTGTCGTCGTGGCGAACCTGAAGCCCGCGAAGCTGATGGGCATCGAGTCGAACGGCATGGTACTCGCGGCCAGCCCCGAGGGTGGGGGAGCACTGCTCTTGAATGCCGAGCCAGCGGTCCCCGGAACGCGCGTCCGATAGCGCCGACTCCCGACTCCCGACGTGATCCAGTGATCGATTCCCACTGCCATATCGCCGGCGAGGAGTTCGCCGAAGACCTCGACGCGGTGGTCGCGCGCGCGCGGGAGGCGGGGGTCCTTTCCGCGCTCGTGATTCTCGCGGCCGAGGACGACGCCGAGATCGCGCGGGCGGCGCGGGTGCTCGAGGCGTGGCCGGCGTGCCGGTTCGCGATCGGGGTCCATCCGCATCGCGCGCACCTCTTCGCGGCTGACGCCGAGGAGGCCGCGCGGCTGGTCGAGCGGCGGCTCGACGCGCTGCCCGCGGCCCGCGCGGTGGGAGAGATCGGCCTCGACTACCACTACGACTTCTCGCCGCGCGAGGTGCAGCAGGCCGTGTTCCGCGTGCAGCTCCGCGTGGCCCGCGAGCGCCAGCTGCCCGTGGTCATCCACACCCGCGAAGCCGAAGAGGACACCCTGCGAATCCTCGGCGAGCCAGACGGCGTCGATACCACGGGAGTGTTTCACTGCTTCTCCGGCGACGTGGCGGCGGCGGAGCGGGCCCTTTCCACCGGGTACTACGTGTCCATCCCGGGCATCGTCTCGTTCCCCAAGGCGTCGGAGCTCCGGGCGGCGGCGGCCCGGATCCCGGCGGACCGGCTGCTGGTGGAAACCGACAGCCCCTACCTGGCGCCCACGCCGTTTCGCGGCAAGCGGAACGAGCCGGCGTATGTGAAGCGCGTGGTGGAAGTGGTGGCGGAGGCTCGCGGCGTGACCGCGAGTGAGCTGGGGCGGACGGTCTCGATGAACTTTCACCGACTCTTTCGCGGCTGACGGCCGCAAAGCTCAGCCCTGCAAGCATTAACGGGCGATCCGCGCGTTGACACCACCGCGCGCCCTATGGTGAGATTGACGAGCTTGTCCAACGTGCTCCCGAAGACCCAGGCGGACCTGATCCAGCTGTTCGAACCCGTGCGGGCCGACCTCGAGGCCGTCGAGCGCGAGTACGAGCGGCAGGTCCAGTCGCAGGTCCACGTCATCCCCGAGATCGGCGCGTACATCCAGAAGAGCGGCGGCAAGCGCGTGCGCCCCGCCGTGCTGCTGATGGCGTCCCGCCTGTGCGGTTACACCGGTCCGCGCGCGGTGGTGAATGCGGCGGTGGTGGAGTTCATCCACACCGCGACGCTCGTGCACGACGACATCATCGACGATGCCGACGTGCGGCGGGGGCGCAAGGCCGTCCACTCGCAATGGGGCAACGACGTCACCGTTCTGGCGGGCGACTTCCTCTACATCAAGTCGATGGCGATGGCGCTCGCGCAGAACACGCTGGAGATCGCCCAGCTGCTGTGCGACGTCACCCTGCGGATGATCGAAGGGGAGATCTACCAGCTGACCAAGAACGGCGTCGTGGACCTGGCGGAGGCCGATCACTTCGACATCATCAACCGCAAGACGGCGTTCCTGTTCGGCGGCTGCGCCGAGATCGGCGGGATGCTGGGCGAGGTGAGCGCCGAGAAGCGCTCGGCGCTCCGGGACTACGGCTTCAACCTCGGCGTGATGTTCCAGCTCGTCGACGACCTGCTGGACTTCACGGGCGAGGCCCAGGCGCTCGGCAAGCCCATCGGCGGGGACCTGCGCGAGGGGAAGATCACGCTGCCCATCATCCACCTGCTGCAGCACGGCGGCACCGAAGCCGAGGCGCTGGTGCGCGGCATCGTCGAGTCCCGGGACGTGACCCCCGAGGAGTGGACGCGCCTGAAGGCGATGCTCGCCGAGCACCGCTCCATCGACTACGCGTACCAGCGCGCGGTGGAGTTCGGTGAAGCGGCCAAGCGCAGCCTCCGCGTCTTCCCGCCGACGCCTGAGCGCGAGGCCCTGACGGGCCTGGCCGACTACGTCCTCCTCCGCGACCGCTGAGCTGTCCCCGGGAACACGAAGAGCACGAAGGAAAGGCAGACGAAGGGAATACCTCTGTTTGGATGGCTGGACCATGACGCTTCGTCGGACCTTCGTCCCCGCGGCTTCTGCGCTTCCTGGGTTCGCTGATTCCCTAGTTCGTGTCGTCCTTCGTGCCCTTCGTGTTCCTCGTGTTCCCGTGACAGGAGCGCGCGCGTGACGGCGGTCGACCGCATCGACCAGCTGCGCCGCGAGATCCGGCGGCACGAAGAGCTCTACTACGTCCACGCGCAGCCGGAGATCGCCGACGCCGAGTTCGACGCGCTGATGAACGAGCTGCGCGCGCTCGAGGCGGAGCACCCGGAGCTGGTGACGCCGGATTCGCCGACCCAGCGCGTGGGCGGTCGTCCGGCAGAGGGATTCGTCACCGTCGAGCACGCCGTGCCGATGCTCAGCCTCGACAACTCGTACGACGAGGCGGATCTGCGCGCCTTCGACGAGCGGGTGCGCAAGGGCCTGGGCCGGGCCGACTCGCCGTCGTACGTGTGCGAGCTGAAGATCGACGGCCTCAGCATCTCGCTCACCTACGAGCACGGGACGCTCGTGCGCGGCGCCACGCGCGGCGACGGCGTGCGCGGGGAGGACGTCACCTTCAACGTCCGGACGATCCGCGCCATCCCTCTGGCGCTGAAGCACGGCCCCGCAGGCCGCGTCGAGATTCGCGGCGAGGTGTACTTCCCGCGCAAGGCGTTCGAGCGGCTCAACGTCGAGCGGGAGGAGCAGGGCGAGCCGCTCTTCGCCAATCCCCGGAACGCCGCCGCCGGGACGATGCGGACGCTGGACCCGACACAGGTGTCGAGGCGCGGCCTGTCGGCGTGGCTGTACCAGGTGGCGGGGCCTGGCACGATACCCCCCGAAAACGCTGCAGAATTTGCCACCCACGCCGCGATGCTGAAGGCACTGAAGGCCTGGGGCTGTCCCGTCGAGCCGCACTGGCACGAGGTGGACGGCATCGACGGCGTCCTCGCGTTCTGCGAGACGTGGCGCGAGAAGCGCCACACCCTGCCCTTCGAGACCGATGGGGTCGTCGTCAAGCTGAACGATCTGGCCCTGCGTGAGCGGCTGGGCACGACGTCGAAGTTCCCCCGGTGGGCCACCGCGTTCAAGTACCCAGCGCAGCAGGCGACGACGCTGCTGAAGCGGATCGAGGTCAACATCGGCCGGACCGGTGCGGCCACGCCCTACGCGGTGCTCGAGCCGGTGCAGGTGGCCGGGTCCACGATTTCGCTGGCCACGCTGCACAATCCCGACGACCTGGCGCGGAAGGACATCCGCGAGGGCGACACCGTCATCGTCGAGAAGGCGGGCGACGTGATCCCGCGGGTGGTGGGCCCCGTGCTGGCGAAGCGGCCCCACCACTCGCAGCCGTGGGTGATGCCGACGCACTGCCCCGTGTGCCACAGCCACCTGCACAAGCCGGAAGACGAGGCCGTCTGGCGGTGCGAGAACAGCTCGTGCCCGGCGCGCCTGATGCGGAGCCTCGATCACTTCGTCTCGCGCGGCGCGATGAACATCGAGGGCCTGGGCGAGGTGCTCACCCGTCAGCTCGTGGAGAAGGGGCTGGTGAAGGACGCGGCCGACATCTATCACCTCACCTCGGAGACCCTCGAGGCGCTGGAGCGGATGGGAAAGAAGTCCGCCGCGAAGCTGATGGGGCAGATCGAGCGGTCGAAGCAGAACGAGGTGTGGCGACTGCTGAACGCGCTGGGGATCCGGCACGTCGGCGAGCGCGGCGCGCAGGTCCTGGCCGATCACTACGGCTCGGTGGAGGCCATCGAAGCCGCGCCGGTCGAGGCGCTCCAGGAGGTCCACGAGGTGGGCCCGGTGGTGGCGGCGTCGGTGCGCAGCTGGTTCGACGAGCCGCGGAATCGCCGGCTGGTGGAGCGGCTGCGCGAGGCCGGGGTGCGCACCGTGGGCGAGCGCAAGGCCGCGCCCCGGGGGCCGCAGCCGCTGGCGGGGAAGAGCTTCGTCATCACGGGCACGCTCGACTCGATGTCGCGCGAGGACGCCGCGGCCCGGCTCGAGGCGCTCGGCGGCAAGGTGACCGGATCGGTCAGCCGGAAGACCTCGTACCTGATCGTCGGCGCCGAGCCCGGCAGCAAGCTCGAGAAGGCCCGGGCCCTGGGGGTTCCGACGCTCGAGGAGGCGGAGTTCCTCGGGCTTATAATGGGCGAGTCATGACGCGCGGGTTCGTGTGGCTCACCGCAGGCCTGGCCGCCGCCGTCGGGTTGCTGCTCGGCGTGGTGGTGACCGGCGTGCTCTCGCCGGCGCCGACGCTGGTGGCGCTGCCCGCGACGGCGCACGCAGGGACACCCTCCAGCATACCGGCCATCGGCGCTGTCCCTTCCGGCCTCGCGCCGGGCGGCCCCGCCCTCACACCGAACTTCGCCGACATCGCCGAGCGGCTCAACCCCGTGGTGGTCAACATCGATGCGAGCGCGCGCGGCCGGCGGCCGCGGCCCGCCACCCAGCCCCGGCGCCGCATCGAGACCCCCGACGACCTGCCCGAGGTGCCGCGTCCCCGCGGCCAGGACGCCCCGCGGCGGGGGACAGGCACCGGCTTCATCATCGACCGGGACGGCTACATCCTCACCAACCACCACGTCATCGAGGGCGCCGAGCGCATCACGGTGAAGCTCGCCGACGGCCGCAGCCTTCGCGGCACGCCGGTCGGATCGGACCCGGACACGGACATCGCGCTCATCAAGGTCGAGGCGCCCTCGCCGCTGCCGCATGCCACGCTCGGCAACTCCGACACGCTCCGCGTGGGCGAGTGGGTGGTGGCCATCGGCAACCCGCTGTCGTACGAGCACACGCTCACGGTGGGAGTGGTCAGCTTCATCGGGCGCAAGCTGTTCGACTCGAGCCTCGACAACTACATCCAGACCGACGCGGCCATCAGCTTCGGCAACAGCGGCGGCCCGCTCATCAACATGCGCGGGGAGATCGTCGGCATCAACGCCGCGGTAAGCCGGCAGGCGAACAACATCGGGTTCGCCATCCCCATCAACCAGGCGCGCGCCATCCTGCCGCAGCTGCGCAGCGAGGGCCGCGTGTCGCGCGGCTACATCGGCGTCGCGCTCCGCGACGTGGATCCGGACGTCCAGGCCTCCCTGGGGCTGTCGCGATCCGATGGCGCGCTGGTGCAGGACGTGACGGCGGGGTCGCCCGGGGCACGCGCGGGGCTCAAGCCGTACGACCTCATCACCGCGGTGGATCAGGAGCCCGTCCGGACCAACAGCACGCTCATCCGCGCGATCGCGGAGCGCAAGCCCGGCGCGACGGCGCGCCTGGAGTTCCTGCGGGACGGCCGGCCGATGGAGGTCGCGGTGAAGCTGGCCGAGCGCCCGGGCCGCGTGGCGCCGTCCACCGCGCCGACCTCGCCGGCGGGCAGCCGCCTCGCCGACGCGGAGCCCATCGAGCTCGGGCTCACGCTCATCGAGATCGACGAGTCCAACGCGCACCGCTTCGACGTGCCGTCCGGCATGACCGGCCTGCTCGTGCAGCGGGTCGAGCCGCTCAGCCCGGCCGGCGAGGCCGGCATCCTGCGCGGCCAGGTCCTCCTCGAGATCAACCGCCGCGGCGTCAAGTCGGTGGCCGCCTACCGCCGCCTCGTGCAGGCCAGCCGTCCGGGCGACGTGCTCGCCGTGTTCCTCTACGATCCCGATCTCGACCAGCGCATCATCCACACCGTCCGCACGGAGCCCCGTTGAAGCCACGGATCCTGGTCGTCGACGATGAAGCCAGCATCCGCGACACGCTGCGGATGATCCTCGAGTACGAAGGATACGAGGTCCTGCAGGCCGCCACCGGCGAGGACGGCGTGCGCATGATCGAGCGCGAGGCGCCCGACGTCGTGTTCCTCGACATCAAGATGCCGGGCATGGACGGCCTCGAGGTGCTGCAGAAGGTCCGTCACCTCACCGACACTACGCCCATCGTCGTCATCTCGGGGCACGTGGAGCAGGGCGGCGCCAGCTCCAGCGAGGCGGCCCAGGCCATCAAGCTGGGAGCGCGCGACTTCATCGAGAAGCCGCCGACACAGGATCGCATCCTGGTGACGGTCCGCAACGCGGTGGACACCTCGCGGCTCCGGAGCGAGAACCGGTCGTTCAAGCGCGACATCGAGAAGCGCTACCAGATCGTGGGCGACTCGCCGACGCTCCTGGCCGTGCGCGATGCCATCCACAAGGCGGCGCCCACGAATGCGACGGTGCTCATCTGGGGCGAGAGCGGCGTCGGCAAGGAGCTGGTGGCGCGCGCCATCCATCGCGAGAGCCTCCGCCGGGACGGCCCGTTCGTGCAGGTGAACTGCGCGGCCATCCCGGACGAGCTCATCGAGTCGGAGCTGTTCGGACACGAGAAGGGCTCGTTCACCGGCGCCACGGACCGCCAGATCGGCAAGTTCGAGCAGGCCGACAAGGGCACGATCTTTCTCGACGAAGTGGGCGACATGAGCCTGAAGACGCAGGCCAAGGTGCTGCGCGTGCTCCAGGAGCAGGAGATCGAGCGGCTGGGCAGCAACCGCGTCATCAAGGTGGACGTGAGGGTGATCGCGGCCACGAACAAGAACCTCGAGGAGGCCATCGACAAGGGCACGTTCCGCGAGGACCTGTTCTACCGGCTCAACGTCGTCCCGATCCACGTGCCGCCGCTCCGCGAGCGGCGCGAGGACATCCCGTCGCTCGTGCGCCACTTCGCGGATCTCCTGGCACGCGAGAACAACTTCCGCCGCCGGACCTTCTCCGCGCAGGCGATGGAGAAGTTGAAGCAGCGGCACTGGCGCGGCAACATCCGCGAGCTCAGGAACGCCATCGAGCGGCTGCTCATCATGACCACCGGCGACGCCATCGACGCGCGCGACATCCCGGACGAGGGCGCGGGTCGCGTCGAGGCCGCCGTGCCCGGCGCGGTGCCTGCCGCCGGCGCGCTGCCTCCGCCCGCACCCGATCCGGCGTGGGCGACGGCTGCCACGCTGCAGGAGTTCAAGAGCGCCTCCGAGCGCGCCTACCTCGTGGCCAAGCTGCGCGAGAACGGGTGGAACATCTCGAAGACCGCGGAAGTGATCGATACGCCGCGCAGCAACCTGTACAAGAAGCTGGAGCAGTACCAGATCAGCGAGGAGCGGGACGGGCGGTAGATAGCGTCGGGAGTCGGGAGCCGGGAGCCGGGAGCCGGGTGGGAGTGGGGAGTCGGGAGTGGGAGTCGTAACCCGGCGGCAACCGTCGTTCCGGGATGGGTAACGTCAGTTGCGCTGCGGAGAACCATCACTCCGACAACCGAAGGTTGTCACATTCCGGATGTGACCGATTCGCACACACGGAATTCCGCAGGCTTCCAGTTGGCATTGTCGCTGCTTCGCCCGGGGGTATGACTCTCGGCTCCTTCAGGGACCTCGAAGTCTGGCGGACGTCGATGGACCTCGTGGATCTGGTGTTCCAGCACACGTCCCGAATGCCCGCGGTTGCGTACGGGCTGCGGCGCCAGATGCAGGACGCCGCGGTCTCGATGCCGTCCAATGTGGCTGAGGGCTATCGACGAAAGAAGCGACGGGCCGCATACCAGAACCACGTCTCAATCGCGATGGGATCTTAGGGCGAACTGGAAACGGAACTCGAGATTGCATTCCGGAACGCCTTCCTGAGTCGCGAGACCTGCGCGGAGCTCGCCAGGACGAACGCCCGGGTGGGGGCGATGCTGAATCGCCTGCACGACTCGCTTGACCCTTGAACGAATCGGCGTTCGGCCCACCTCCGACTCCCGACTCCCGACGCAATCTACCTGCTACACTTGAACGTGCCGCAGTGAGCCAGACGACCGCTGCCGGTGGAAGGCCTCGCGTGGCCGGCTTCGCAAGGAGCAGGGCGCGCGCGGAACCGCCGCCGGGAGAGGAAAGTCCGAACTCCAGCAGGACAGTGCGCCGGGTAACACCCGGGCGGGGCGACCCGACGGAACAGTGGCACAGAAAAGATACCGCCCTGAGCGAGCCCGCAAGGGCGAGTCGAAGGGTAAGGGTGAAATGGTGCGGTAAGAGCGCACCGCGCCCCTGGTAACAGGGGTGGCAGGCAAAACCCCGCACGGAGCAAGACCAAATAGGGAGGCGCGCGGCTTCGGCCGCACGGGTGGTCCACCCGAGGCCTCCGGGTCGGTCGCTGGATCCCGTCAGCAATGCCGGGACTAGAGGAATGGTCGTCATCCCGAGCGAGCGCCGGCGCGAGCCGGTGCGAGTCGAGGGGGACAGAATTCGGCTTATCGGCTCACTGCGGCACTTTGGCACGGCGGTGCAAAGCACGAAAGTTCGACGCACGAGGGTTCGAAGCACACGATGCGACGCGCGGTCATGACAGTTGCGGCCCTGGCCGCCGTGGTGGTGGGAGGGACGCTGCTGGCGCAGCAGGGGCCGGGCGTGCAGCGGGGACGGCCCGGCGCGGGGCGGACGCCGGAGTTCCCGCCGCCCAGCATCATCGACTACAAGCCGCGCAGCACACTGAAGGTCGCGGAGCATCCCGTCCCGAAGGCGAAATTCCCGGTCATCGACATCCACAGCCACCAGCCCACGCCCATCACCGCCGAGCAGTTCGATCGGGTGGTGGCCGGGATGGACGCGAACAACCTCCGGGTCCTCGTCAACCTGAGCGGTGGCACGGGAGACCGGCTGCGCCAGGGGCTGGACGCCATCGCGAAGAGCCCGCACCGCGACCGGATGGTGCTGTTCGCCAACGTCGACTTCTCGGGCGTGGGCACACCCGGGTGGTCCGAGAGGGCGGCCGCGCAACTGGAGCGCGACATCAGGGCCGGCGCGCGCGGGCTGAAGATTTTCAAGGACCTCGGCCTCCGCCTGCGCAAGGCCGACGGCTCGCGCCTCGCCGTGGACGACCCCGCGCTCGATTCCATCTGGGCCACGTGCGGGCGGCTGGGCGTGCCGGTCCTCATCCACACCGCCGAGCCGCAGGAGTTCTTCGAGCCCATCGACTTCAGGAACGAGCGCTGGCTGGAGCTCGCGCTCTTTGCCGACCGCCGTTATCCGGCGGGCGAGTTCCCGCGCTTCGAAGAGCTGCTGGCCGAGCGCGATCGGATGTTCCGAAAGCACCCGGAGACCACGTTCATCGCGGCCCATTTCGGCTACCGCGCCAACGACCTCGCCAAGGCGCAGCAGATGCTCGACACGATGCCGAACGTCCATCTCGAGGTGGCGGCCATCCTTGCCGAGCTGGGCCGCCAGCCCCGAGCCGCACGGGCCTTCTTCGTGAAGAACCAGGATCGGGTGCTCTTCGGCAAGGACAGCTTCCAGCCCGACGAGTTCCCGTACTACTGGCGCACGTTCGAGACCGCCGACGAGTACTTCGACTACTACCGCGACTACCACGCGTTCTGGAAGCTGTACGGCATGGACCTGCCGGACGAGGTACTGAAGAAGCTGTACTCCAGGAACGCGCTGGCGCTGGTGCCGGGCCTGCCGAAGGACGGGTGGCCCTAGGAGGCCGCGCCTGGTTTCGGGAGTGGGAAGTCGGGAGACGGGAGTTGGGGTTTTCCGTCGCAGCGTTGGCGAAGACGGAACCCGGGCCGGGAACTGCCGCGCAGCCTCGCGGGCGGGCCTGCACGCGCGGATAACGGGGGACTGAGGATCGGCATGGCACGGTATACAGTCACGGGCGGCGCGGGCTTCATCGGGTCGCATCTCGTCGAAGAGCTCCTGCGTCGCGGGCACCGCGTGCGCGTGGCCGACAACTTCAGCACCGGCAAGCGCGCGAACATCGATGCCGCGCTGGCTGCCGCGGTGCGCGACGGCGCGGCGGACGCGGCCTCCCGCCTGGAGGTCGTGGAGGGCGACTTGGCGGACCTCGACGTGGCGCGACGGGCCTGCGCGGGCGCCGACTACGTGCTGCACCAGGCCGCCATTCCGTCGGTGCCGCGCTCGGTGCAGGACCCGATCGCGTCGAACCGGGCGAACATCGATGCGACGCTCAACGTGCTGGTCGCCGCGCGTGACGCCGGCGTCAGGCGGGTCGTCTTCGCCGGCTCGTCGTCCGAGTACGGCGACACGCCGACGCTGCCGAAGCACGAGGAGATGCCGACGGACCCGCTCTCGCCGTACGCCCTGCAGAAGGTGGTGGGCGAGCAGTACATGAAGCAGTTCACGCGCCTCTACGGCCTCGAGACGGTGAGCATCCGCTACTTCAACGTCTTCGGCCCGCGGCAGGATCCGGGCTCCCCGTACTCCGGTGTCATCTCCCTGTTCATCAAGTGGCTGCTGGCGGGGCAGGCGCCCACCATCCACGGCGACGGCGAGCAGACGCGCGACTTCACCTATGTGGCCAACGTGGTGGACGGCGTGCTGCGCGCCTGCGAGGCGCCGCAGGCGGCGGGCGAAGCCATCAACGTGGCGACAGCCGGCCGCGTGTCCCTCAACGAGCTGCTGCGTGTGCTGCAGGGCATCATCGGCACGAGCCTCACGCCCGTCTACGGGCCGCCACGCATCGGCGACGTTCACGACTCGCAGGCCTCCATCGACAAGGCCGCGCGCCTGCTCGGCTACGCGCCCAGCGTGCCCTTCGAGGAAGGGCTGCGCCGCACCGTCGCGTGGTTCCGCGGCGCTTGAGACCGTCCCCCGGCCGCGGCCGAGGTACCCACAATCGTAGACACTTCCGCGCCCGCCCATCGGCGGGCGTCGCCAGATCCGCCGTTTTCCGCCTGCTTTCTACGCGTTCACAGGCTTGCTCCCGGTGGCACGCTCCTTGGACCCAGCCTGGCCAGGGGGACACGATCATGGTGAAGGTGATTCTGGGTTCAGCTCTTGGAGGCCTGGTCGCGGGCGGGATCGCGCTCATGGCGGCCGGCCCGATGCGATCGACCACGGCAGAGGCCAGCATGCCCGCGCCAGGCGCCCTGCCGGCGATGACCGCCACGCAGTCGCAGCCCGTGACCTTCGCGCCGATGCCCGCCGCACAGCCCGCGGTCCGGACCGCCCCGGTGCGCGAGCGCAGCGTCTATCGCGAGCCGTCTGAGCCCGACGTGCGCCGCCAGCCGAAGCGCTCCGTCGCCAAGACGGCGATGATCATCGGCGGCAGCGCCGGCACCGGCGCCGGCATTGGCGCCATCGCTGGGGGCAAGAAGGGCGCGCTCATCGGCGCAGCCATCGGCGGCGGCGCCGCCTCCATCTGGGAGGCGACGAAGAGGTAAGGGTGCACCGGTGGTGCAGGGGTGCAGGGTGCTCATCCCCCGAGCACCACCCCTGCACCCGCGAACGCGAGCACCCGCGAACCCGAGAACCTCAGAACCCGAGAACCCGCGAACCCGCGAACCTCAGAACCCGAGAACCCGCGAACCTCAGAACCCCTTTCCCCCCGCCGCATCCAGCGCGAACGCAAATACCCGGCCGTTGGCCGAGCCAGACATGACCGCGACGTACTGCTGTCCGTTTGCCTCGTAGGTGACGGGCGTTGCGATGCCGGGCAGTAGCTGCCGCTCCCACACCTGCTTGCCCGTGGCCGGGTCCAGCGCCATGAACCTGCCGGCGCCGTCGCCCACGAAGATCAGGTTGCCGGCGGTCGAGAGCACGCCGCCGCTCGGGTTGAAGTCGATGCGCCATCGTTCCTTCTGTGCGACCGGATCCCACGCGACCAGGAACCCGCGGCGTCCTGGCAGCGGCGCTGGCGCCGGCGGAGCCGCCGCGGAGGCCGCCGCCCCGGCGGTCTGGCCGAGCCTGGTGCCGGTGTTCCACTGGCCTATCTTGAAGTCGAAGGAATCCACCGCCTGGAAGTGGGATGCCGTGTCCTGGCCGGGGAAGTACACCAGCCCCGTCGCCGGGTTGTACGCCATGGGCGGCCAGTGGTGTGCGCCCACCGGTGAAGGCGAGAGCCGCGCGCCCTTCTTGCCGTACCGCGCTTCGGGTGTTTCCACCGGCCGGCCGGTCTTCGGGTCGATGTGCGTGGCCCACGTGACGGTCGTGAATGGCGCCGCCGAGATGAACTCCCCCGTGAGGCGGTCGAGGACGTAGAAGAAGCCGTTCTTCGGGGCCTGCATGAGGACCTTGCGCGGCTTCCCGTCGATGGTCAGGTCCGCCAGGATCATCGGCTGCGCGGCGTTGTAGTCCCAGTCGTCGCCGGGCGTTGTCTGGTAGTGCCACACGTACTGCCCGGTGTCGGCGCGCAGCGCCACGATTGAAGACAGATACAGGTTGTCTCCGTAGCCCTGGCTGCGGTGATCGCGGCTCCACGGCGACCCGTTGCCCGTGCCCACGTACACGAGGTCCGCCTCGGGGTCGTACGCCATCCCGTCCCACGGCGTGCCGCCGCCGCCGTACTTCCACCACTCGCCGCGCCAGGTCTTGACGGCGCGCTCCATCGACGCGTCCTCCATCCCCAGCGAGGGGTCACCTGGCACGACGTACCAGCGCCAGACCTGCTTGCCGCTCTCTGCGTCGTACGCCGTCAGGTAGCCGCGCACGCCGTACTCGCCGCCGCCATTGCCGATGAGCACCTTGCCCTTCACGATGCGCGGGGCGCCGGTGATGGAGTAATCGCTGCCTACCGGTGTGGTCTGAACGGCCCACTCCACGTGGCCGGTCTGCGCGTTGAGCGCGACGAGCCGTCCGTCCAGCAGGCCCACGTAGACGTTTCCCTTGTAGATGGCGACACCGCGGTTCACCGGGCCGCAGCAGAAGCGCGAGCCGCCCTGCGAAAGGCCGCCCTTGACGAGCGCGGGATCCCACCGCCACTTGAGGGTCCCCGAACGGACGTCGATGGCGTACACCACGCTCCACGTGGAGGTGCCGTAGAGCACGCCGTCGTGGACGATCGGCGTCGTCTCGAGCTTGCCCTGCGAGCCGACCTCGACCGACCATGCCACGCCCAGCCGGGCCACGTTCGACAGATCGATCCGGGTGAGGGCGCTGTGATGGGTCTCGGCATAGTCCCGTCCATAGGTCAGCCACTCGCCAGCCGGCGGGTTCAGCAGCATCGCATCGTCCACCTGGGGCGGGGCCTGCGCCGAGAGGCTGAGCGCGGCAAGGGTGCCGCCCGCGACGATCAGGGTGGACCAGAGCGCGGTTCGAACGGACACACGCATGCGGGTTCTCCTCTGGCGGCCGGAATCGCCGGGCCGCGTGCGGCGCATCTTAGCGCAGTTCAAGCCTGCTACCGCCCGCCGGCCACGTCGATGAACGCGCCGGTGGTGAACGAGGCCTCGTCCGAGAGGAGCCAGAGGATGGCGGTGGCGACCTCGCCCGGCATCCCGCCCCGCCGCATCGGGACGAACTGCTTCACGCGATCCACGCGCGTGGGCTCGCCGCCGCTGGCGTGGATGTCGGTGTAGATGAAGCCGGGGCGGACGGCGTTCACGCGGATGCCCTCGAGGGCCACCTCCTGCGCCAGCCCGATGGTCATGGCGTCGATGGCGGCCTTCGATGCGGCGTAGTCCACGTACTCGCCCGGCGAGCCCGTGCGCGCCGCGACCGACGAGACGTTGACGATGGCGCCGCCGGCGCCGCCTCGTCTCGTGGACATGTGCCGGACCGCCTCGCGCGCGCAGACGAATGCGCCGACGACGTTGGCCTGGAACACGCGCGCGAGGCGCGCGGCATCCATCTGGTCCACGTGCATTTGCGTCTCCAGGATGCCCGCGTTGTCCACCAAGCCGTACGGCGGCCCGAGTGCGCCGGCGGCTGTGTCGAAGAGTCGGACGACGTCCGTCTCGACAGAGATATCGGCGGCAACGGCGATGGCACGGGCGCCGGCCTGCTCGATGTCGCGCACCACCTGCTCGGCCGCATCGCGGTTTCGAAGATAGTTCACGCACACGTCGTAGCCGCGCGCGGCCGCGAGCCTGGCCGTGGCGGCGCCGATGCCGCGACTGGCGCCGGTGACGATGAGGACGCGCGGCATATGGCGGGGCGCAGCGATCACCCGAGCTGCGGCGCGACGACGGTTTCGTAGTGCGCGGATCGCTCGTCGAAACGTGCCAGAACGGCGCGCGCCGCGGGTGGCACCACGGCGACCTCGTAGTCGGGCCCCGCAAACGATCGCACGTTGTCGAGGGAGTCGAACCACATGATCGTCATGAACTCCACTTCGCTCCCGAGGTCTCGCTTCACCAGCGAGATGCCGCGGTAGCCGGGAATCTGCCGGCTGGCAATGCCGGGAAATACCTGCGTGAGCAGCAGGTTCTCGTAGGCCGGAGCGTTGGCGGATGTCGTCCACCCCCGCCAGGTTCGTGTGATCATCGTAGACCTCGCCCTTCTGACATCGTCACATGCCCGCGCGCGGCACGACGCCACGCGTGATATCCACCTCGGCCTCGGGGCTGAACGGCGGCCCGAACAGGTCGGCGCTCTGCTGTTCGGCGCGGAACAGCTCGCAGATGAACCCCATGCGATCGTGCAGGCGCGACCAGTTGCGCGCGCCGTGCGTCCGCAGCTTCGCCAGGTCATCGTCGAACTGCCGCAGCAGCGCGATGAGGTCGGCGTTCGTGAGCTGGCGCAGCGCGTCGGGAATCTCGTTCGGCCACGGGATGCGATCCCCGCCGAGGGGCAGCACGCGGCCGTCCGGCAGCGAGAGCCGCATCGACAGCCTCGTGGCCAGGCACTGCCAGTCCTCCTGGATGGCGGCCCGCACGCGCTCGCGCGTGACGCCCAGTGGCCACAGGAAGCGGAAGGCCAGCCGGACCGCGAGCAGGCGACCGATGCCGTCGGTAATCATCTCCGCAACGGGCGCGTCCATCGCGCCCTTGATGTCGTCCTGGAGCCGGGTCTGCTCGTGCAGTCCGATCTGGCAGTTGGCGAGCAGGATGAGCTGCGCCTTGATGCACGGGTCGCGCTCGACGGCTGCGGCAGCGTAGTTGGTGAACGCGCCGCGCAGCACATCCTGGCCGCCTCGATCGGAGGGTCCGGGCCGGAGGGTGGCCAGGAACTCCTGGAGGCGCGCGGGGCGCTCTGCCTCCGGCGTGGCCATGGTGTCGATGAAGCGCACGAAGAGCGGCGCCAGCTCGGCGAACACCTTGCGGTTGCCGTCTGCCACCTCTTCGCTGATGCGCCGGATGGTGTCGCGCGCCTGCTGGAACACGTCCACCTTGGCCGCGGTGTGCCGGTAGATCCACGCGAACACGGGGCCCACGCGCGGGCGAAGGCGCTCGCCGTCGCGGAGCAGCGCCAGGAGGAGCCGGGGAACCTCCTCGTCGCGAATGGACAAGCCGGCCGTTTTCGATGCCCAGGTGGCAAACGTGGACCAGTTGGCGCTGGCCGGATCGATGGCGCGCGACAGCTCTGCGGAGAGCGCGTGGTAACACTGCGTGATCCGCAGGTTCCGAAGGACGGGGTCCGGATCGTTGACGATCCGGGCGACGTCCTCGAGGCTGACCCTGGTGGCAGGCGGCATGGCGGGGAACAGGATGGGGAGAAAAGAGAAAAGAGAAAAGTGAAAAGTGAGAAGTGAGAAGTGAGAAGTGAGAAGTGGAGAAGGGGAGAGGATAATGCAAGCGCGTGACGTTGCCTGAGATCCTGGTACTCGGGGCGGGCCCCGCTGGCTGTGCGGCCGCGAGATTCCTGGCCTCGTGGGGCCATGCCGTGGCCATCGTGACCCGGCCCGAGGCGCCGGCCGGCGCCGCCCTGGCCGAGTCGCTCACGCCGAGTTGCGGGAAGTTCTTCGACCTCCTCGGCATCCGTGATGCCGTCGACGACGCCGGGTTCGTGCGCACGACCGGCAATACGGTGTGGTGGGGCAGCGGCGAGCCGCGCGTGGAGATGTTCGCCGACGAGGCGCGCGGATGGCAGGCCACCTCCGACGTCCTGGAGCGGGTGATGCTTCGCGAGGCCGAGCGCGCCGGCGCCCGCGTGGAGCGGGACTTGCTGACCCCGGAGGACGCCGCCGGGCGTCCCGCCGCGTTCCGCCTGGACTGCACGGGGCGCGCGGGCCTGCTCGCCCGAGCCCGGGCCGGCCGGCGCATGGAGCAGGGCCACCGCACCGTGGCGCTCGCGGCCACCTGGCGGCGCCGGGGTGGCTGGCCGTTGCCCGACCCCACGCACACGCTCATCGAGTCCTACGCCGACGGATGGGCGTGGTCTGTCCCGCTGGACGATGCACGGCGCTCCGTGGCCGTGATGGTGGATCCGCGCACCACGGACATGGCCCGCGGTGACGGCGCACGGGCCACCTACCTCGCCGAGGTGGGCAAGACCGCACGCCTGCAGGCTCTGCTGGCACCCGCCACGCTGGAGGCTGGCCCCACGGGTTGGGACGCCTCGATGTACTCGTCCACGACCTACGCCGGGTCCGACTGGCTCGTCGTGGGCGATGCCGCATCGTTCGTGGATCCCCTCTCATCGGCTGGCGTGAAGAAGGCGCTGGCGTCTGGCTGGCTGGCAGCCATTGTCGCCCACACGGCCCTCAGGAACCCGTCGATGGCTTCAACGGCGCTCGCATTCTTCACGGCACGCGAAGCCGAGGTCTACTCGAACTTCCTCATGCTGACCCGCCGGTTCCTTCACGAGGCCGCGGAAGGGCAGGCCCACCCCTTCTGGGCGGAGCGAGCCGAGACCCGCGAGTGGGACGAGCGGCGGGACCGCGAACGACGGGAGCGGGCGGCGGTGCAGGCCGCCTACGAGCGCCTGCGCGCGGCGCCGGACCTGCACGTCCAGCGTGGCCCGGACGTGCGCCTGGAGCCGCGGCCGGCCATTGCCGGTAACGAGATCGTGCTCGAGCCGCGCCTGGTCACCCCTGGCGACCCGGCCGGCGTCCGCTTCCTGCACGACATCGACGTCGTCACCATGGTGGAGCTGGCCCCCTCATGCCGGCAGGTCCCGGCGCTGTTCGAGGCGTGCGTCGGCCGGGCAGGTCCGATGGATCTGGCCGCCTTCCTCACGGCGCTGGCCACTGCGCTGGCGCGCGGGTGGCTGGTGTTCGCCACCACCATCCCGCCGCTACCGCGTCCGTAAGGAGCGGATCTGTGATAAAACGGAGCGAAATTCATGCACATCCACGCATTCGGACGAGGGGCCTTCGCGCTGACCGCCTGCACGCTCATGCTCGGCATGGGCCTTCGCGCGCAACAGCCGCCAGCCGCCGCGTCCTCTACGCCTGAAGTCGGCATTCCGATCAGCAACCAGGCCGTCCGAAACGCCTGTGGCTCGTGCCATCGCCCGGACGACAAGGGACAGATGTCGCGCATCTCCTTTCAGCGCAATACCCCTGAAGGCTGGCAGGACACCATCAAGCGCATGGTCGCGCTCAACGGGCTGAAGCTGGACCCCGCGGTCGGGCGCGAGGTCGTCAAGTACCTTTCGGACAACCTGGGCCTGGCACCCGAGGAGGCCCGGAACGCGGCCTACGAGGCGGAGCGCCGCGTCGTGGTCGACGAGAGCCAGTTCGCCACCGAGGAGCTGAAGGGCCTGTGCAATGCGTGCCACTCGTTGGGACGGGTCATTTCGCAGCGACGGACCCGCGGCGAGTGGGACCTGCTGATCGCGATGCACCGCGGGTGGTATCCCCTGGTGGACCGCCAGGTGTTCCGCCGCATGGGCCCGGCGCCGCGGGATCGCGGGCCGGATGGCCGGCCGCCCGACACGCGCCATCCATCCGAGAAGGCTGTCGACTACCTGTCGAAGGCCTATCCGTTCGAGACCCCGGAGTGGGCCTCGTGGTCGGCGACGAAGCGCTCGCCCCGCATCGAGGGCACGTGGGCGCTCAGCGGCTACGAGGTTGGCAAGGGTCCGGTGTTCGGGCGCGTGGTGATTGCCGGCGTGCCGAACGCGCCGGACGAGTTCACGACCGAGACCACGTTCACGTACGCGAAGACCGGCGAGCAGGTGAAGCGCACCGGCCGCACGATGATCTACACCGGCTACCAGTGGCGCGGGCGTTCGACGGCAGGCGCCGCCAACGCTCCGGTGTACCGCGAGGTGATGTTCGTGGATCGCGACTGGCGCGGGATCGACGGGCGCTGGTTCACGGGCGGATACGATGAGATCGGCATGGACGTGCAGCTCCGCCGCGCCGGCGCGGACACGACCCTGCTGGGCGTGGACCGTTCCGGCCTGAAGAAGGGCGGCGCGGGGCAGACGGTGAAGATCTACGCGATGAACGCCCCGGCCACCGTGCAGCCGGGGGACCTGGATCTCGGGCCAGGGGTCAGCGTCACGGCTGCCAGCGTCGCGAACGACGTCATCACCGCGACGGTATCGGTGGCCGACTCGGCCGCGGTCGGCCCGCGCGACATCGTCATCGTCGGCGCGGTGAGGCCCGGTGCGCTGGTCGTTTACGACAAGGTGGACCACATCCGCGTGTCGCCGGACTGGAACCTGGCCCGCACGGGTGGCGTGAACTACCCGAAGATGTACGCGGCCTTCGATGCCGTGGCCTACATGAATGGTCCCGACAAGCGGCCGAACACGGCGGACGACGTGAAGATCGACGTCGTGGACGCAACGTGGAGCATGGAGGAGTACACCGCCACGCTCGATGACGACGACCTGAAGTTCGTGGGCGACGTGGATGCGAAGACGGGCATGTTCACGCCGAACATCGAAGGGCCGAACGAGCTGAGGAGCGGCCAGCGCAACAACATCGGCGATGTCTGGGTGGTGGCCACCTACAACGCGGACGGCACGCCGCTCAAGGGCCGCGCGCACCTGCTGGTCTCGCCGCCCGTCTACATGCGCTTCGACGCGTCGGTCATTCCCCGATGAACTCCGAGCAGACCGTCGACCAGGCCGGCACACCGGAGCGCCGGGACACCACGATGGAGCGCCGGGACCTCAGTCCCCGCGTCGCCGCGTCCGACGGGATCACGCCCGGCGTGGACACGGTCGTGCGCCTCGGGGAGTTCCACACATTCGAGGCCGCGGGGGAGCGTTTCGGCTACATGGTGCCGAGCGCCGCGGTCTTCGCGTTCGACCCGTGCGCGTCGGCCATCGTGGATGCCCTGGAGGGCGGGCCGCGCTCGATTGGCGAGCTGTGCGCCTCGCTCGAGGCCCGGTTCCCGCCTGGTGAGGTCTGGGACACGCTCGGCGAGCTGTACCGGATTCGCGCGATCAACGAGGCGAAGGCCCCGGCGCCCCCTCCGAAGATCCTCCCGCTCACGGTCATCCCGCTGCAGACGCTGGTGGTGAACGTCACCAACCAGTGCAACCTGAGCTGCGAGTACTGCTACGAGTTCGGCGAGGACAAGATCGTCGACACCGAGAACGGGCAGCAGCCGAAGTTCATGAGCGAGGAGACGGCCCGGCAGGCCATCGACTTCGCGCTGCGCGAGAGCGGCCGGACGGCCATGGTGACGTTCTTCGGCGGCGAGACGCTGATGAACTTCCCCGTGCTGAAGAAGACGGTGGCCTACGCGCGGCAGCGCGCGAAGGAAGCGGGGAAGGACATCGACTTCAGCCTCACGACCAATGCCACGCTGCTCAAGCCCGATGTCATCGACTTCCTCGCCGACGAGCGCATCGGCGTCACGATCTCCATCGACGGGCCGCAGGAGATCCAGGACAGGTTCCGGGTCTTCCAGAACGGGCGCGGCAGCTACGACATCGCCGCGCCGAAGATCAAGGCGCTGCTCGCGCGGCACAGGTCGCGGCCGATTGGCGCGCGCGTCACGCTTACGCGGCAGACGCTGGACGTGATGAAGATCTACCGGCACCTCCACGACGAGATGGGGTTCTGGGAGGTCGGCTTCGCGCCGGTCACCACCGCGCCGCAGCGGGGGCACGCCATCAGCGATGCGGGGTTCGATCACCTGCTGGCGCAGTTCCGCGCGCTGGCGCAGGACTTCCTGAAGGCCGCGCTCGAGAATCGGCACCACGGCTTCTCGAACGTGCGCGAGACCCTGCAGGAGATCCACCAGGGGCATGCCAAGGCCTATCCGTGCGGGGCCGGTATCGGGCTGCTCGGCGTGGCGACCGACGGCCAGGTGTCGTTGTGCCACCGCTTTGCCGGCTCCGAGGCGCACAGCTTCGGCTCGGTCACCGGGGGCGTGGATCGCGCCAGGCAGGCGGACTTCCTGGATTCGCACCACATCAATCACAAGACGGACTGCCAGGCCTGCTGGGCACGCCCCATCTGCGCCGGCGGCTGCTATCACGAGGCCCACACCCGCTACGGGTCGACGCAGGGGCCCAACCTGCACTACTGTGAGTGGATTCGCGGCTGGACACACACGTGCCTGGAGATTTACGGCGAGCTGGCGGTGAAGAACCCCGGCTTCCTTCGCCAGTTCGATGGAGCAGACGATGAAGCATCTCAACGCCATTAACCGCAAGGCCCAGCGCGTGGAAGCCGTCACGGCACCCGCCTCCGCCGACCTGGTCACCTCGGGTGCATCAGCATCGCCGAGCCAGGCCGGCGATGTCGTCGCGCTGCAGCAGCAGGGCGGCCAGCCGCCGCAGCAGCCCGAGGGCCCGCACATCCCGCCGGGATGCTCGATCGTGTTCTCGCCGGGGTGGGAGGCGGATCGCACCGGCGGCACGGCGGGACTCTGCCAGCCTGTCGAGCGCGACCTCTTCGACTGCCACATGGGCTGCTACTGGCCCGCGCAGGTGCCGGACCAGCTCAATCACGCGCCCGACTGGACGGCCAAGTGCGCGGCCGCGCAGAAGGACTGGCGGAAGATCGATCTCGTGTTTCCTGGCTAGGGGAAGGTGACGGGAGTGAGAAACGACACGTCGGGATACGGGACTGGACCAGGCCCCGTCGGGACTGCCCTTGCGGCGCTCGGCGCGGTGCTCGTGGCCGGCACGCTGGGCCTGTCCGCGCAGGGCAAGCCGGCGGCGCCGACCGTCAACGCCGGTAACGGCAAGCTCTACATCGGCTCGTACAAGGGCGACATCCAGATCTACGACGAGGCCACCGGAAAGCTCGAGGACAGCATCGTCCTCAAGACCGGCATCGCGCGATCGCTGACCCCGTCGCAGGACCGCACGCGGTTCTACGTGCTCAACTCGACCTACGAGCAGATCGAGGTCGTGGACATCGCCACCCGGAAGACGCTCAACACCTGGTCGCTCAGCAGCGGCAACAAGCGCGTCCGGGTCGTCAACCTGCAGGCCGACCCGTTGAACCGCTATCTCGTGCTGCTCACGCGCACGGCGACGAAGCTCATCGACCGCTGGGAGATCGGCCCCGCCACGCTGCAACAGTTCGACCTGGCCAGCGGCCAAGTCACGCGCCAGATCGCCTGGCCTCGGAACGAGGAGCGGGAGAACGTCAACCTGCGCTTCTCTCCGGATGGGAAGTTCCTCTACTTCTTCGGCGAGGAGGTCATCATCCTCGAGACCGAGAACTTCACAGAAGTGGAGACGTGGCCGTACGCGCAGCCGGCCGAGGGCGGCCTGGGCCGCATCAGCCTCGGTCCGGTCAGCGACTTCTACGATCCGCCGGGCACGTTCACCGGCCTCTTCACCATGCAGGATCCCGTCCAGCATCGCCGGATCATGGGCATCGGGAAGGTGGACCTGACGGCTCGGAAAATCGACTTCCGGCCGATCGGGCCGGCGGAGCAGGTGAGCTTCGCGCAGGCGCCGGACCACAAGCGCGCCTACGGCATCAAGAGCGACATCGGGCGCTACGAGTTCTGGACCTTCGATCTCGAGAACGCGAAGGTGGTGAGCCGGCAGGAGTTCAAGGGGCGGCCGCGCGTCGTCCCGCGCGTGAGCTCGAACGGCAAGGTCATCTACGTGTACATCGCCGGCGAGACCATCGACCTGTACGACGCGGCAACCTACCAGTACCTGCGCACCATCCACATGGGCGCGGACCAGACGACCGAGCTGTTCGTCGTCCCGCCGGCGCCGGGCGCTCCCGCGCGCTGAGGGCGTCGTGACTTCCCGGCCCGCCGCCGACGCGGATCTGCGGCGGGCGTTCGCTTACCTCGCGCCCTACTGGCGCCGCCTCGTGCTGGTGATGGCCATCAGCCTCGTCAGCACGGGCGTCTCGCTCGTCACCCCGTACCTCACGAAGGACCTGGTCGATCGCGCCCTGCTGGGACGCGATCTCGCCGCGTTGCAGCGCATCGTCCTGCTGTTCGCGGGACTCGGCGTCTTCAGCTATGTCCTGAACGTCGTGAGCGGGCTGCGCTATACGCGCGTCTCGGCGGAGATCCTGTTCGACATGCGCCTGGCGCTCTATCAGCACCTCCAGCGCCTGTCGCCGCGCTTCTACGCGCGGACGCGCCTGGGCGACATCGTCGCGCGCATCAACAGCGACATCGGCGAGATCCAGCGCGTGGCGGCGGAGGCGGCCCTGGCGTGGGTCGGGAACATCCTGTTCCTGGTCGGGTGCGCGGTCATGCTGGTCTGGCTGGACTGGAAGCTCGCGCTGCTGACGGCGGCCGTGATGCCGGTGAGCCTGTGGGCGCTCGTCTACTACCGGCGCCTCCTCGAGGCGCGTGTCGCCGTGCTCCGCCAGCGGAGCGCCGACATCGGCAGCTTCCTCATCGAGACGCTGCAGGCGCACACGCTCGTGGTGGCCTCCAACGCGCAGCCGCGCGAGTCGGGCCGCTTCCGCCAGTTCAACGATCGGTTCATCGACGCGCTGATGGGGATGCAGCGCGTGAGCTACCTCGCCGGCGGTCTGCCAGGGATGCTGCTGTCGCTGGGCGCGTCGGCGGTGTTCCTGTACGGCGGATGGCGCGTCGTGGAAGGGACGCTCACGCTCGGCACGTTCGCCGCGTTCATCGCCTACCAGATGCGCGTCATGGCGCCGGTCCAGGCGCTGATGGGGCTGTACACGGCGCTGGCGACTGCCAAGGTGTCGTGGCGGCGCGTGCTGGAACTGCTCGATGCGCCGGTGGACGTGATCGAAGCGCCCACGACCCGCGCCCTCCCCGACGTGCAGGGCGCACTCGCGCTCGAGCACGTGTCGCTGGCGACCGAGCGCGGCGTGCCGGTGCTCGACAATGTGAGCTTCGAGGTGCGGCCCGGCACCTCGGTGGCCATCGTCGGCGCGAGCGGCAGCGGGAAATCCACGATCGCGGCGCTCCTGCTGCGCCTGATCGACCCGGATCGCGGCACCGTCCGCCTGGACGGCCACGACCTGAGAACGCTGCGCCTGGCCGACGTTCGCCGCCACGTGGTGCTGGTGGAGCAGGAGCCGACGCTCCTGCACGCGACGATTGCCGAGAACCTGCGCTATGGGCTGGCGGACGGCCCGGGCGGCGTGCCGCAGACGCGCGCGGGCCTCGACGAGGCCATCCGGCAGGCGGCCGGCGCGGCAGGCGTGGCGTCGTTCATCGAGAGCCTGCCGCAGAAGTACGACACCGTGGTGGGCGAGCGCGGCCTCCAGCTCTCCGCCGGCGAGCGCCAGCGCCTGGCCCTGGCGCGTGCCTTCCTGGCGAATCCCTCGGTCCTGGTGCTCGACGAGCCCACCGCCGCCCTGGACCCGATCTCGGAGCGCGCCGTGGTGGAGGGCTACCGGGCGGTGATGCGCGGGCGAACGACACTCATCATCTCGCACCGGCGCGACGTGGCGATGAGCGCGGATCGGGTCATCGTCCTCGATGGGGCGCGCGTGGCCCAGGCGGGAAGGCCTGAAGACCTCATCGAGCAGCCTGGCCTGTTCGCCCGCCTGTTCGCCACGGGCGCCCGGCCCGGCGTCGCGCACTGAGCGCGCGAAGGGCCTCGACACAGGACCACGACACGAATGCTGGCGCTCACCGGCCCCCTGCACCTGCACAGCCTCAGGCCCCGCAAGGGCCGCGGCGTGCGTATCGTCGTCATCGACAGCGGCGTGTACTCGTCGCATCCCCACGTGGGCGGTGTGGCCGGCGGCGTGAGCGTGGACGCGGAGGGCGGCATCGGCGTGGACTTCGTGGATCGCCTCGGCCACGGCACCGCGGTCACGGCTGTCATCCGGGAGAAGGCACCGGGCGCCGACGTGTGGGCGGTGCGCGTCTTCGAGCGGCGGCTGGATGCGCCCATCACCGCCCTCGTCAGCGCCATCGACTGGGCCCTCACACGCCAGCCGCACCTCATCAACCTGAGTCTGGGCACTGCGAAGCCCGAACATCGTCCGGCACTCGAAGCGGCCGTGGCGCGTGCGATCGCGGCGGGCGCGTGGATCGTGGCCGCCGGCGAGGAGAACGGCGTCCGCTGGCTGCCAGGGACGCTGGACGATGTGGTCTCGGTGCGCCTGGACTGGTCACTGTCGAGGGACTCGTGCGTGTTGGAGGCAGGCGCGGAAGGCATGCGCGGCCTCCGCGTCCGCGCGTCCGGCTTCCCGCGACCGGTTCCGGGTGTTTCGCCGGAGCGCAACCTGAAGGGGCTCAGTTTCGCGGTGGCCAACGCGACGGGCCTGCTGGCCCTGGCCATGGAGCCCGCAACTTAGGGTTGCGCCGCGGCCGTCCGCGAGAGCGGCATCCGGCCGTCCTCGTAGATGGCCGTGAGCTCATGTCCGACGATCTCGAGGGCCGAGGCCCGCCCCTTGTAGGTGCTGGCCAGCATGCCCGTGTCGATCAGCACGATGGCGCCGCTCAGGCGCGTGACGATGCGCCGCGCCTGCAGCGGCGAGTGCGCGACGACGATGCGCGTGGCGTTGTGGCGCGAGAGC
>JBFWQE010000041.1:0-38767 GCA_050249615.1 Vicinamibacterales bacterium
AACAGGTGCGGGCAGGTGCGAACAGGTGCGGGCAGGTGCGAACAGGTGCGGGCGGGTGCGAACAGGTGCGGGCGGGCAGGTGCGGGCGGGCTTGCCCGCCGAAGCTCGCGTGCCGAAGCAGGAGCGAAGGCGGGTGCGAGCCTCCCACCGCGCGTAGCGCGGCCCACCCGCAGGGCCCACCACCGCCGCGCAGCGGCAGCCTTTGCTATGCTTCCGCGCATGCGCACGATGCTCTTCGCCCTGTGGTCCGTGTTCGTGCTGGCTGCCCCCTCGCTCGCCCAGGCACAGGTGACCGCCTTCGTCGGCGGGCGCGTGATCGACGGCACCGGGCAGGTGATCGAGCGCGGCACCGTCGTCATTCGCGATGGGCGCATCGTGCAGGTGGGACCGGCGTCCGCCACCGCGGTCCCGGAGGGGGCGACGCGGCTGGACGTCAGCGGCAAAACGCTGATGCCGGGCCTCATCAACGCCCACGGCCACGTCGCCGCCACGTCGGGCCTGCGTTCCGGCCCGGAGTTCTACACGCGCGACAACCTCGTTCGGCAGCTCCGGACCTACGCCGCTTACGGCGTCACGTCGGTGTTCAGCCTCGGCGACGACCAGGCCGCCGGATTCGCGCTGCGCGACGAGCAGGCGAAGGGTCCCATCGACCGCGCCCGAATCTACGTGGCAGGACCGGTCATCAACGGAGCCACCGCGGAAGAGGCACGCGCGGCCACCGACCAGGCCGCGGACATGAAGCCGGACATCCTGAAGATCCGCGTGGACGACAACCTCGGGTCGAGCCGCAAGATGCCCGAGCCCGCCTGGCGCGCGGCAATCGCGCGCGCGCACGAGCGTGGCCTGCGGATGGCTGTCCACATCTTCTACCTCGCCGATGCGAACGCCACCGTGGACGCCGGCGCGGACTTCATCGGCCACAGCGTCAGGGACGTGCCGGTGGATGCGGCGTTCGCGAAGGCGCTCAAGGCGCGCGACGTCTGCTACTGCCCCACGTTCACGCGCGAGGTCTCGACGTTCGCGTACGACACCACCCCCTCCTGGGTGAAGGACCCGTTCTTCACGAAGGGCGTCTCCGCCGACATCGTGGCGCAGCTCTCCGACCCGGCGCGCCAGGCGCAGGTCAGGGCCAGCCGCAACTGGGAGGCCGGCCAGCAGTACAAGGCGGGCCTGGAGGTGGCGAAGAGGAACCTGAAGGCCCTCGTCGACCAGGGCGTCCGCGTGGCGATGGGCACCGACACCGGGCCGCCCGCGCGGTTCCAGGGCTATTTCGAGCACATGGAGATGGAGATGATGGTCGAATCCGGCATGACGCCCATGCAGGTGCTGGTGTCGGCCACCGGCGACGCCGCGAAGTGCCACCGGATGGACCACGAGCTCGGCGTGCTCGCCCAGGGCCGTGTCGCCGACCTGCTCGTGCTCGGCGCCAACCCCATCGAGAACATCCGGAACCTGCGCTCCATCGAGCAGGTCTGGATCGGGGGACGGCGGCTCCCGTAGGTCGTCGGTCGCGCGAACCCGAGAACCCAGAACCCGAACCTGAGAACCCAGAACCCAGAACCCGAGAACCCGAGAACCTGAGAACCCCAGAACGTCTGTGACCTCCGTCTTCGTTGCCGCTCGCTCGGGCCTCCCCGCGGCCCCATCGTCGTCTCTTGGATTGTTCTCGGCCGACGAGTACGCCCTCGTCACGCGCTTTTTCGACAGCCATCCCGGGCTGGCGCCGACCCCGCTCACGCCGCTGCCCGCGCTCGCGCGCCGGCTGGGCCTGGGGACGCTGCTGGCCAAGGACGAAACGCATCGCTTCGGGTTGAACGCGTTCAAACTGCTCGGCGCCCGCTTCGCCGTCGAACAGTTGCTGGCGGACGGCGCCATCCGCCCCGGCGATACGCTGGTCTGCGCCAGCGAGGGCAACCATGGCCGCGCGGTCGCCCACACCGCCCGCGCGGTCGGGTGCCCCGCGCGCGTGTACCTCTCGGAATCCGTCGCCGCGCCTCGCGCCGATGCCATCGCCGGCGAGGGGGCCACCGTGGTGCGCGTCGCCGGCACGTATGACGATGCGGTGCGGCAGGCCGCGGCGGACGCCGGGGCGCACGGGTGGACGGTGGTGTCCGACACCTCCTGGCCCGGCTACGAGCGCATCCCGCGGCTCATCATGCTGGGCTACACGCGCATGATGGACGAGATGATCCAGGGCATGCCGGACGACTGGCGGCCCGATGCCATCTTCGTCCCGGGCGGCGTCGGCGGCTTGCTCGCCGCGGTGGCATCCTGGAGCGCCTTCCACTTCCCGAGGCCCCCGCACATCGTCGCCGTCGAGCCTTCCTCGTGCGCGTGCCTCCAGGTCTCGGCGCGAGCGGGCACGCCATCCACTGTGGCGGGACCCTTCACGACGATGATGGGCGGCCTGCGTTGCGGAGAAGTGTCCCCGCTGGCCTTCGAAGGGGCGCTCCCCATCGTGGATGGCTACGTCGCCGTGGACGATGCGTGGGCCGAGCGGGCGATGCGGCTGCTGAGCCGACCGGCGGATGAGGACCCTGCCATCGAGGCTGGGCCGTCAGGGGCCGCCGCGCTGGCCGGGCTCCTGGCGACCCGCGAGGACCCCGCGGCCCGCGAGTTGGCGCTTTACCTGGACCTCGGCTCCTGGTCCACCGTCGTCGTCATCGTCAGCGAAGGGATGACCGATCCGCCCCTCTGGCAGCGCGTCATGGCCGCCACGGCCTGAGGTGCAGGAGTCCCACGTGCGGCGCCCCGAATCCCACTTCCGAACACTCGGGCTGGTAGATGGCGGAACATCTGGCCCCTAAATCTCGTTGTTTCAGGGTGTTGGCCGGCTCGTTCGAGCTTGGCACGACTCGTGAAACAAGGCTTGAGGAATCTTCCGGAACGTCGGCATCCAAACGAGCTGGTTTCTCCGTCTAAGAGGGCAATCCGTGGCAATGGACATTCAGCGTCCCGCATCCGTCGCACGCAAGAAGAAGATGAGGCAGGTGGCCTTCGCCGTGGCCGGCCTGCTGGTGGTTGGCCTGGTGTCGGTCGTGCTCGCGCGGCTCAAGCCCGCGGCGCCGACGGTGGAGCGGGCCACGGTGTGGGTGGACACGGTGAAGCGCGGCGCCATGCTCCGGCAGGTTCGCGGCCTCGGCACACTGGTCCCGGTCGACGAAGCCCGGCGCTGGATTCCCGCGGCTACCCAGGGGCGCGTCGAACGCATCGTGATCCGCCCCGGCGCCGAGGTTACGCCCGACACCGTGATCCTCGAACTGAGCGACCCCCTTGCCCAACAGCTGCTGGATGAAGCCGAGCAGCAGCTCCTCGCCACCGAAGCCGACCTGGCCAGCCTGGATGCACGGCTGCAGACCGAACGGCTGAACCAGCGATCCGTGGCGGCCACCGTCGAAGCCGATTTCGAGCAGGCGCGCCTGGAGAAGGAGGTCAACGAGGACCTGGCCAAGGACGGCCTGGTGTCGAACCTCGTGCTCAAGCAGTCCACGGTACGGGCCGATTCGCTCTCCACGCGCAACCGTCTCGAGCAGGAGCGCGTGAAGGTGGCCGAGGACAACATCCGGGCACAGCTCAAGGCCCAGCAGGCGCGCATCGACCAGCTGCGATCGCTCGTGAACCTCCGGCGCCAGCAGGTGGATCAGCTCCGTGTGCGCGCGGGCATGCACGGCGTGCTCGAACAGGTGCCGGTCGAGGTGGGACAGCAGGTCGCGCCGGGCACGAACCTGGCGCGCGTGGCGGATCCCACCCGCCTGAAGGCCGAGCTCCGCATCGCTGAAACCCAGGCACGCGACCTCACCATCGGCCAGGTCGCCTCGGTGGACACGCGCAACGGCATCATTCCCGGCAAGGTGGTCCGCATCGACCCGGCCGCGCAGAACGGCACCGTCACGGTGGACGTGCAGCTCGAGGGGCCGCTGCCCCGCGGCGCGCGCCCGGACCTGAGCGTGGACGGCACCGTGGAACTCGAGCGCCTGGACAACGTCCTCTACGTGGGGCGGCCGGCGTTCGGCCAGGAGCAGAGCACCGTCGGCCTCTTCAAGCTGAACCCCGCCTCGGGCGAGGCCGAGCGCGTGCAGGTGCAGCTGGGTCGCAGCTCGGTCAACACCATCGAGGTGCTGGGCGGCCTGTCCGACGGCGACCAGGTGGTGCTGTCCGACATGTCGGCGTGGGATCAGTTCGAGCGTATCCGGCTCCGGTGATGCCTGGAGCCGGTCACCGGGAGTCGGGAGTCGGAGTGGGCAGTCGGATACCGGATACCGCGGGTCGGGCACCGGTTCAAAGGAGTCGTCGATGAACGCTTCAGCGCAGCCGCTCATCCGCCTGGATGGGATCAAGAAGGTCTTCTACACGGACGAGGTCGAGACGCACGCCCTGGCCGGTATTCACCTGGAGATCGCGCAGGGCGAGTACATCGCCATCGCGGGCCCCTCGGGCTGCGGCAAGTCGACGCTGCTGGCCATCCTGGGCCTGCTCGACACGCCGACCGACGGCACCTACATGCTGAACGGGCACCAGGTGGCGAACCTCTCGCTCTCCGAGCGGGCGCGGGTGCGCAACCGCGAGATCGGGTTCATCTTCCAGAGCTTCAACCTCATCGGCGACCTGACGGTGTTCGAGAACGTCGAGCTGCCGCTCATCTATCGCGGCATGAAGGCGGCGGAGCGGCGCGAGCGCGCCAACGCCGCGCTCGAGCGGGTCGGCATGGCCCACCGCGCCAAGCACCTGCCCTCACAGCTCTCGGGCGGCCAGCAGCAGCGCGTGGCCGTGGCCCGCGCCGTGGCCGGCCAGCCGTCCATCCTGCTGGCCGACGAGCCCACCGGCAACCTCGACTCCAAGAACGGCGAGGCCGTGATGGACCTGCTCCGCGAGCTGCACCGCGGCGGCGCCACCATCTGCATGGTCACGCACGACCCGCGCTACGCCGCGCACGCCGACCGCAGTGTGCACCTCTTCGACGGCCGCGTCGTGGAGGAGAACGTGGGCGCCGGCGTCTAGCGGCGCCCGGCGCACTGTCCATTGGTGAGTGCCGATTGCCGATTGGGTGATTCATTGGGTGATTGGCGATTGCGCATTGGGGCATTTGGATTGAGGCATTGAGTGATTGAGTAATTGGGTGATTGCCGCAATCCCCCAATCGCCAATTCCCCGATCGGAATGGGCCATTCACCAATCGTCAATCGCCCAATGAATCGCTCAATCGCCAATTGGCAATCGGCAATGGGCATCTTCCGCGAGCTCTGTCACAGCCTGCGCTCCTTCCGCCGGGCGCCGGGCTTCACCGCAGTCGCAGTCCTGACCCTGGCGCTCGGCATCGGCGGCGCCACCGCGATCTTCAGCGTGGTGGACGGCATCCTGCTGCGGCCGCTGCCCTATCCGCAGGCCTCGCGCCTGGTGAAGCTTGGCCGGACGACGGCCACCGGTTCCATCGACGGGGCCTTCTCGGCCGCGGACTTCCTCGACGTCAAGCGCGAGGGGACCACGATCACGGACGTCGCGGGCTATCGCGAAGACATCAGCGACGTGACCGGCGGAGGGGAACCGGTGCGCGTACCGGGCGTGCAGACCACGGCCGGCTTCTTCGACGCGCTGGGCGTGGCACCGCTGGCGGGACGCGTCTACACGGCGGCCGACGAAGCGCGCGGGGCCATGGCCGTCATCAGCGAGGGCCTGTGGGAGCGGCAGTTCGGCCGGCGCCCCGACCTGGTCGGCACGCAGATTCGCATCAACGGCATCCCGACCACGATCGTGGGCGTGGTGCCGGCCTCCGTCCGGCATCCCATCAAGGCGGACCTGTGGAGCCTCGCACCCGGCGCGGTGCCGACGTCGCCCATTCCGTCCGGTGGCCTCGCCGACCGCGAGGTGCAGTACTTCACCGCGCTTGCGCGCCTGGCGCCCGGCGCCACGATGAGCGACGCCAACGCGCAGCTGCAGGCGCTCGGCGAGCGGCTCGGCCAGCAGTTTCCGGACACCAACCGCGGCGAGTCGTTCCACGTGCGGCCGCTGGCCGCGACGATGGTCACCAACGTGCGCGCCGGCCTCCTGCTGTTGCTGGGCGCGGTTGCCTGCGTGCTGCTCATCGCCTGCGCCAACGTCGCGGGCCTGATGCTCGCCCGCGGGCTGGCGCGGCGGCGCGAATTGGCCGTGCGCGCGGCGGTTGGCGCCAGCCGCTGGCAGATAGCGCGGCAGCTCATGGTCGAAGGCCTCGTGCTCGCGGCCGCCGGCGGCGCGGCCGGCCTGATCCTGGCCTCGTGGGGCGTCGATCTGCTCGTCGCCCTGGCGCCTCAGAACCTGCCCCGGCTCGGCGACGTGCGGCTCGACTGGCGCGTGGCAGCGGTCGCCAGCCTGGCGACGACGGTGGTCGGCCTGCTGGCCGGGCTCGCCCCCGTCCTGCAGTCGGCGCGGCCGCAGCTGAACGAGGACCTGAAGGACGGCGGCCGCACCGGAACCTCCATCCGCACCCGCTTCCGCAGCGGCCTCGTCGTGGCAGAGGTCGCCCTGGCGCTGGTGCTGATGATTGGCGCAGGGTTGATGGTCACCAGTCTCGTGCGCCTGAGGGCCGTGGATCCCGGCTTCCACACGACCAGCGTGGCCGCCGTCGATCTTCCCGTTCCGCAGTCCCGCTACGACGGCCCCGGACAGGGTCGGTTCTACGCCGAGGTGTTGGACCGGCTGCAGGACAATCCGGTGACGGCCCGGTCGGCTCTCGTCTTCCCCCTGCCGCTCCGCGGCAGTGGCGCCTCGGCGGCCTTCGACATCGAAGGACAGCCCTCCACCGGGCGGCCGGCACAGCCGATCGCCGAGTTGAACATCGTGTCGCCGGACTTCTTCCAGACCATGGGGCTGCGACTGGTGCGCGGCCGGGGGTTCGCAACGACCGATGTCGACGGGCAGCCCCCGGTCGTCATCATCAACGAGCGCCTGGCCAGGGAGTTCGGCGGCGAAGACCCCATCGGGCGCCGCATCAATCTGGGCGACTGGATCACCGTGGTCGGCGTCGTGTCAGACGCCCGCCGCGAATCCCTCGACGCTGCGCCGCAGCCGGCGCTGTACCTGCCCTACCAGCAATTCGTCCTGCCCTACATGAGCCTGGTGGTCCGGACCGAAGCGCCGGAGGCCGCCGTGGCCTCCGCGGTGAAGACCGTCGTGCGCGGGCTCGACCCTGACCTGCCGGTCGAGACGGTTCGCACCATCGATCAGATCATCGAGTCGTCGACCGACCAGCCCCGGTTCCGCACGACGCTCCTCCTGGCCTTCTCGGCGCTGGCGGTCCTGCTGGCCGCCGTGGGCGTCTACGGCCTCATGAGCTTCTCGGTCTCGCAGCGCACGTCGGAGATGGGCGTGCGGCTCGCGCTCGGCGCAAGCCCGGGCCAGGTCGGAACGCTGGTGCTGCGGCAGGGGCTCGCCCTGGCGGGGCTCGGCGTGGCCCTGGGCCTGGCCGCGGCGGCCGGCGGGGGCCGGCTGGTGGCGAGCCTGCTGTACGACACGAGCGCCACCGACCCGGCCATCTATGCGGGCCTGGCCGCGCTGCTGCTGACGGTCGCGGCGCTGGCGTGCTATGTTCCAGCCAGACGCGCCATGCGCGTGGACCCGATGCGGGCGCTGCGCGCAGACTGACCCCTGACCCCTGATTCCTGATTCCCGACAGCAATGCTCAAACTCCGCAACATCGAGAAATCCTTCCGTCACGGCCTGTCCCAGACCTTCGTGCTTCGCCGCGTCAACGTGGACATCCCCGACGGCCAGTTCGTATCCATCATGGGGCCGTCCGGTGCCGGCAAGTCCACGCTGCTGCACATCCTCGGCATGCACGACAGCGCGTGGACGGGCGAGTACTGGCTCGGCGAGGAGCCGGTCCATCAGCTGTCGGCCAAGGACCGCATGCGCCTCCAGAAGCAGCACGTGGGCTTCGTGTTCCAGAGCTACCACCTGCTGGACAACCTGACGGTGTACGAGAACATCGACCTGCCGCTCTCCTATCGGGACGTGAAGAAGACCGAGCGCCAGGGCATGGTGGCCGACATCCTCGACCGCTTCAACATCGTCGGGAAGAAGGACCTGTATCCGAATCAGCTCTCGGGCGGGCAGCAGCAGCTGGTGGCCATCGCGCGGGCGGTGGTGGCCAAACCCACCATCATCCTGGCCGACGAACCGACCGGGAACCTGCACTCCGACCAGGGCCGCGAGATCATGGAACTGTTCAAGCGGCTGAACGAGGGGGGCACCACCATCGTCCAGGTGACCCACTCCGAGACCAACGCGGCGTTCGGCGACCGGGTCATCAAGCTGAAGGACGGATGGGTCGTGGATGAGAACTGAGGTCACGCCCCGGCTTCTCATCGCCGACGATCAACCGGACGTGCTCGAGGCCCTTCGGCTCCTGCTGAAGCCGGAGGGATACGCCATCGACACGGCGTCGTCACCGCAGCAGATCCTGCGCGCGCTCGACCAGAAGGATTTCGACGTGGTCCTGATGGACCTCAACTACGCGAGGGACACGACCTCCGGCGAGGAGGGGCTCGACCTGCTGCAGCGCATCCACACCGCGGACGAGTCGCTCCCCGTCGTGGTGATGACGGCGTGGGGTTCGGTGAACGTCGCGGTGGAAGCGATGCGCCGGGGGGCGCGCGATTTCATCCAGAAGCCCTGGGACAACGAGCGCCTGCTCTCCATCATCCGCACGCAGACCGAGTTGGGGCGCGCCCTGCGCCGCGGCCGCCAGCTCGAGGCCGCCAACCAGGCGCTGCAGTCCGACGGCCGGTCGGTCATCCTCGCCGAATCGGCCGCGATGCGCCCCGTGCTGGAGATGATCGCGCGCGTCGGCCCCTCGGACGCCAACGTGCTCGTCACCGGCGAGAACGGGACCGGCAAGAGCCTGGTGGCGCAGGCGCTGCACGCCGTGTCGCCGCGCGCGAGCCGCCCCATGGTCACCGTCAACGCGGGTGGCATGGCCGAAGGCGTATTCGAGTCCGAGCTCTTCGGCCACCTGAAGGGCGCGTTCACCGACGCGAAGACCGACCGCGTCGGCCGCTTCGAGCTGGCCGACGGGAGCACCCTGTTCCTGGACGAGATCGCCAACGTGCCGCTCACGCAGCAGCAGAAGCTGCTGCGGGTGATCGAGACCGGCGAATTCGAGCGCCTCGGATCGTCGAAAACGCGCAAGGTGAACGTGCGCCTGGTCTCGGCGACCAATGCGGACCTCAACGCCGAGGTCGCGGCGGGACGCTTCCGGCAGGACCTGCTGTTCCGCCTGAACACGATCGAGATCCACCTGCCGCCGCTGCGCGATCGGCGCGAGGACATCCCGCTGCTCGCGCGCCACTTCCTGCACCAGCACGCCCGGCGCTACCGCAAGCACCTCTCCGGGTTCGACCCGGGGGCGATGCAGCAGCTGCTGGATCACCGCTGGCCGGGCAACGTGCGCGAGATGGATCACGCCATCGAGCGCGCCGTGCTGATGTCCACCGGCGCCACGGTCCGCACGCAGGATCTGGGCCTGCGCGTGGACGGCGGCGGCGCCGCGCGCATGGAGGACATGAGCCTCGAGGAGGTCGAGGCGTTCCTCATCAAGAAGGCCATGGCCCGCTACGGCAACGTCAGCCAGGCCGCCCGCGCCCTCGGGCTTTCGAGGAGCGCGCTGTATCGGCGGCTGGAGCGGTACAAGCTCTGAGGAAGACGGTGTGGGGAGCCGGGAGCCGGGAGTCGGGAGTCGGACGCGCCGCAGCAAGCTGTCCAGAACGCTTCGGCCAGGCAGGCTTCGCGGATCCCGTCGAGCGCACCTCCAGCCTGCCCTTTGGATTCCAAGTTCCAGCCTGCCAGCTGTTCGCGGTGTCTTCGCCACTCCAGGATTCGTCCCGCCCCACGCGTCTTCCCCGACTCCCGACTCCCGCCTCCCGGTTCCCGACACCATCGTGAAGCCCCGCCTCACCATCGACCAGCACATCCTGCTGCTCACGCTGGGCGCCAGCCTGCCGGGCGCTGTCGTGGCGCTTGCGCTGCTCTGGATGGGCGACTACACGCCCAAGGTGCAGTGGACGCTGAGCGTCTTCGTCGTGGTGCTGCTGGCGGGGTTCGCCGCATCGGTGCGATCGCGCGTCGTGGTGCCCTTCCAGACGCTGGCCAACCTGCTGGCGGCCCTCCGGGAGGACGACTTCAGCATCCGGGGCCGCACGGCGAATCCGGACGATCCGCTGGGGGCGGCCCTCGTCGAGGTGAACGCGCTCGCGGAAACGCTGCACGAGCAGCGCCTGGGCGCGGTCGAGGCGACCGCCCTGCTCCGGACCGTCATGGAACAGATCGACGTGGCGGTGTTCGCCTTCGATCCCGAACAGCACCTGCGGATCGTGAACCGCACCGGCGAGCGCCTGATGGGCCGCAGCACCGAGCAGATGCTCGGCCGCACGGCCGAGGAGCTGGGCGTCACCGACTGGTTCGGCGATGCGCCGCGCGTGGTGGACATCACCCCGCCGGGCGGCGGCGCGGGCCGCTGGGAAGTGCGCCGCACCACCTTCCGTCTAGGAGGGCTCCCCCACGATCTGCTGGTCCTCTCGGACGTGAGCCGTCCCCTCCGCGAGCAGGAGCGGCAGGCCTGGCAGCGGCTCATCCGGGTCATCGGCCACGAGCTGGGCAACTCGCTCGGGCCCATCAAGTCCATTGCCGGCAGCATCGAGACGCTGCTCCAGCGCGACCCGCCGCCGGCCGACTGGCGGGAGGACATGCAGCGCGGCCTGCAGGTGATTGCCTCGCGCGCCGAATCGCTCAGCCGGTTCACCGGCGCCTATGCGCGCCTGGCACGGCTGCCCGCGCCGAAGCCCGCCCCCATCGTGCTGAAACCCTTCGTGCAGCGGCTGGCTGGGCTGGAGACCCGCGTTCCCGTCAGGGTGCGGCCCGGCCCCGACGTCACCATCAGCGCCGATCCGGATCAGCTCGAGCAGCTCTTCATCAACCTGCTGCGGAACGCCGCCGACGCCACGATCGAAGTCGGGGGCACCGGCATCACCATGGGGTGGCGCCGCCATCGCGACTCCGTGGACATCTGGGTGGACGACGAGGGCCCGGGGCTGTCGAACACGGCCAACCTGTTCGTGCCGTTCTTCACCACGAAGCCGGGCGGCTCGGGCATCGGGCTGGTGCTGTGCCGGCAGATTGCGGAGGCTCACGAGGGCTCGCTCCGCCTCGAGAACCGCGCCGACGTGCGCGGCTGCCGGGCTACGCTGACGCTGCCAGCGTAGGCGCGACTTCGTCGCGTAGGCGGCACTTCGTGCCGTGGGCCCTTCGGGTCTGCGCGTCTTCGACGCGTAGGCGGCGCTTACGCGCCGTGGGCCCTTCGGGTAGGCGCGACTTCGTCGCGTAGGCGGCCCTTCGTGCCGTGGGCCCTCCGGGTGGGCGCGCCTGCGGCGCGTGGGCTCCCCGCCGGGCAGCGTGAGCCAGCAGGCCCACCGCGCGCAAGCGCGGCCCCTACCGAGCGGCGCGAGCCGCGAGGCCCACCGGCCGCAGGGAGGCCCCTGCCGAGGCCCACGCGCGCCGAAGGCGCGCGCCCTACCGAAGGCCTTTCACGGCCTCATCGAGCAGGAACAGGTCGGTGAGGACGGCGCGGAGGTGGGTAGAGACGTTCAGGTTGTCGACGAGCTGCGAGCTGATGCCCTTGCGCGTGAGGACGACCTTCAGCGCGGCGCGGGCATCGGCGGCGTCGCGCGCGAGCACCTGCAGGAAGTCCTCGAAGGCCGCGGCATCGACGGAGGCGCCAATCACCTCGCGGAACGCCGGCTCGAGGCCCGCGATGGCCTCGTCCATGCGGCCGAGGAAGGCACGGAGTTGCTCGCTGTTGGCGTTGCCCTCGTCGGTGGCGAGCCCCTGCGCCGCGTAGGCGAGCAGGAACTCGTAGCCACCTTCGATGGCATCGGCCCGTTGCTGGAGCGTGTCCAGCGCGGATTCCGTGGGCATGCTACTTGGTTGCAACCCAGCGATCCGGGTCGTGGTGCTCGAGGTACTCGCGCTTCGAGATGGTGCCGAAGATCATCGACTTGGTGATCCAGAACTTCTCCGGCCGCAGCGCGAAGTAGATGTGCGCGATGATGAGCCCGACGAAGCCGACGCCGGTGAGGCCGTGAATCACGTAGGTGAGACCGTAGGCCGCGTCGCCCATGATGTACGGGTTGCGCTCGAAGAGCGGCGTCCGCACGCGCGACATCATCAGCAGGCCCGAGGCGATGGCGCCCACGCCCGCCACCAGCACCGCCAGGTGATAGAGACGGTTGCCGAGCGGGTACTTGCCCGGCTTGGGCCCGCCGATCTCGACGCCGAAGTCACGCATGATCTCGGCCTTGGCCTCGGGAATGTCCCGCGGCCCCACCCAGATGGACCAGAAGTCCATGAAGAAGGTGGCGTGGATGATGTGGAAGATGATGGATCCGGTGAGCAGGATTCCCGCCATCCAGTGCCAGTAGACCCAGGCGAACTTGACGCCGACCACGGGCAGGAACGCCGTGAACACCAGCGCCAGCATCGCCACCGCCATGACCCAGTGGAAGACGCGCGCCATGAACGAGTGGCGCTCGATGCGGGCCGGCAGGCCGGCCCGCTCCTTCTCCATCCGGTCCACCTCGCCCGACTCGCGCTTGTGGTGCGGCGAGAAGAGCATGTAGCCGCCATGGGCGACGAGGAACAGGATGCCGCCCACGAGGGACGCCCAGAAGAGGTCCCACGAGATGCGGACGAGGATGTTCTCGCCCCAGGGGCTCAGCGCCCAGGTTACGAAGTCCATTCACCCGCTCCTCGGATGGCACGCTTCACCAGGGCCTTCATCAGCGGCACCTTGTAGGCGTTGTGCCGCAGCGGCAGCGCGCCCTGCACGGCGAGCTCGCTGGCCTGCTCCGCCGTCTGCTCGTCGCGGGCCTTACCGCGCACGAACGCCTCGACGGCCTCCAGGCGATACGGCCGCGCGGACACGCCGTTGACGACGAGGCGCGCGCCGTTGATGGTGTTGCCCGAGGCATCGATGGCCGAGGCGACGTTCACCAGGGCGAAGTCCCAGACCTGCCGATCGCGCACCTTCTCGAAGTAGAACTGCTTGCCCGCCCACGTGCCGGGGATGCGGACGGCGGTGAGAAGGTCCCCCGGCCGCAGCATCGTGAGGCGCGTGATGTCCACCCCCGGCCCGACGAAGAAGTCCTGCGCGGGGACGACCATCTCGCTGCCGCCGCGACGCACGACCATCTGCGCGTCGAGGGCGATGAGGGCCGGCGCCGTGTCGGAGGGATTGACCGCGACGCAGCGGTCCGCGTCGAAGATGGCGTGCTCGCGGTTCACCGCGGTGGGCGTGTCGGCGTAGCAGATGTTCCCACCCGCCCGATAGCACGGCCAGCCGGCCCGGTAGTACCAGCACCGCGCGTCCTGCGCGACGTTGCCCCCCATCGTCCCCTGGTTGCGAATCTGCGGCGAGGCCACCAGCCCGGCGGCCTCGGCGAGCAGGCCGAAGCGCTCCTTCACGAGGGCGTGGCTCGCGACCTCGGTCAGCGTGGTCATGGCGCCGATCTCGAGGCCGCCGCCGGCGTCCTTGATGCCGCGCAGCTCGGCGACGGCGCTCAGGTCGACCACGACCTTCGGCTTGCGGATACGGTCCTTCAGCCAGTCGAACGTGTCCATGCCGCCGGCCATCACCCAGGCGTCGGCGCCGTGGCGCTCCAGCAGCCCGAGCGTGTCCGCCACGCTCGTGGGCTGGAACAGCTCGAATGCCGGCATGACATCGCGAATTGCAGCAGGCATCGGTCCTCCTAGATGAACGCCGTCAGCGTTTCATACGCCGGCGTGCCGGCGGCCAGCGACATGAGTATCTGCTCGGGATGCACCGGCGTCCGCCGCAGAATGCCGTCGCCCACGGCGTCGGCCAGCGCGCAGATGAGCGCGCCGCCACCGGCGCCGATGGCCGGCTCGCCGATGCCCTTCGCGCCGACGGGGTTCGTCGGATCGGGCAGCTCGACGGCCGCCCATCGCATGGGCTGCTCGACCGGGATGTCCAGGATCGTCGGCGGCTTGTTGTGGTGCATGCGGTTGGCCAGCGCCGCGCCGTAGTGCGGGTCGTAGACCAGGTTCTGGCTGCGCACGTGGCCGAAGCCCTGGATGCCGCCCCCGTGAATCTGTCCGCCAAGGCTGTGCGGGTGCATCACCGTGCCGACGTCCACCACGGCGAGGTAATCGACGATGCGGTAGACACCCGTCTCGACGTCCACCTCGACTTCCATGAACGCGGCCTGGAACGAGTAGGTGGAGCCGTCGCGTGGGAGGTTGTCGCGCGCCACGCCCATGAGCCCGAGCCCCGCCAGGGCCGCGGCCGACGCCTTCGTCATGCCGTTCAGTTCCTTCGGCACCTCGTGACCGTCGAACTTCCCGCCCCGCTTGATGGCGAGCTCCGCGGCCTTGGCGAAGGGAATGGCGCGGCCCGGGTTCCCCTTGCGGAAAACGCGCTCGTTACCGACGTCGTAGTCGTCGGGCGATCCGCCCAGCTCGAGCGCCGCCAGCTCCTGCAGGTTGCGCTTGAGCGCCTGGCCCGCGGCGTAGTTGGCGCGCGTGTGCGCGTAGGTCGTCTGGCTGCCGGCCTGCACCGAGCTCCACGCCACGTGGTTGCCGGTATTGCCCCAGACGACGACGCACTTCTCCCACGGCATGTCCACCTGCTCGGCGATCACGCGGGCGGTGTCCATGACCGAGTGAGTGCCGAGGTTGCCGATGCCCTGGTGGATGTAGAGCTTGCCATCGGGCTTGATGACGCAGAGCCCGTCCACGCCGATGGAGCCCGCGGTGTAGGACCCGGTGGCCACGGCCACGCCGGTGACCTTGTTGCCGCGCCGCTGGCCGCTCCGCTGCTTCCGCTCCTCCCAGTTGAACATCTCGGCGCCCTTGTCGAGGCACTCCTTGACGAAGCAGCTGGTGAGCTTGTTGCGCGGGCGTCCCGGGGGCGCGTTGACCGGTGCCAGGCCGAACTGGGCCTGCCCTTCCGGCGAGTTGACCTTGCGGATGGCAATGCGGTCCAGCCCCAGCTTGCGCGCGGCCTCGTCCACCATCGGCTCGACCATCACCGAGGCCTGCAGGCCGCCGGGCGCGCGCTGCGACGTGCCGGGCGGCGTGTTGGTGGCGACCGAGACACCGCGGAACCGCATGTTGGGCACCTGGTACATCAGCGACGTGTTGTTCGCGGTCGTCGCGTGGTCACCCTGACGCCGGTACGGCCCTGCCGCTTCGACGATGAACATGTCGATGGCGGTGACGCGGCCGTCCTTCTTGAACCCCATCTTGAGCCAGCCCTGATAGCCGGGCCGCGTGCGTCCGATGTAGGTCTCCTCCTCGCGCGAGATGCGCATCATCACCGGGCGGCCATTCAGCTTCTTCGACATCAGGGCCGGAATCGCCATCGAGTGCGCGCCGGGGATCTTGCTGCCGAAGCCGCCGCCGGTGAACTCGCTGATGAGCACGAGATCCTCGGGCTTGATGCCGATCCAGCCGGCAGCCGACGCCACGGTCCGGGCCACGCTCTGCGTGGACCCGTGCAGGTAGCACTTGCCGTTCTGCCAGTAGGCCATGGCCGTCCGCGTCTCGAGCGGCTGGTGGCTGGTGGTCTGCTGGTAGTGGTCGCGCTCGATGACGAGGTCGGCTTCCGCGAAGCCCTTCTCGACGTCGCCGAACACCAGGGTCTCCGAGGCCTCGGCGTTCGCCGGAAACTTGCCGGCCTCCACCTGCGCGATGTCCGCGGCGGTCCACTTCAGCGACTGGAGGTTCGCGCCCACGAACACGTTGCCACCCACGCGGCCGTCGGGCCCGCCGGGCTTGAGCGAGTCGAGCGGATCGATGACGAACGGCAGCGGCTCGTAGTCCACGACAATGCGCTCGATGGCGGCGGCGGCGATCTCCTCCGAGTCAGCCGCGACGGCCAGGATGGGCTCACCCTCGTACACGGGCTCCTTCGTGAGGGCCACCTCTGGCGGCACGGTCGGCCGGGGAGGGGCAGGCGGCTGGGCGGCCGCGGGCGCGGCAGCGGCCGCGGCGGCTGCCGGGGCGGCGGCACCGGCGGCGGGCGGCGCGGCTCCAGCCGGCGCGCCGGGCGCCCCCTGCGGACGGGGCGCGGCCGGGGCGGGCGGCGGTCCGGGCGGCGGAGGAGGCGCCGGCATGTCGTCGGCGGTCAGGATGCCGTGGACACCGGGCATGGCCAGCGCGGCGCTGGCGTCGATGCGCGTGACCCGCGCGTGCGGGCGCGGGCTGAGCAACAGCTTTACGAACAGCATGCCCTCGGCACGGTAGTCCTCGGCATAGCGCGCCTTGCCGGTGACTTTCGCCACCAGGTCCGGCGTGACGTAGTTCTTGCCGATCAGCTTGTAGTCCGCCATCTCAGGCCCTCCGCATCACGTCGGCGGCATTCATCATGACGTCGAGGATCTTGTTGTAGTCCGCGCAGCGGCACAGGTTGCCGGAGATGCCATGCGCCAACTGGGCCCGCGTGGGACTCGGGTTGGTCTTGAGGTAGCCGACGGTGGCCATCACGAACCCGGGCATGCAGAACGCGCACTGGAAGCCCTGGCCATCGACCACGGCCTGCTGCACCGGGTGCAGCGTGCCATCGGGTGCCGCCAGCCCCTCGATGCTGACGATCTTCTTGCCCCGCACCGTGTGCGTGAGCACCGAGCACGAGTAGTGAGGCACGTCGTCCACCAGGACGGTGCAGGCGCCGCACTCCGCGCGGTCGCACCCCAGCTTCGTGCCGGTCAGCCCGAGCTTGTAGCGCAGCGTCATCGCGAGCGTTTCGTGCTTGAGCACGTCCACGCGCCGCTCCTGCCCGTTCACGTTGAGCGTGATCAGGCGCTCCACCGATCCCGGCAGTGAGCTGTCCTGGCCGGCGATGTTCGCGCGGAAGAGATACGCCGACGCGGACACCGTTGCCCCCGCGGCGATCACGCCCTTGATGAAGTTGCGTCGGGACACTCCCGGCTGGCCGCCGGGCACACTGGTGATCGGGCCTTCTGGCATGGGTCCCCCCAAAACGGGTGAATAGTAGCAGATCCCGGTCAACTATGATCAAGGGATGCACGCATGGCACGACGTCTACGTCGACGACCACCTCATCGAGTCCGCCTTCCCGGTGGTCATCGAGGTCCCGATGGGCAGCAAGAACAAGTATGAGCTGGACAAGGAAACCGGATTCCTCCGGCTCGACCGCGTGCTCCACAGCGCGGTGCACTACCCCGCCAACTACGGCTTCATCCCCCGCACCTACTGCGACGACTGGGACCCGCTCGACGCGCTGGTCCTCGGCCAGGAATCGGTGAATCCGCTGACCATCGTAGAAGCCCGCGCGATTGGTGTCATGCGGATGAGAGATGAGAAAGGGATCGACGACAAGATCATCGCGGTGAGCACCAGGGACCCCGCGGTGACGGACTACCCCGACCACAAGAGTCTGCCCGCCTACCTGCTGCGCGAGATCAAGCGTTTCTTCGAGGACTACAAGATCCTCGAGAACAAGCAGGTGGTCGTGGAGAACTTCCTGGGCACCGAGGAGGCCGTCCAGATCATCCGCGACTCGCTCGAGATGTACCGACAGCTGCGCAGGGGCGAGCTGAAGCGATAGGGCGCCGGCGTGGGCGGTGCTTCGCACCGCGGGCGCGGCCGCTGACCGCGTAGGCCTCCGGTGGGAGCGCGGCCCCCCACGCGCCGCGAGGGCGCGCCCACCGAAGGCCCACCGCGCCCGAAGGCGCCGGCCTACGGCGCGCAGCGCCGCCTCATGGCACCCGGATGATCCGCCCCTCCGCCGCCCTCAGCAACCGATCGTGAATCGCAGCCCCGATGGCCTCGGCGCCCACGCCAATCGCGAGCATCACGTCCGGTCCCTCGGCGTCGAGCGCGCGCATCGCGTCGAACAGGCCGCGCGCTGCCACCACCAGGTCGCGCCGCGGCCCGAACGCGCGGGTCATCACGCGTCCGCTCGAGGCGAGGGCCGCGATGCGGGGCGCCAGCGCCATCACGTCCTCCTCGGGCGCCAGGATGCCGACACGGCTCCCCTGCCCCGCCAGCTGGCGCACGTCGAGGCCCACGCGCTCGACCACGGCCTCCGGCGCCCCTTCATAGAGCGTCATCCGCGCGCGGGGGGCGTAGTGCCGGAGCAGTTGCCCCGGGGCCGGCTGCGCGGTCTCCGCTTCGCCCGCGCGTGATTCCACCACCAGGCCGGGCACGAGCGCCAGCAGCTGCTCGCGCGTGACCCCGCCCGGTCGCCGCAGCACGGGCGGCGAGATGGTGCAGTCCACGATCGTGGACTCGACGCCAATCGGCGTCGGCCCGCCGTCCAGCACGAGGTCAATCCGCCCATCGAGGTCCTCGAGCACGTGCGCCGCGCGCGTGGGACTTGGCCGCGAGAAACGATTGGCGCTCGGCGCCGCCACGGGCACGCCTGCCGTTTCCATCAGCGCCCGGGCCACGCGGTGGGCGGGCACGCGCACGGCCACCGACGGCAGCCCGGCCGTCACCACATCAGGGATGCTCGGTTTCTTCGGCACGATCAGGGTCAGCGGTCCTGCCCAGAAGGCCAGCGCCAGCCTCCGTGCTTCCGCTGGCACATGGGAGGCCACCTGCCCCAGTTGCCCCACGTGCGCGATATGGACGATGAGCGGATCGGTGGATGGGCGCCCCTTGGCCTCGAAGAGGCGGCGGACGGCGTCGGCATCCAGCGCATTGGCGCCGAGGCCGTACACGGTTTCCGTCGGGAAGGCCACCAGCCCCCCACGACGGATCACTTCCGCCGCTTCCGCAATCGCGTCGGGATCGGGCCGTTCGGGATCGACCAGCCGCGTTCGCGTCACCACCCCGCCTGCTTCCGTTCGAGCACGCCGCTGCCGAGCAGCAGCTGCACCACGCGCCCGTAGCCTGCCACTCCGGTCTCGGCCCCTTGCGACTTGATGGCACGGTCGTAGGCGATCCAGCTGGCGCGATCCAGCCATGGCACGCGGCTGCGCTGGCGGAACTCGATGGCCTCCAGATCCTGCCGTGGGCCATCCGCCAGCCCGGCGAGCACCAGGTCCCGCGTCACCCGCTGCAACTGCCGCGCGGTCTCGAGCACCAGGAACAGCCACGCGCTGTACTGCGAGGCCACATCCGCGTCGAGCGCGGCCAGGACGCCCACGAAGCTCGCGTCCTCCTCAGGAGCGAATCCCGACAGGTGCGCCCACTCGTGCGCCAGCACGTATGGCCGCTCCGGGCCGGTCAGGTCCGGATTGAGGTAGGTCTCGAGGAACAGCGGCGCCAGCATGCCGCTGACGCCGACCGCGCGCATGTAGGGCGCCGTCAACGGCTGCTTGGGCGTGGCGAAGACCGTGGGCGTCGGCCGGCCCAGCCGGCGCTCCACCCGGTGCAGCGCCGTGGCCAGGTCGGCAGGCACGGCGTCGATGTCCGGGAACCCCTGCGCGTGCGCTGGCGTGTGCAGGCGATTGGCCTCCTCGACGGCGCGTTCCGCCAGCGCCCGCACCGCGGCGGGCGTCACGCGGTCCGGGCGGAAGCCGTCGAGGGAGACCTCGACGCCGGGCCGCCGGTAGTTCTGTCCCCAGGCCGCGAGGAACCAGAGGTAGCCAAGCGACGCGACGGCCAGGGCGACGAGGGCCACGCGCAACAGGGGCGCGAACCGGCGGCGCTTCCAGGCGCGGCGCGCGGCCAGGATGGTGGCCGTCACCAGGGCGACGCCCATCCCGAGCATCAGAACGTCGAACAGCGGGATGCGAGTGCGATTGGAGAGCGGCGTGATGACGGACTGAAGCGCCGGATAGACACGCGTGCCGTAGGCGGCCGTCACGGCCCCCGGCGCCTGCAGCGTCGCGACGCCAATGGCCGCGGCCGTCACGAGCACGCAAAAGACAGTGAGCCGACGCATGACCCGAGGCCGGACGGGAGCCGGCGTGAACCAGGCCTAGGGGACCGAGAAGCTGACCTCGTTCGAGGCCGGGCTCGTCCCGCAGGCGTTGCGCGAGTAGACGCGGACGAAATAGGTGCCCGCCGGCGTGGGCCGGCCAAAGCTGGTCTGCGTGGCAGGAACCACGTAGGTGCCCTGGTTGTTCAGGCCAGCCTGGCTGCCCACCTCGATGACATAGGTCGTCGGCGGGTTCTCGCCCGCGGGCGCCGTCCAGGTCCCGGTGACCATTTCGCCGTCTTTCGAGTAGGTGAGGTTGGCGGGAGCGGATGGCGGCGCGGAGCAATCGAACCGGCGCCCCCCGGGGCGGTTCTGGCCGCTGCGCATCACCCAGAGCCCCACCAGCACGACCGCAGTGATGACGACAACGACCGCCACGATTCCGTTCTTGTTCATCTGTAGGGTCCGAAGGCCGCGGGGCCTGAAGCCCCGCGGCGTTTCATGACATGGTCGGGATGCCGGGATTCGAACCCGGGACCTCCTGCACCCCAAGCAGGCGCGCTAGCCAGGCTGCGCTACATCCCGAAAAGCAAGTGCTCCGTGCGGTGGGCCTCCCGCCGGCGCGTGTTCACGCGCTTCGTCGCCGGGCGCCCTTGCCGCCGCGCTTGGCCGAAGCGGCCGGCGCGGCAAGCACCAACTCTGGCTGGGTGTGTTCGGTCGAGAGCATCTGCAGGATGCCCTGCAGCCCATCGCGCACCGCGCGCACGCGTTCGCGCGCCCGCTCGCCCAGCACTTCCTCCACCAGGATCGTCGGACGCTCCGAGCCATCGTCCGACTCCTCCAGCCGCCGTCGCGCCCCCGCCAGCGTCAGGCCCTCGCCGAACACCAGCGACTTGATGCGCAAGACCATCTCGAGATCTTCGCGCCGATAGACGCGCGGCCCACCGTTCGAGGGCGCCTGTCCCAGCTGCGGAAACTCCGCCTCCCAGGACCGCAGCACGTAAGGCTGCACCTCGGCGACCTCGCACACCTCAACGGCCTTGAAAAGCTCCCGCTTGGGTGTTGCCATCTCCAGACGTATCCCGCACGACAGTATAACCGGAACGAGGTTCTCGGGTTCTCGGGTTCTCGGGTTCTCGGGTTCTCAGGTTCTCAGGTTCTCGGGTTCTCGGGTTCTCGGGTTCGGAGGTTCTCGGGTTCGGAAGTTCTCGGGTTCGGAAGTTCTCGGGTTCGGAGATTCTCCGGTTCGGAGGTTCGGAGTGCACGGGTTCGCGGCCCAGTCATGCGGCGACCGGGGAACCCCGAACCCCAGAACCTGCGAACCTGAGAGAACCCGAGAACCTGAGAACCCGAGAACCTGAGAACCCGAGAACCTGAGAACCTCCGAACTTATGCCCTCTCCCTCCCCTTCCGTTCCGCGCGCCGGCGCACCGAGATGCGGATGGGCGTGCCGAAGAAGCCATACTCCTCACGCAAGCGGTTCTCGAGGAAGCGCTGGTAGGAAAAGTGGAACTTCGTGGCCACGTTCGTGAACAGCACGAACGAAGGGGGGGCCACCCCCGTCTGCGCGGCGTAGAGCACCCGGACGTTCCGGTTCCCCGGGCTCACGGGCGGATGGGCCGTCGTGATGGCCTCGATGAACCGGTTCAGCTCGCCGGTCGGCACACGGATGTGGCGCGCGGCCGAAACCTTGTCGATGGTTTCCAGCAGCTTGCCCGTGCGCTCGCCCGTCAGCGCCGAGATGTGGAGGATGGGCGCGAAGTCCAGGAACTTCAGCTGGAACCGGAGGTTCTCGTCGAAGACCCTGGCGCCCTCCTGCCCGTGCACCTTCATCAGGTCCCACTTGTTCGCGACGATGATCACGCCGCGGCCGGCCTCCACCGCGGCACCCGCGATGGCGCCGTCCTGGTCGGTGGGCCCCTCGGCAGCGTCGATCACCAGCACCACGATGTCGGCCCGCTCGATCGCACGCTTCGCTAGCATCACGCTGAGCGTCTCGACCTGTCCCGATCGCGCCACGCGCCCCGGGCGCCGAATCCCGGCCGTGTCCACGATCCGGAACTGCCGGCGATGCCAGGTGAGCAGCGAATCCACCGAGTCGCGCGTCGTGCCCGGGACCTCGGACACGATCATCCGCTCCTCCTGCAGCAACCGGTTCACCAGGGACGACTTGCCCGCGTTCGGGCGGCCGACGATGGCGACGGCGGTTTCCGTGGCAGCGGGCTCATCGGCCGCCACGCGCGGGGCGTTGGGCAGCCGGGCCAGCACGGCGTCCATCAGCTCGGCCACGCCCATGCCGTGCTCGGCGCTGACCTCGACCACGGGATCGAACCCCAGCCGGTAGAGTTCGAGCGCGCCGTCGCGGGCGCGACGGTCGTCCATCTTGTTGATGGCCAGAATCACGAGCACGCCCGTCGCGCGGACCGCCCTGGCCACGTCCTCGTCGCCCGGGACGAGGCCCTCGCGGCCGTCGGCCACCATCACGATGAGGTCGGCGTCGGCGAGGGCCCGCTGGCCACGCTCGACGACCAGCGCATGGAGCGGATCCTGGCTGGCGCCAAACAGCCCCCCGGTGTCGGTCAGCATCACGGCGCGGTCCTGCCAGGTCGCCGGGTGCGTGATCACGTCGCGCGTGGTACCGGGCACAGGGGCGACAATGGCCCGGCGCGTCCCTGTTAACCTGTTGAAAAGCGTGGACTTACCGACATTGGGTCGGCCCACGAAGACGACGGCAGGGATTCGGCGCTCGGCCACGGGAGTCCTCCGATCTTACAGGTACAGAAGGACTTGCGGTTTGACAGGCGTAAGTGCCACGGATTACGATACTTACGCGGATCGAGGAGCGCACGAGGGCATGATCAAGGTGGACATCGTCAACGAAGTGTCGAAGGTCGCCGAGATTACCAAGGTCAAGGCGGAGTTGGCCGTCGATGCGGTGTTCGAAGCCATGCGCCACTCGATGCAGCGCGGGGAACGTATTGAGCTGCGGGGCTTTGGCGTGTTTCAGGTGAAGCCCCGAAAGCGCGGCATCGGCAGGAACCCCCGTACGGGCAAGGAAGTGCGCATCCCTCCCGGCCGCACCATTCGTTTCAAGCCCGGCAAAGAGTTGCAGAACATCGGGTAACCTCCTGTGTCCCACCCGCAGGAGCCCGGATTCGATCGGGCTCCCTTTCCTGTATTTCCGGCACGCGCCGATTTCGACGACCTGTTCGCCGAGCGTGCCCTCCCGCCCCCGCCGCCACGCCCCCGGGATCGGATCTGGGTGCACGTGCTGCTGCTCGTGCTCACCTTTGCCTCCACGACGCTCGTGGGAGGCTGCCACTACCTGAGTTTCGAGCAGGCCTTCCAGGACCTGCCGGCCATGGGCGGGCAGGAGAGCCGCGACTGGCTGGCGGGGCTTTTCTCGCAGCCATCGTTCTACCTGAACGGGCTCTGGTACAGCCTCACGGTGCTGGGCATTCTCGGCTGCCACGAGATGGGCCACTACGTGGCGTGCCTGCGCTGGGGTGTGGACGCGACGCGCCCCTACTTCCTGCCCGCGCCCCTGCCCCTGACCGGCACGCTCGGTGCGTTCATCCGCATCCGATCGCGCATCCCCTCGAAGGTGGCGCTCTTCGACATCGGGATCGCGGGCCCGATAGCGGGGTTCGTGGTCGCGGTCCCGGCGCTGCTCGCGGGACTGGCCCTGTCCGAGGTCGTGGCGTTGCCCGTGGACCAGAGCGACCTGGTTTCACTCGGCGAGCCGCTGCTCTTCCGATTCGCGGCCTGGCTGATTTTCGGCGACGTGCCCGACGGGTACTCCATCAACATGCACCCGATGGCCTTCGCCTCGTGGTTCGGGCTGCTGGCCACGGCGCTCAACCTGTTTCCCGTCGCGCAGCTCGACGGCGGTCACATCAGCTATGCCGTGCTGGGGCGGCGCTCCATCTGGGTCACCCTCGCCATGGTCCTCGTCGCCGTCGGCCTGGCGTCGTTCTCACCCAGCTGGATTGCCTGGACCGTGATGATCCTGCTGATGCTCGTCGTCGTCGGGCCGCGCCACCCGCCGACGCTGGACGACGACACGCCGCTCGACCGCACGCGGCTGTGGCTGGCGCTCTTCGCGCTGTTCATGCTGGTCGTGTGCTTCACGCCGGCGCCCATCGAGCCGTTCGTGACGGGCGGGGGCTGAGAGGCGTGTCCATTGAGTGATTGGTGATTGAGGATTGAGCGATTCATTGGGCGATTGGCGATTGGGGCATTGGGCATTGGATTGGGGCATTGGGTGATTGGTGATTGGTTCAATGCCCGAATCGCGCAATCCCCCAATCCAATGCGCAAATGCCCAATCGCCAATCGCCCGATGAATCACCCGATCGTCAATCAGCAATCGTCAATGAGCAACCCACACCCGCCCGCCGCTACAGCATGGATACCGGATCGACGTCCACGGAGGTGCGGCGCGCGATTGAGGGCACGGCAGCGAGGGCGGCGCGCAGCGGCGCGCGCATCGATGCGCGACTGGTCCCCTTCAGGAAGAACTGCGCGCGGTGCTCGCCGCGGAGCCTGGCGAGCGGCGCCGGGGCCGGGCCGAGGATGACGAACCCCCTCGTGCCCGCCGCGCGCAGCCGCTCCACCAGCTCGCCCGCATCGCTCATCGCCTGCTCGAACGACCGTCCCCGCACCACGACGTTGACCATGGCGATGTGCGGCGGGTAGCGCATCGCGTGTCGGAACGCCGTTTCCTTGTCGAAGAAGGCCCGGTAGTCCTGCGTGCAGGCGAGGCGGATGCTGTAGTGCGTGGGGAACAGCGTCTGCACGATCGCCTCGCCCGCCACCTCGCCGCGGCCGGCGCGGCCCGCCACCTGCGTGAGCAGCTGGAACGTGCGCTCCGCGGCGCGGAAGTCCGCGAGCCCGAGCCCGACATCCGCCGAGATGACGCCGACAAGTGTCACGTGGGGGAAGTCGTGCCCCTTGGCGATCATCTGCGTGCCGACGAGCACGTCCAGCTCGCGGCGGGCGAAGCGCGCCAGGACGTCGACGAGGCTCCCCCGGCGGCGCACCGTGTCGCGGTCCACGCGCGCGACGCGGGCGGCCGGGAAGTGCGCGTGCACGTCGGCCTCCACCCGCTCGGTGCCGAATCCGACGTGCTCCATGTACGGCGCCGCGCACTGCGGGCAGGCTGCGGGTACGCCGCGCAGGTAGTTGCAGTAGTGGCAGCGCGCGCGCCAGCCGCGGCGGTCGGGCGTCGCGGCCGGCGCAAGGCCCGTATGGACCCGGGATGCCTCCCCTCTCCGCCGGTGCACCGTCAACGACACGCTGCAATTCGGGCATTCCAGCGTGTGGCCGCACTGCCGGCAGAACATCGCCGTCGCGAACCCGCGCCGGTTCAACAGGATCACGGCCTGCTCGCCCACCTCGAGGCGCCGGCTGAGGGCGTCCACCAGGGCCCGGCTGAGCACGACGTCGGGCGTCGTCTCCGCCATCTCCTCCCGCATGTTCACCACGCGCACGCTCGCCAGCGGCCGATCCAGGATGCGGCGGTCGAGCGTGACCAGCGCGTATCGCCCGGCACGCGCGTTGGCGTACGACTCCATCGACGGCGTCGCCGAGCCGAGCACCACCAGCGAGCCGACGAGCTTGCCGCGCATGACGGCCACGTCGCGCCCGTTGTAGCGGGGCGTCTCTTCCTGCTTGTAGGAAGTGTCGTGCTCCTCGTCCACGACGATCAGGCCGGGCCGGGCCAGCGGGGCGAAGACCGCCGAGCGCGTGCCGACGACCACGTCCACCTCCCCGCGACGGATGCGGTGCCACTGGTCGTGCCGCTCGCCGTCGGAGAGCCCGCTGTGCTGGATGGCAACGTGCGAGCCGAAGCGTCCGCGGAAGATCGCCGCCACCTGCGGCGTGAGCGCGATCTCGGGCACCAGCACCAGCACCCCGCGCCCCTGCGCGCGGACACGCTCGGCCAGCCGCAGGTAGAGCTCGGTCTTGCCGCTGCCGGTGACGCCGTGCACGAGCGCCGCGTGGAACCGCCGCGCATCGGCCAGCGGCGCCAGTGCCTCGAAAGCCGCCTGCTGCTCCCCCGTGAGCGCCCGCGGCGGCCGCGCCTCCGAGGCCGCGCTGGACGCGTGACGCTCGTCCACGAAGGGGTCGCGCTCCACCGTGTCGGTGCGAAGGGCGATCAGCCCCAGCGTGCGAAGACGCGTCAGCGCCGATGACGGGACGCCGCGGTCGGCGAGATCCGGCGTGGGCATCCCGTCAGGCCGCCCGGCCAGCAGGTGCAGCGCCTCGCGCTGCCGCGCGCCCAGCCGCGGCAGGTCGCGATCCTCGTCGCCGCCAGCGCATCGCGGCCCGGCCGTGCGGGCGAGCACGTCCAGCCCCTGGGCCGTGATGGCGGCCACGCGCACCGTCTTGAACGCGTCCACGCGCGCGCTGAGACCGTGCGGCGGCAGCGCGGCCGACAGCGCCGCGCCCGGGCCCGCCAGGTAGTAGTCCGACACCCAGGAGGTGAGACCCACCACGTCGGCGGGCACGAACGCCTCGTCGTCCAGGACCTGCAGGAGGTCGCGCAGCTCGATGGACGGATCGAGCGCTGTCCCCTCGCCCAGCACGACCCCCGTCATCCGGCGCGGCCCCAGCGGCACCACGACACGCGCCCCTGCCGGCGGCACGTCCAGGCCCGCCGGGACGCGATAGGTGAGCAGGCCGAGCGCGGCCACCGGCACCGCGACGGAGACAAGCCGGTCGGGCACGGGTCAGGGCCGGCTGTCGGCCTGCAGGATGGCGCGGACCTTCTTCATGTCCTCCCACACCTCGCGCTTGGCGGGCGGGTTGCGAAGCAGGTACGCGGGGTGGAACGTCGGGATGAGCGTCGCGCCGCGGTAGTCGAACTCCTTCCCTCGCAGCCGCGTGATGGGATCCGCGGTCCGCAGCAGGCACTGCGCCGCAAACTTGCCCAGGGCGACGATGACGCGCGGCTGCACGGCGTCGATCTGGCGGAACAGGAAGGGCTCGCACGCCGCGACTTCGTCGGGCTCCGGGTTGCGGTTGCCGGGCGGGCGGCACTTGATGACGTTGGCGATGTAGACCTGCTCGCGCGTCAGGCTGATGGCCTCGATGATCTTCGTCAGCAGCTGCCCGGCGCGGCCCACGAACGGCTCGCCCTGCTTGTCTTCGTCCTCGCCCGGCGCCTCGCCGACGAACATGAGCCGCGCGCGCGGGTGGCCGACGCCGAAGACCACCTGCCGCCGGCCCAGCCCGCTGAGCTTGCAGCGCATGCACGCCGGGCCGATCTCGGCCTTGAGCTCGGCCAGCAGCACGTCGGCCTTCACGTCGCCGCGAGGGCCCGTCTCCGCCACCCTCGGGGCGAGGAGCGACTCCACGGCGAGCGCCTCGGGCGACGCGGGGGCCTCGTCGCCGGCGGAACCGGCTGAAGCCGGGTCGGTTCGCCTCCGCCACGCCGGATCCCGGCTCACGCCGCTCACGCCGATCTCGGAAAAATACTTCAGGTGTTCAGCCAGGTCGTTGGACATCGGGCTACCGGGCCGGCGCGGGAGCGGGCCATTTCGAGAGGAGCGGCTCCACCCGATCCAGGATGCGCGCGGCCACACTCTCCTTCGACTGCAGGCCCACCTCTTCCGCGGTGTCGGCAGACACGAGGGTCACCGCGTTGGTCTCCACTTCGAAGCCGGCGTCGACGCGCGCCACGTCGTTGGCCACGATCAGGTCGGCGCGCTTGCGCGTGAGCTTCTCACGCGCGTGCGCGACCACGTCGTGCGTTTCGGCGGCAAAGCCCACCAGCACGGGCCGCCCGTCGGCGCGCGACGGCAGGGCGCCCACATCCGCCAGGATGTCGCGCGTCCGCGAGAGCGTCAGCACCAGCGGCCCCTCCGACTTGGCAATCTTCTGCGGCGCCTGATCCAGCGTGTAGTCGGCCACGGCGGCCGCCATGATGACGACGTCGTGTTCGGCCGCGCGCGCCATCACGGCCGCGTGCATCTCGGCCGCGCTGCGCACGCGCACCACCTCCACGCCGGCGGGCGGCGCGACGGTGGTGGGACCCGCCACGAGCGTCACCCGGGACCCGCGGCGCGCGGCTTCGGCCGCCAGCGCAAACCCCATGCGGCCGCTGGAACGATTGCCGATGTAGCGGACCGGGTCGATGTTCTCGTAGGTCGGTCCGGCGGTCACGAGCACGGTACGGCCCCGCAGGGCGGATGGCGCCGGCGCGAGGACCTGCTGCACGAAGGCCACCACGGCCTCCGGCTCGGCCAGGCGGCCCTTTCCAATCCACCCGCACGCGAGGTATCCGGACCCCGGCTCGACGATGCGCACGCCCCGGGCCTGCAGCGCCTGCAGGTTCGCGGCCACGGCGGGATGCGCGAACATGTTCGTGTTCATCGCCGGCGCCAGCACCACCGGCGCCGTGGTGGCCAGGTAGAGCGACGAGAGGAAGTCGTCCGCCAGGCCCTGCGCGAACTTCCCCAGCGTGTTGGCGGTGCACGGCGCCACGAGCAGCAGGTCGATCTGCGACGCGAGGGCGATGTGCTCGATGTCGGCGTTGGTGCCCGGCGTCCACAGGTCCGTGACGACCTCGCGCCGGGTGATGGCCTCGAACGTCAGGGGCGTGACGAAGCGCCGGGCCGCGTCGGTCATGACGGCGACCACGTCGTGCCCCTGCTTCTGCAGGCCGCGCGCGATCTCGACGGCCTTGTAGGCGCCGATGCCGCCGGTGACGCCGAGGGCGATGAGGGACATACGCCTACATTCTACGGGCGAAAGGTCTTGATGATCTCTTCGGCGATCCCGCGCATCCGGTGGGTGCGGGAACGCTCGGCGGCGATGATTTCCTGCAGGCGCACGACGGTGGGCTCGAGCTGGTCGTTGACCACCACGTAGTCGTAGTCGACGAAGCTGGCCGCCTCGGCCCGCGCGGCGGAGAGGCGGCGCTGCATCTGCTCCTCGGAGTCCTTGCTCCGGCCGCGCAGCCGGCGCTCGAGCGCCTCGAAGGACGGCGGCAGCACGAAGATCGACGTGTGGTCCACGCCGTGCTGCTTCACCTGCCTGGCGCCCTGCACGTCGATCGTGAGGACCACGTCCTGTCCGCCCGCCACCAGGCGCTCGGTGTCGGCCGCCGACGTGCCGTAGAAGTTGCCGAACACGTCGGCCCACTCCAGGAACTCGTCGGCCGCGATCATCTCCTGGAACTGCGCGCGGGTGACGAAGTGGTAGTCGATGCCGTCGCGCTCGCCGGGCCGCGCCGCCCGCGACGTGTAGGATCGCGACATCCGCAGGTTCGGCAGGATCTGCACGAGGTGCTCGGCGAGCGTCGTCTTCCCGGCCCCGGATGGGGCCGACACGATGAACAGGAGCCCGCGCGTCCTACTCGACATTCTGGACCTGTTCCCGCATGCGCTCGAGCTCGGCCTTCGCGAGGATCACCAGCTCGGAGACCTGCAGGCCGTCGGCCTTCGATCCGATGGTGTTCACCTCGCGGTTCATCTCCTGCAACAGGAAGTCCAGCTTCCGGCCGCACGGCTCCGGGCCGTCGGTGAGAGCGTCCCAGTGGTCCAGGTGCCCCCGAAAGCGCGTCACCTCCTCCGTGATGTCGGATCGCTGCGCCACGCGCACCACTTCCTGCGACAGCGCGGCCTGGTCGATGGGCAGCGCCGATGCCAGCTCGCGCGCGCGCTCGAGCAGGCGGGTCTCGAGGTCCACGCGACCAGTGTGTGCCGCTTTCACCACGTTGTCCACGAACGTGCCCAGCAGGTCCTTCCGCGCGGCCAGGTCGCTTCGCAGGTGATCGCCCTCGTGCGTGCGCATGCGGTCGAGCTGCTCGAGCGCCTCGTCCACGAGCGTCTCGACCAGCGCGGCCAGCCCCTCGGGCGTGTGCCCGCCATCCGCGAGGCGCTCGCGGATGGCCAGCGCCTGGGGCATTCGCAGCAGGTCGCCGGCCGCGAGCCCGCCCTCCACAAGGCCCTCGGCACGCGCCTGCGACAGCGCCGCGGAGAGCGCCTGCACGAACGGGGCGTTCAGCTGCACGTCCGGCACCGGGGCCTGGCGCACCTGCAGCGAGACGCTCACCTCCACGCGGCCGCGTGCGAGGCGCTTCTGGACCAGCGCGCGCAGCCGCGGCTCGAGATCGGCCACGGCGGGCGGGAGCCGCAGCTGCAGGTCGAGGAAGCGGTGGTTGACGGCACGGATGGTGACGCCGACGGCGGCCATCTCGTCGTCGCGCGTCAGCGAGGCAAAACCGGTCATGCTCTTGATCATGGGTGGGGGCTCGAGGTCGAAGGCGCGGTCACGGAGCGGTCGTCGACGAGCTCCAGCTGGTGCAGGCGGGCGTAGGCGCCGCCCGGGCGGCCGACCAGCTCGTCGTGGCGGCCCATCTCGACGATGCGGCCGCGCTCGAGGACGATGATGGCGTCGGCGCGGCGCACCGTCGAGAGCCGGTGTGCGATGACGAACGACGTGCGGTTCATCAGCAGCGTCGCCAGGGCGTCCTGCACGAGCCGCTCGGACTCGGTGTCGAGGGCCGAGGTCGCCTCGTCGAGGATGAGGATGGGCGAGTTCCGGAGCAGGGCGCGCGCGATGGCGAGGCGCTGCCGCTGGCCGCCCGACAGGCGCTGCCCGCGCTCGCCAATCGTCGTGTCGTAGCCGTCCGGGAGCGCCGTGATGAAGTCGTGCGCGTGCGCGGCCCGCGCGGCGGCCTCGACCTCCGCGCGGGTGGCGGCCGGCGCGCCAAACGCGATGTTGGCGGCGATCGAATCGTCGAAGAGCACCGTCTCCTGCGTGACGATCCCGATCTGGGCGCGCAGCGACGCGAGCGTCACGTCGCGGATGTCCCGCCCGTCGATGCGGATCCGCCCCTCGGTGACGTCGTAGAAACGGGGCAGCAGGTTCACCAGCGTGGTCTTGCCTGCCCCGCTCCGCCCCACGATCGCGACCATCTGGCCGGCCCGCACCGTGACGCTGACGCCCCGCAGCGTGTTCCGCCCATGGCCGTCCTCGTAGCCGAAGCCGACGCCCTCGAACTCGATGGCGTGGCGGAACGGCGGCAGCGGCTCCGCGTCGGGCCGCTCGCGCACCTCGGTGTGGATGTCCAGCAGCTCGAAGATGCGTTCCGAGGCCGCCACGGCCTGCTGGAGGTTGGCGTTCACGCGGCTCAGCTTCTTGACCGGCCCGTACATCATCAGCAGGGCCGCGACGAACAGCGTGAACTCGCCCGCGGTCAGCCGCCCGCTCGCGATTTCCCGCGTGCCGTACCAGAGCGCGCCGGCGATGGCCACCCCGCCCAGCAGCTCCATGAGCGGCGGCAGGATGGACAGCACGCGCGTCACCTTCATGTTCGATCGGTACAGCGAGCGCGCGGCGCCCTCGAACTTGCGCGCCTCCCGGTCCTCCGCCCCGAAGGCCTTGACGATGCGGTGGCCGGCGAAGGCCTCGCCGGCCACGTGCGACATGTGCTCCTGCGCCTCCTGGCTCCAGCGCGTGACCGTGCGCACGCGCTTGCCCAGCCGCACCAGCGGGTACACGACCAGCGGCGCGGCGGTCATGCAGACCAGCGCCAGCTTCGCGTCGTAGTAGAACAGCAGCCCGGCGTACCCGACCAGCGCCAGCGATTCGCGGGCCAGGTCGCCCACCGTCTCCGCGACGGCCCGCTGCACCTGGCTGACGTCATTGTTGATGCGCGAGAGCAGCTGCCCCGTCGTGCGGCGCGCGAAGAAGGCGGCCGACTGGTCCAGCAGGTGCCGGAACAGCTGGTTGCGGATGGCCAGCACCACGCGCTGGCCGATGTCGTCCATGAGATAGCTGGAGAAATAGCCCCCCAGCCCCTTCAGGAAGTACGCAATGAGCAGCGCCGAGACCACGAAGCCGAGGCGGTCCTGAGCGGGCAGCACCTCGTCCACGATGGGCTTGATGAGCCACGCGAGCGCGGCCGATGCGGCGCCGTAGACGACCATCGCGGCCACCGCGCCGGCGATGAGCCCGGCATGGGGGCGCGCGTATCGAAGCAGCCGCAGGAAGGCGTCCATCAGGCGTTCTGCGGGACGGCGTCCTCGTACCCCCGGGGGTGAGACGCGTGCCATCGCCACGCGTGCTGCACGATGGTGTCGAGATCGGCGTAGCGCGGCCGCCAGCCGAGCGCCTGCTGAATCCTGAGGCTGGAGGCGTAGAGCGCCGCCGGATCCCCGGGCCGCCGCGGCGCGGGCTCCCAGCGCACGGGCTCCCCCACCGCGCGGCTCACCGCCTCGATGACCGCCCGCACCGAATGCGGCGAGCCGGTGCCCACGTTGTAGGCCGCAGAGGGCGCGCCGCCGGCGAGCGCCGCCAGGGCCCGGACGTGCGCGTCCGCGAGGTCGCAGACGTGGATGTAATCGCGCAGGCACGTGCCGTCCGCCGTCGGGTAGTCCTCGCCGAATACCTTGAGCGGCGGGCCGCCGGTCGCGGCCTGGATGGCGCGGGGGATGAGGTGGATCTCCGGGCTGTGATCCTCGCCGGTCGTGGCGTCCGGATGCGCCCCGGCCGCGTTGAAATAGCGCAGGGCCACCCACCGGATGCCGTGCGCGCGCTCCACGTGGGGCAGCGCGCGCTCGATGGCCAGCTTCGTCTCACCGTAGGCGTTGATCGGGCGCTGCTCGAGCGTCTCGTCCATCGGCACCCGCGAAGGCTCGCCATAGGTGGCGCAGGTGGACGAGAACACGAACTGCGTCACGCCCGCCTGGCGCATCGCGTCCAGCACGGACAGCGTGCCGGTCACGTTGTTGTAGTAGTAGCCGAGGGGGTTCCCCACCGAGGCCCCGACATCCAGCCACGCGGCGAAGTGCATCACCGCGTCGATGCCGTGCTCCGTGAGGGCCCGGGCCACCAGCGCCGTGTCGTGCATGTCGCCGACCACCAGCGGCACGCCCTTCGGCACGGCGGCCGCGTGCCCCGCCGACAGGTTGTCGAGGACGACGATACCGTGCCCCGCCTCCGCCAGCGCCCGGACCGCGTGGCTGCCGATGTACCCCGCGCCGCCAGACACCAGGACGCGCGCCACCGCTACCTCCCGATCGAATAGTAGGTGAAGCCCTGGGCCTTCATCTGCTCGGTATCGTAGATGTTGCGGCCGTCGAAGACCACCGGCTCGCGCAGCAGCTTCCGCATCCGCGCGAAGTCGGGCTCGCGGAACTCGTGCCACTCGGTGACCACCGCCAGCGCGTCCGCGCCCTTCAGCGCGTCGTAGTTCTTCGACGCGTAGGTGATCCGAGACCCGAAGATGCCCTTCGCCACCTTCATCGCCTCGGGATCGTACGCCTGCACCTTCGCCCCTTTTTCGAGCAGGGCATTGATGATGGGCACTGCCGGCGCCTCGCGCATGTCGTCGGTCTTCGGCTTGAAGGCGAGCCCCCACACCGCGATGGTCTTGCCCTTCAGCGCGCCGCCGTAGTGCTGCTCGATCTTCCTGACCAGGAGCCGCTTCTGCGCCTCGTTGACCGCCTCGACGGCCTTCAGGATCTTGAAGTCGTACTTCTTGTCGGACGAGAAGCGCACCAGCGCCTTCACGTCCTTCGGGAAGCAGCTGCCGCCGTAGCCCACGCCGGGGAAGAGGAACGACGTGCCGATGCGCTTGTCGGCCCCCACCGCCTGTCGCACCTTGTCCACGTCGGCGCCAAAGGCGTCACACACGTTGGCGATCTCGTTCATGAACGAGATCTTGGTCGCCAGCAGGGCATTCGACGCGTACTTCGCCAGCTCGGCGCTGGCGCAGTCCATCACCATGATGGGCGCACCCGTGCGCGTGAAGGGCTTGTGCAGCGCGACCATGAGGTCGCGCCCGCGCGGGTCCTCGGCGCCAATCACCACGCGGTCGGGCTTCATGAAGTCCTCGACCGCCGCCCCCTGCTTCAGGAACTCGGGATTGCTCACCACGCTGAAGGGATGTGTCGTCTCGCGCCGGATGATCTCGCGGACGCGCTCGGCGGTCCCCACCGGCACAGTGCTCTTGTTGACGATGACGCGGTAACCGTCCATGGCCTTCGCGACGTCGCGCGCCACGCCCAGCACGTGCTGCAGGTCGGCCGAGCCGTCCTCCCCCTGGGGTGTGCCCACGGCGATGAAGATGATCTGCGACGCCTTGACGGCCTTGCCCAGCTGGGTCGTGAACGTGAGCCGCCCCTCGTCCTTGTTCCGGTGGACGATTTCCTCCAGGCCCGGCTCGTAGATGGGGACGTGGCCGCGGCGCAGCAGCCGCACCTTCGCCTCATCCTTGTCCACACAGATGACGTCGTTGCCCGACTCCGCGAGGCACGCGCCCACCACCAAACCGACATAGCCGGTGCCGACGACTGCGATCTTCATGCGAGTTCCGCCCTCTCCGCAGGCCCACCCCCGATCGGGCGCGCCAAAACGACGAGCCTACCACCGCCCCTTGAATACTGTCAACATACTGACACGCAAGGACTTGTCGCTTCTGTGGTACCCTCCTCCGGCGTGCGCATCCTCGTCGATTACCGTCCGGCCCTCCGGCAGCGGACCGGTGTCGGGGAGTACGTGCACGAGCTGGTCCGCGCGCTGACGCGGCCTGGCGGGCCCGCCGCGGCAGACGAGGTGGCGCTCTTCACAGCGTCGTGGAAGGATCGCCCCCCGCCGTCGGTGGCCGACGAGTTGCCCCGCGTGCGCATGGTCGATTGCCGGGTCCCCACCCGGCCGCTCACCTGGTGCTGGAATCGCCTGGGCTGGCCGCCGATCGAATGGCTGGCCGGGCCCGCCGACATCGTCCATGCGGCCACACCCGTGGCCATCCCGGCCCGTCGGGCCGCCTCGATCCTGACGATCCACGACCTGCACTTCCTGCGGCACCCGGAGAGAATGTCGGCCGAGATGCGCCGCGACTTTCCAGGCCTCGTCCGCCGCCATGCCTCGGCGGCGCCGGCCATCGTCGTGTCCTCCGCCTATACCGCAGCCGACGTCGAACGCACGCTCGGGGTGCCGCCGGCGCGCATCCACCTGTGCCCGCCGGGGGCGCCCCCCTGGGCCGAAGCGGTCCGGACCGCCCGGGCCGGGCAGGCGCCGGCACACATCCTGTTCGTCGGCACGCTCGAGCCGCGGAAGAACGTCGGGGTACTGCTCGATGCCTACGCGCGGCTGCGCGCCCACCTGCCAGGGGCGCCGCCGCTGATCCTGGCCGGTGGCCTGCCGCCGGGCGCGGCGGCCTGGCAGGAGCGCGCCGCGCGGCCGCCCCTGGCGGGTCACGTGCGCCTGGCCGGCTACGTGAGCGAGGCGGAGCGGCAGGCCTTGTTCGCCGGCGCGCACATGCTGGTGCTGCCGTCGCTCGACGAGGGCTTCGGGCTCCCGGTCCTCGAGGCCATGGCCAGCGGCGTGCCGGTGGTCGTTTCCTCCGGCGGATCGCTGCCCGAGGTGGCGGGCGACGCAGCGACACCGGTCGATCCCGCCGACGTGGACGGCTTTGCCGGTGCCATGGCGCGGCTGCTGGATGCGGACGCCGCTCGCGAGGCGTCGGCGCGCGGGCTGGCGCGTGCCGCCTCGTTCAGCTGGGACACCTGCGCCACGAGGGTGCGCGCCGCGTATGCCGTTGCCGCGGAGGCCCACGCGTGAAGGTGGCCGTCGACGCCCGGGAGCTGTGCGGGAGGAGCACCGGCGTGGGCCGCTACCTCCACGAGATCCTCACCGAGTGGGGCGTGTCGCCCGATGCCCGCCGCCATGACTGGATGCTCTACGCCCCGTCGGCACCGCGCGTGCCGCAGGCGTTTGCCGGACGCGTCCGCGTGCTGCCGGGAGACGGCGGCACCGCGTGGGAGCAGTGGACGCTGGCGCGGGCGCTGGCCGCGGATCGTCCAGATCTGCTGTTCGCGCCGGGCTACACGGCGCCCCTGACAGCGCCCTGCCCCGTCGCCCTGACCATCCACGATGTCTCGTTCGTGGCGCATCCGGAGTGGTTCTCCGCGCGCGAAGGGCTGCGGCGCCGCGTCATCACCACGTGGAGCGCGCGCCGGGCGCGCATCATCCTGACGATGTCGGAGTTCTCGAAGCGGGAGATCACGACGCGGCTGGCCCAGCCCGAGGGGCGTGTGAGGGTCGTCTACCTCGGCACGCGTGCCAGGCCCGCGGCCGACATGGGCCGGGCGCGGGAGCCGATGGTCCTTTACGTCGGGTCCATCTTCGAGCGGCGCCACGTGGACCTGCTCGTCGATGCCTTCGCGGAGGCCGTCGCCCCGGCCCTCCCCGACGCGCGGCTGGAGATCGTCGGCGAGAACCGGTTGCCACCGCACGCGCGTCTCGAGCACGGGCTCGACCGCCGCCCCCCTGACGTGCGATCGCGCGTGCGGTTCCGGTCGTATGTGGACGAGGCCACCCTGCAGGACCTGTACGCCCGCGCGTCGGTGTTCGCGTTCCTGTCGGAGTACGAGGGCTTCGGGCTGACGCCCATCGAGGCGCTGGTGGCCGGTGCCGCGCCGGTGGTGCTGGACACGGAGGTGGCGCGCGAGATCTACGGCGACGCGGCCCGATACGTGGCACTGGGCCCAGGCACGCGCGAGGACCTCGGCCGCGTCCTCATCGAGTTGCTCGGCCACCCGGAGGCGCGCGCGGCGGTGCTGGCGCAGCGGCCCGCCATCCTCTCGCGCTACGATTGGTCACGAACGGCGGCCGCCACCCTGGCCGCCCTCGAGGAAGCCGCTGGTGCCCGCTGATTCCCCCACCCTGGCCATCGTCGTCGTGACGTACAACTCGCGCGCGGAAATCGGCGAGTGCCTCGATTCGGTGGTCGGCCGGACGGCGCCGTACGAAGCGGAGGTCGTGGTCGTCGACAACCAGTCCACCGACGGCACGCCGGCGCTCGTGCGCGAGCGCTGGCCGGCAGCGCGGGTAATCGACGCGGGCGGCAACCTCGGCTTCGCGCGCGCCAACAACCTGGGCATTGCCGCCACCGCCAGCGAGTACGTCCTGCTGCTGAACCCCGACACCATCGTGCCGCCCGGCGCCATCCGGGCCCTGGTGCACGCGCTCGAACAGAACGCCGACGCGGCGGTGGCAGGACCGCGCCTGGTGGATGGAACGGGCGCCGCCGAGTTGTCGTTCGGACCGGCGATCAGCCCCTGGGGCGAGGTGAAGCAGAAGCTGATGATGATGCTGTACCACCGGGGCGTCGGCCCCGTGGCGCGCCATGTGGAGCGCCGGAGCCGGGAGGCGGGCGACCGGGCATGGGTGAGCGGCGCGTGCCTGCTGGTTCGGCGGAGCGATCTCGAGGCCGTCGGCGGGCTCGACGAGCGATTCTTCATGTACACGGAGGACGTGGATCTCTGCACGTCCGTGCGCGCACGCGGCCGTCGCGTGCTGTTCGTCCCCGCCGCCGAGGTGACGCACCTGCGCGGCCGATCGGCGTCACGCAATCCCGAGACCGAGCGACTGCGCCGGCAGAGCCATCTCGCCTACTACGAGAAGCACCTTCCGCGCTGGGTGGCCCCGCTGCGCCTCTACCTGCGGCTGACGGGAAAGGCAGCCCATGTCTAGGGTGGCCATCGACGCGCGCAAGCTGCGCGACTTCGGCATCGGCACGTACATCCGCAACATCCTCGTCCAGCTGGATCGGTTGGACCGCGAGAACGACTACGTCATCCTGTGCCGGCCCGGGGACCTCGACCTGGCCCGGTCGCTGGGACCGCGGTTCCGGCTCGTGCCGGAGACGGCGGGCACCTATTCGGCCGCCGAGCAGATCCGGGTCCCCTGGCGGCTCTGGCGTGAGCACGTGGACCTGGTGCACGAGCCACACTACGTCCTGCCCCCCGCAACGCGTTGCCGGTCGGTCGTCACCATCCACGACTGCATCCACCTGATGTTCCCGGAGTACCTGCCCAACCGGCTGGCGCACGCGTACGCGCGCACGTCGATGTGGACGGCCACGCACCAGGCGGCTCGCATCCTGACCGTGTCCGAGGCGTCGAAGCGCGACATCCTCCATTTCTTCAACGTGCCGCACGAGAAGGTCGAGGTGATCCACAACGCCATCGACGAGCGGTTCCTCACGGCGCCACCCGAGGCCACCACCGACCGCGTGCGCCAGCGCTACCAGCTGGATCACCCGTTCGTGCTCTACGTGGGCAACATCCGGCCGCACAAGAACCTGGATCGGCTCATCGACGCGTTCGGCCGCGCGCGGCCGCGGGGCCCCGAGGGGTTGAAGCTGGTGGTCATCGGCGACGAGGTGTCGAAGTACCCGTCGCTGCGTCAGAGCGTCCACCGCCACAAGCTCGACAAGCACGTGCGCTTCCTCGGCTTCCAGCCGCACGAGACCCTCGCGTCGTTCTACCGCCTGGCGTCCGCGTTCGTGTTCCCGTCCCTGTACGAGGGCTTCGGCCTGCCGCCGCTCGAAGCCATGGCGTGCGGAACACCGGTGGTAACCTCGAACGTGTCGTCGCTGCCCGAGGTGGCGGGCGATGCCGCGCTGCTCGTGGACCCGTACAACGTCGAGGCCCTCGCGGAGGGCATCGTCAAGATCCTCACCGACGAAGCCCTGCGCCAGCGAATGATCGTCAGGGGACTCACCCGGGCACGCCAGTTCTCCTGGGCCGAGTCGGTGACGCGGATCCACGCGGTGTACGAAGAGGTGTTGCGCCGGTGACCGACGCAGATGACGAACGCAGATGACGAACGCAGATGACGCAGATGACGCAGATGGCGCAGATGACGCAGATGGCGCAGATCGCGTAGTTGGCGTGGACAAGGCAGACGGGCCAGACCCGACAGACCGCACGGATGGTCGGGCATGCAAGTCCGCGCTCGGCGCCCCCGATCATTCCCTCCGCTAGATCATCTGCGTCATCTGCAGCGCCTGCGGTCTCGGCGGCCATCTGCGTTCTCTGCGCCATCTGCGGCCTATGCGCCTCTGCGGCCTATGCGTTCTTTGCGCCA
>JBFWQE010000042.1:0-37488 GCA_050249615.1 Vicinamibacterales bacterium
TTCCTTGAAGAGTGCGCTGCCGCGAGCGAAGCCGGGTACGGTCTCCAGGTCGTGCGCGTTGATCTGCTTGTAGAGCACGTCGAGCCGCGCGCGCGCCGCCTCGAGCTCGAGCCCCGGCTCCAACCGGCCGACGATGTTCACGAACCGCGTCTGACGGTCGTCGAGGCCGTCCCAGGTGGGCGTGATCTGCGCCTTCATCGTCAGCGGCACGAACACGTCCGGGCTGCTGAGCGCGACGACGCCCGCAAAGCCCGCGGGTGCGACGCCAATCACGGTCATCGGCGTGGTGTTGATCGTCAGTACCTGGCCGAGCACCTGGGGACTGCCGGCGAAGCGACGCATCCAGTACGTGTGGCTCAGCATCATCACGGGATGCCCCGCTCTCACCCGATCGTCCTCCGGCGAGAGGGGACGGCCGAGGGCAGGACGGGCGCCCAGGACCTCGAACGTGTTGCCGGAGACCATCTCCACGCTGACGCGCTCGGCCTGGCCGTTCTGCACCAGCGTGGCTGCTGCGGGCGCCCGCGCCACGAGGCCGGCGAACACGTCGTTGCGGTCGCGCAGATCCTGATACATCGGGTACGAGAACGTGCGGTCGTTCACCGTCCGGCCGCTGAAGGCCCCCGGGCCGTCCAGTTGCACCAGTTCTTCCGGCCGCTCCACGGGCAGCAGCCGGAGCATGAGCTGGTCCATCAGCGAGAAGATGGCCGTGTTGGCGCCGATGCCGAGCCCGAGGGTGAGCACGACGACGAAGGTGAACGCCGGGGCGTGGACGAAGGTGCGCAGCGCGTACCGAAGGTCGGTGAGCATGGGGCGGCCTCAACCGGTATCAGACGGCGACGACGCCGGGGTGGTTGGGGGAGGAAGGAAGTGAGAAGTGAGAAGTGAGAAGTGAAAAGTGAAAAGTGAGACTATCCCTCCGTTCGTCCCTTCTCCGTGCCTTCGCTTCTCACCTCACGGAGCCTCGCCCTTCTACGTTCTCGACGGTACCGCCAGCACGATGGCGTCCTTCGTCTTGAGCACGGCCGAGGCAATTTCGCCCGGAACGCCGTGGCCAGGCTCGCGCAGACCCATCACCACGAGCCCGGAGTGCTCGGCCACCGCCACGTGGTCGATCTCCTCGGCGACCGACGCGCCCCGCCTGACCAGCACGCGATCCGCCGGCGCGGGGCCGAGGCCGGCGACACGCTTCCTGAGCGACTGCTCCGCGTCTGTGTCGCTGGCTCCACCGCCGGTCACCGTCATGACGACGAGCGGCTGCCGTGCCAGGGCGGCCATCTGACTGCCCAGCTCGAGCTGGGCCTGGTTGTGCTCGGTGAGATCCACGGGGACGAGCACGGTGCCGGGGTGCAGCTTCACCTCGCTCGCCGTCAGCGTGACGATGTCGCCGTTGCCGGGAGGCACGAGGAGCGTCGGCGTCTTCGTGAGCTCGAGGACCATAGCACTGGTCGAGCCGAGCAGCCAGCGCGACACGCCCGACTTGCCGTGGGTGCCGGTCACGATGAGGTCCGTGCCCTCACGCGCCATCTCGAGGATGGCATCAGCAGGCTGTCCCTGCGTGATGCGCACCACACGGACGCGCGGTTCGCCGAGGTAGCCGGCGTCCGCCGGAAGGGCGTCGCCCAGCAGGCCCTTGAGCGTGGCCTCGGCGGCGTGCGTGTCACCGCCGACGGCCGCGAGCACGGTGAGGCGCGCGCCGCAGGCGCCGGCGATGCCGGCAGCGTGCTTCAGGACGCGCGGAGCGAGATCGGAGAAGTCCAGGGCGCAGAGAACGGAAGTGAACGGAGGCATGGCGTCATTCTATGGGCGGAAACATGCCAGCACCCCGCCTATTCGCGGCCGGCGTCGATGGAAGTGGACTCGCGGAGCGCGACCTCGATCGCACTGATGAGCTGGGAATCGTCCGGGGACACGAGACTGCCGAAGAAGGCGCGCACGCGCCCATTGCGGCCGACAAGGTACTTCGCGAAGTTCCACGCCGGGGCTTCGCCCGTGGAGGCGAGGAATTCGTAGACGGCCGACTGGTCCTGTCCGCGGACATGCCCCTTGCCGAACACGGGGAAGGTCACGCCGCGGGCATCGCACACCTGCTGGATCCCCGCATCGTCGTTCGGCTCCTGCCAGAAGTCGTCGCTGGGGAAGGCCAGGATGACGAAGCCGCGGTCCTTGTAGCTATGGTAGAGGGCGTCGAGGCCGGGGTACTGGACGGCCAGACCGCATTCGCTGGCGACGTTCACGACCAGCGCAACGTGGCCGCTGTAGGCGGAGAGGGCCGTGACGTGGCCCTGGCCGTCGCGGGCCGTGAGATCGTAGAACGACGCAGCCGCGGGCGTGGAAACAGGCGTCACGACGGATAGCTTCCAGACGATGGCGCCTGACGCGGCCATGGCGGCCGCCACGAGCGCCAGGGACGTCTGAAGGAAAGGCCGTCTGGACATCATGGACCCGCTGGTTGGACGCAGGGCCGACAGGCGTGGATCCGGGTGCGGGCGGGTGCGGACAGGTGCGGGCGGGTGCGAACGGGTGCGGGCAGGTGCGAACGGGTGCGGGCGGGTGCGAACGGGTGCGGGCAGGTGCGAACAGGTGCGAGCGGGTGCGGGCGGGTGCGAACAGGTGACGCGAGGGGAGGCAGGTGATGGTCACGCGACGAGAGGTGGTCACGGCGGGCGTGATGGGGGTGCTGTCCACGTCGACTGCGGCGGAAGCGGCGGGCGGAGGGGGTGGCGGCGTGGCAGCCGCCTCGGCGCAGTCGGCGGAGGCGATCAGCGCCGAAGCCCTCCGGGGCATCCTGCGCGAGCTGCAGGAGGTGCGCGAGGCGGTCGACCTCACGCTCCGGCAGAACTCCCTGGCCATCGGCGCCATCGTCCCGATTCGGCGGGCGTTCGAGCTGTTCCTGCGCTCGAACATGAAGTACCCCGACTACTGCGAGATCGGCTACAACGTCTTCACAGAGCTCTACGACTGGCACGTGAAGCACCGGCAGCCCATCGAGGTGCAGCGCGTGGAGGGCCGCATGGCCATCCGCTTCATGTTCACGTGGATGCTCCTCAGGCCGGAGCAGGATCCGAACTTCGTGGGGATTGCTTACGATCGGGGGTGAGTGAGTACGGGATGCACGGGTGCACGGGTGCAGGGGTGCAAGGTGCCCGGCCCACGGTTCCCAGAGTAAGCTGACCCGATGCTCCCAGCTGAACTGCAATCACTGATCGACCAGGTCGACGCCGCCGAGGAGGACGCGCGGGGGTTGGCGCGGGGGCTCGACGACCGCCAGGCGAATTGGCAGCCGGACGGTGGCACGGCGTGGAGCATCGCGCAGTGCCTGGATCACCTGGCGCGCATGAACGGGTTCTACGTCGAGGCCGTCCTCCCGCGCGTGCGGCGGGCGGCCGACGGCGCGACGGCCTCCTTCGAGTCGCTGGCGCCAACGTGGCTCGGGCGCAAGTTCGTCGAGTCGATGGAGCCGCCCGTGACGCGCCGCTTCAAGGTCCCGGCGGCGCGCGTGGCGCCCGCCTCCGACATGCCGGTCGCCGACGCCCTGGCCGCCTTCGTCAACAGCCACACTCGCTACCGCGAGCTGGTGCGCCTGTGCGCGGGCCTCGACCCGAACCGGGTCCGCGTGCCCAACCCGTTCTTCAAATGGGTGTGGATGCGGGCTTCCACGGTGCTCCTCGTCATTCCCGCGCACGACCGGCGGCACCTCTGGCAGGCTCGCCGGGTGCTCGCGCGGCCCGACTTTCCGAGCACCGCCGTCCATTGAGCGATTGCCGATTGACGATTGAGCGATTCATTGGGTGATTGGCGATTGAAGCATCGAGCATTCGGATTGAGCGATTGACCGATTGATCGATTGCGGCATTCCAGGCCCGACCGTCGGCGACGGCGCGGTAGCGGGACAGCAACGAATCGCCGAATGCCCCAATCACCCAATCACCCAATCACCCAATCACCCAATCCAAATGCCCCAATGCCCCAATCGTCAATCACCCGATGAATCGCTCAATCACCAATCGGCAATCGCCAATGGACGCGCGAGGGCTCACAGCACCCGGCCGAGCCTCGCGAGCCCTTCCTCGATGCGGGCGAGGTCGTGCACCAACGGCCCGAAGGAGATACGCACGCCATTGGTGAGTGACGGCCCGAAGCCGCGGCCCGGGACCACCAGGACGCCCGTCGCCTTCAGTGCCTCGGGCACGAAAGCCTCGGCATCGCGGCCCACGTCCACCACGGTGTAGAGTCCGCCCGCGGGCACGAGACGCGGGCGCCGCAGGTGCCGGTCCACGGCGTCGATGGTCACTTGTGCCGCCTTCTTGTAGAGCGCGTTGGCGTGGTCCACGTAGCGCTGCAGCGAGCCGCTCGGGATGGCACGCTTCAGGTACCGCGCCATCGTCATCTGCTCCAGCGTGTCCGGACAGAGGATGCTGCACTGCTGCACGCGCTCGATGGCGTCGATGACGTCTGGTGCCGCTTCAATCCAGCCCAGCCGCCGCCCGAGCCCGCGCGCCCACTTCGAGTTGGAGTGGATGCCGATGAGATTCGGGTGGTCCGCCGGCGACCACGTGTAGTACGCGGGATGGGGCGCGAAGTACTGGCACTTGTAGGCGAAGTCGATGGCCAGCCATGCGCCCGCGTCGCGCGTCCGCTCGAGCATCGCTTCGGCCAGTGCCTGCGGCACGATCTGGCTCGTAGGGTTGTCCGGCGCGCCGAAGAGCACGAGCCTTGGCTTGTGCTGGTCGAAGAGCTGGCGGAACTCGCGCGCCGTTCCCTCGGCATCCGCCTCGGGCAGGTACGTCCACGTCGCCGGATCGACGACGCGCAGCCGGACGATATTCGCGCCGGGCGTGGCGAAGGCGAGCTGGCCTTCGTAGTTGGCGTAGGTCGGGTCCAGCAGCATCACCGTGTCGCCGGGATCCACGAGCGTCCGGAACAGGTCGTGCGTCAGCTGCGTGCTGCCCATGCCGAGGGCGACGTGCTCCGCGCCCAGGCGCGGGACCCCGAAGAGCGCCGCCTCGAACTGCGCGATCTGCTCGCGGCATTCCATGTCGCCGAGCGTGGCGGTGTAGCCGCCGCTCTTGTGGAAGAGCGCCGGGTCGCTGGCCACCTCGACATAGGCCTGACGGAACTCCTCCGGCGCCTCGTGGTTCACCCAGCCGCCGCCGAACGAAATCACGTCGTCCGGGTTCAGGCCCATGGCGACGATGTTCTGGCGCTCGGCCATCTTCATGATCTGGCGGATGGGGGAAGGAGACGAGAGCTGCGATCGGACGAGGCTGGAGAGTGCGGGTGCGGTGGCCGAGGGCATGGCTGATGATAGCAGTCTGTCCATGGATGATTGGTGATGGGTGATTGACGATTCATGGAGCGATTGGGCGATTGGAGCGATGCCGGTGACCGCTCCCAACCCTGAGGGTGGGCGTCCCGTCTAAGCGACGTATGGACGCCCTGCTGCAGGACCTTCGCACCGGGATTCGCGGGCTTCGACGCAGCCCGGGCTTCACGGCGGCCGCTCTTGTCACGCTGGCGCTCGGGATCGGCGCCACGTCGGCCATCTTCAGCGTCGTGCGCGCCGTGCTCCTGGCGCCGCTCCCGTACGCCGAGCCGGACCGCCGGGTGCTCATCTGGAGCCGCTGGGTCGGCTTCGACAAGACGTGGCTCTCGAACCAGGAGGCGATGGACTACCGCGCCCAGGCGCGGACGCTGGCGGCCGTGGCGGTGTGGGACACCGGGCAGGAGAATCTGACGGGCGACGGCGATCCCGTTCGCGTCGGCATCGGCGAGGTGACCGCGAACGCCTTCGATGTCCTGGGCGCGACACCCCTGCTCGGCCGCACGATTCGCCCCGAGGAGGACGTGCCCGGCGGGCCACCCGTCGTCGTGCTGGGGTATCGCCTCTGGCAGGCGCGCTACGGCGGCGACCCCGGCGTCGTCGGCCGAAAGGTGCTGCTGAACGACGTGCCGCACGAGGTCGTGGGCGTGATGCCGGAGGGCTTCCGGCTCCCGACCGACTTCACCGAGGACGCGGCCGAGCCGACCGAGCTCTGGCGGGCCATCCAGTTCGACATGGCCGATCTCGAGCGCGGCAGCCACGGCTACTACGGTGCGGCCCTGCTGGCGCCGGGACAGACGGCGGCCACTGCCACCGAGGAACTGCGCGCGCTCACCCGCCGCTGGACCGAGGAGGGCCTCTATCCCGAGGCGATGCGCTTCACCGCCTTCGCGGTGCCGCTGGACGAGGAGATCCGGGGAAGCGTTCGCCCCGCGCTGTGGATCCTGGTGGGCGCGGTGACCTTCCTGCTGCTCATTGCCTGCGCGAACGTCGCAAGCCTGCTGCTGGTGCGCGGCGATGCGCGCGTGCGGGAACTGGCACTCCGCACGGCCGTCGGCGCGGCGCCCTCGCGCCTCGTGCGGCAGATGATCACCGAGAGCCTGCTGCTGGCCGTGTGCGGTGCCCTGCTCGGGATGGCCGTGGCCGCGGCGGGGCTGCGGACGCTGATCGCGCTGGATCCCACGAGCCTGCCGCCGCTGGCGCCGGTCGCCATCGACATCGCGGTGATGGCATTCACGCTGACGGTGGGCGTGCTCACGACGCTGGTGTTCGGGTTGCTGCCGGCGCTGAGAGCCCTCGGGATCAACCTGGTGGATGCCCTTCGCGAGGGCAGCCAGCAGGCGACGGTCGGCGGCGCGCGCCAGCGGCTGCGCGGCGCACTGGTCGTCGCCGAAGTCGCCCTGGCCGTCGTCCTCGTCGTCGGCGCGGGCCTGATGGTGCGCAGCCTCTCCGCGCTCGGCCGCATCGATCTGGGGTTCAACCCGGACCAGGTCCTGACGATGCGCCTGTCCGTGCCGGCGGCGCGCTACGACACGCCGGAACGCGTGGTCGGGTTCTATCGCGACCTGCTGGCGCGCGTGCGCGCGCTCCCCGGCGTCGAGGCGGCCGGCGTCGTCCGGGTGCTGCCGCTGGCGACCACGATTGGCGACTGGGGGCTGGACGTCGAAGGCTACGAGGAACGCCCGGGGGCGGGCGCCAAGGGCGACTGGCAGATCGTGTCGGACGGCGCATTCGAAGCCATGGGCACGCGCCTGATCCGGGGCCGATGGTTCGCGTCCACCGACACCAGCGAGTCGCAGCTGGTAGCCGTGGTCAACGAGACGCTGGCGCGCCAGTACTTCAGGGACGGCCATGCCGTGGGCGGACGCATCCGCCTGGGGAGCGTGCGGAACCCCTGGGTCGTGGTGGTCGGCATCGTCGCCGACGAGCGGCACAACGGCGTCACGGGGCTGGTGAAGGAGAAGTTCTACATCCCGCACAGCCAGTGGCACCTGGTCACAGGTGGCAATCTCATTCGGAATGCCTTCGTGGTGGTGCGCGCCGGCGGGGATCCCATAACGCTGGCCGGCCCCGTGCGCGGGGAGGTGCGCGCACTCGACCCCACGGTGCCCGTGGCGAACGTGAGGCCGATGCGCGAAGTGGTGGCGGCCGCGCTGGCCACGCCGCGGTTGACCGGCTTCCTGCTGGGGACGTTTGCCAGCATCGCGCTGGTCCTCGCGGCCGTGGGCCTCTACGGCGTGCTGGCGTATCTCGTCGCCCGGCGGACACACGAGATCGGCATCCGCCTCGCCATTGGCGCCGACCGCGCGCAGGTGGTCCGGATGGTGCTCGTGCAGGGCCTCACGCTCACGGCGCTGGGCCTCGCGGCGGGTCTTGCCGGCGCCGTGGGGCTGACGCGGCTGATGGCGTCGGTGCTGTACGACGTCACGCCGACCGATCCATGGACCTATGCTGCGGTCATTGTCGGGCTGATGGGGGTGGCCGCCGCGGCCAGCCTGCTGCCGGCGCTGCGCGCGGCGCGCGTGAACCCGCTCGTGGCGCTGCGCTCGGAGTGAGGGGACATCGGGCATTCATATGAACGACATCCGTCTCGCAGTACGGCTCCTCGGCAAGAATCCCGGGTTCGCTCTCACGGCCATCGTGACGCTGGCGCTGGCGATTGGCGCCAACACCGCGGTGTTCTCGCTCGTCGATGCGGTGCTGCTGAAGCCGCTCCCGTACCCCCAGCCGGAACGGCTTGCCGTGGTGTCCCGCGAGGTGTTTCGCGGGGGCGCAATGGTCACGCAGGACGTCAGCCATACCGGCGCGGTGTGGGAGGCCGTGCGGGACCAGGTGCCATCCGTCGACGCCGCGGTGCGGTCCGGCCTCTCCGCGCAGGTCAGCCTCGTGACCGGTGATCGCGCCGCGGCGGTCAGACCAGAGCGCGTGAGCGCCGGGTTCTTCCGCGTCCTGGGCGTCGGTCCCGCCCTCGGGCGCGAGTTCGTGGCCGACGAGGACCGGCCCGGCGGACCGGCCGCCGCGGTCCTGAGCGATCGACTCTGGCGCTCGGCGCTCGGAGGCGACCCCGCCGCCGTCGGCGGGACGATTCTCCTGAAGGGCGAGCCGCACACGGTGGTGGGCATCATGCCGCCGTCGTTCCGCACGTCGGCCGGGGCCGATCTCTGGACGCCGGTGCGCGCCGCCCGCACCGGGGAAGGCGCGGGGGAGAACTTCGCGATCGTGCTGCGCCTTCGCGACCGTGCCACGTGGGCCCAGGCCTCGGCTGAGATCGCGGCCGCGGCCGACGCGGCAGTGCGCCCGCCCCCGGCATCGAGCGGGATCACGTTCCGGCACGGCGTGCAGCCGCTGCAGGATGCCATGGCAAGCGCCGTGCGGCGGCCGCTGCTGCTCCTCTGGAGCGCCGTCGGGCTGGTGCTGCTCGTGGCGTGTGTCAACCTCGCCGGGCTCATGCTGGCGCGGGCCGGCTCGCGGTCCCGCGAGATCGCCACGCGGCTGGCCATCGGCGGCAGCCGGCGCACCATCGTGCGACAGCTCCTGGTCGAGAGCCTCGTGATCGCCGTGGCGGGCGGGCTTGCAGGTGTCGTGGTCGGCGCCCTCGCCCTGGACGTGTTGAAGTCCAGGGCCGACGGATTGTTGCTCACGCCATGGGGCGATGTCGGCCTGGACGGACGCGCGCTGCTGGTGACGATGGGCATCTCGGTGTTGACGTCGGTGCTGTTCGGGTTGGCGCCGGCATGGCAGGCGACCCGCGTGGACATCCGAGGGGCACTCTCCGCGTCGGGCACGCGCGCGGTGGCCGGCGGCGCCGGCGGCTGGCCGCGGCGGTTGCTGGTGGTTGGCGAGGTGGCGCTTGGCGTCGTGCTGCTCGTCGGCGCCGGGCTGCTGATCCGCACGTTCGTGCACCTGCAATCGCGGCCGGCCGGGTTCGATCCGCGCGGGCTCGTCGCCGCGTCGGCCTCCCTCGAGGACGCCCGCTACGCCGATCACGCGAGCGTCGCGAGGCTGTTCGAGGCGAGCCTCGGGCGCATTCGTGAAGTGCCGGGCGTGGAGTCGGCGGCGGTGTCGCTGGGCCTGCCCTACGAGCGCATCCTGAACATGGGCGCCGAGCGCGTGGGCGCGGAGGGCCAGGCGGAGGGAGGGCCGCTGTTCTCCACGGCAACCTACGTCACGCCGGGCTACTTCGAGACGCTCCGTCTCCCCGTCCGGCGCGGGCGGGCCATCGAGCGATTCGATACGCCGGACGCGGCGCCGGTCGTCGTCATCAACGAGGCCTTCGCGCGGCGACATTTCAAGGGACAGGATCCCCTCGGCCAGCCGGTGCGGATGGCCGGGCGCGTCCGCCAGGTCGTCGGCGTGGTGGCCGACGTGCCCCAGCAGGGCGGCTTCGCCGGCTACGGTCCCATCGACGCGCTGCCCGGCATCTACGTGCCCTTCGCGCAGTTCCCGCCGGAGGGCCTGCGCGTGTATCACGCCTGGTTCTCGCCGGCGTGGATCGTGCGCGAAGCCGTCGCCGGCGCGGTGAGCGAGCGGGCGCTTCGCGCGGCGATGGCCGAGGTGGACCCTGCGTTGCCCCTGGCCTCGGTACGCGGCGTGGACGGGCTCCGGGGCGCGGCGCTCGGGCGGCAGCGCCTCCTGATGACGCTCGTGGGGATGCTCGGCGCCGCGGCGTTGCTCCTCTCGGCGCTGGGCATCCACGGGCTGATTGCCGGCGCCGTGGCCGAGCGGACGCGGGAGATGGGCATCCGCCTGGCGCTGGGCTCCTCGGTCGGGCAGGCGGTGCGCAGCGTGTCGATGCCGGGCATCTCCCTGGCCCTGGCGGGGCTCGCCATCGGCGTCGTCGCGGCCTGGGGTGCCTCGGGCCTCGTCCGCGGCCTCATCTGGGGCGTGACGGAGGACGACCCGCTCACCTACGCCGGCGTGGCCGGCACGCTGCTCGCCGTCGCTGTTGTCGCCTCGCTGCTGCCCGCACGCAGGGTGCGACGAGTGGACCCCGCGCGCCTGCTGAGGGCCGAGTGAGCGCCAGAGTCCATTGATGATTGCCGACGGGCGATTGGCGATTCACTGACGATTGGGTGATTGCAGCATTGGTCATTCGTTGAGCGATTGGTGATTGGGGGATTGAGCGATTCGTCCGTCGCGCCGAGGAATCGTCCGATGCGGCAATCACTCAATCGCCTAATCCAATGCCCCAATCACCAATCACCCAATCGTCAATGAATCGCCAATCGCCAATCTACAATCGCTCAATGGGTACGGCGCCTGCCACCACAGCCATCCGTCAGTTGCGCGAGCACGGCATACTCTTCAGCGAGCACCCCTATCGGTACGAGGAGCGGGGCGGCACGCGCGTGTCGTCGCGCGAGCTGGGGGTGGACGAGCACCGCGTCATCAAGACGCTGGTGATGCAGGACGACCGCAGGCGGCCGCTCATCGTCCTCATGCACGGCGACCGCGAGGTCTCCACGAAGAACCTCGCCCGCCAGATTGGCGCGAAGACGGTGGAGCCGTGCGACCCCGCCGTGGCGGAGCGGCACACCGGCTACCAGGTGGGCGGCACCTCCCCGTTCGGCACGCGGAAGGCGCTGCCGGTGTTCGTGGAGCGCAGCATCCTGGACCTGCCGCGGATCTACATCAACGGCGGCCGGCGCGGGTTCCTCGTCGCGCTCGCGCCCGGGGATCTGGTGCGTGTGCTGTCGCCCACGGCCGTGGATGTCGCCCTGGAGCACCGGGCGGGAGACCCGGGGAGCCGGCGAGGGTGACGGCGTCGCGCCCAGCGGCGGCGCGGCTGGATATAGTTGACTAAGGTCAACTAGTTGGTGGACCATGGTCCACCACAGGAGGCCGTCCATGCCAGCGCACACCCGGCCCGATCCCCGCCTCGACGCCGTCCGGCGGTTCAACCGCCTCTACACCCAGCGCATCGGCGTGCTGCAGGACGACTACCTCCACAGCCCGCTGAATCTCTCGCAGGTCCGCGTGCTCTACGAGGCCCATCGCGACCCGCCGCCCGCGGCCGCGGAGCTGGCGCGCGACCTCGGCCTCGACCCCGCGTATCTCAGCCGGCTGCTCAAGGGCCTCGCGCGCGCCGGCCTGGTGCGGCGGACGGCGGCCGCCGGCGACGGGCGCAAGAGCCTCGTGTCGCTCACCGCCCGGGGCCGCCGCCTCCTCGACACGCTCCAGGAGCGGTCCCGCGCCGAAGTGGCGGCGCTGCTCGCGCCCCTGTCCCGCGAGGCGCAGGACGAGCTGCTGGCGGCGATGGGGACCATCGAGCGCGTGCTCACGGGCACGGCGGGCGCCGGCGCACCCTACCTGCTGCGTCCCCACCAGCCGGGCGACATGGGCTGGGTGGTCTCGCAGCACGGCCTGGTCTACGCGAACGAGTACGGCTGGGACATGACGTTCGAGGCGCACGTGGCCGGCATCGTGCAGCACTTCGTCGAGCACTTCGACCCGGCGCGCGAGCGGTGCTGGATCGCCGAGCGCGACGGCAGACCGGTGGGTTCGGTCTTCCTGGTGAAGAAATCGGCGACCGTCGCCAAGCTGCGCCTGCTCATCGTGGAGCCGTCGGCGCGCGGCCTGGGCATCGGCGCGCGGCTGGTGGACGAGTGCTCGCGGTTCGCGCGCCAGGCCGGGTACCGCAGGATCACGCTCTGGACCAACAGCATCCTGGATGCGGCCCGCCACACCTACGAGCGCGCCGGCTACCGGATGATCGCGCGCGGCGCCCCCGAGCATCGCTTCGGCAGGGACCTCGTCTTCGAGACGTGGGAGCTCGCGCTGTGAGCGACGATCCGCACCCGGCCGCACCTGGCGGCAGCCGTCCGCACCCGCCCGCACCCGACAGCACCTGCCCGCACCCGCCCGCACCTGACGGCACCGGCCCGCACCCGCCCGCACCTGCCCGCACCTATCCGCACCTGACGGCACCTGACGGCAGCCGTCCGCACCCGCCCGCACCCGACAGCACCGGCCCGCACCCGCCCGCACCCGACAGCACCTGCCCGCACCCGCCCGCACCTGCCCGCACCTGCCCGCACCCGCCCGCACCCGTCCGCACCTGCCCGCACCCGCCCGCACCTGTCCGATACGTGTGCGGGCACGCGCCGCGCGAAATCGAGCGCCTCGCCCTCCAGTCACGCATCTACGACCCGGTGACGAGGCGGCTGCTGAGCCGTGCCGGGATCGGTGAGGGGAATCACGTGGTGGACCTCGGATGCGGCGGGGGAGACGTCAGCCTGCTGGCCGCCGAGGTCGTGGGTCCGACCGGCTCGGTGCTCGGCCTGGATCGGTCGACGGAGGCCATCGCGGCGGCCCGGGCCCGCGCGCGCGAGGCGGGCCACGCCCACGCCCGCTTCGTCGTGGCCGAGATCGAGGACTGGACCCCCGACGCGCCAGTGGATGCCGTCATCGGGCGCTTCGTCCTGATGCACCAGCGCGATCCCGTGGCCGTGCTGGCGCGGGCGCGGGAGTGGGTGCGTCGGGGCGGCGTCGTGGCCTTCGTGGAGTCCGACAACGCGTGGTGCCAGCCCGGGCGTCACTCGCAGCCGCATTCGCCCACCTATCACCGCATCGTCGAGTCGTGGCAGGGCATCCTCGGCGCCGCGGGAGCGCATCTCGACATGGGCTCCCGGCTCGCGGAGTGCTTCTTTGCCGCGGGACTGCCGGACCCGTCGGAGGAGGTGGACGTCCCCACCACGGGCGATCCGGCGTCACCCATCTTCCGGTTCGCGGTCGAGAGCCTGCGCAGCATGCTCCCGCTGGCGGTTGCCTCCGGCGTGCCCGTGCCGGCGGCGGCCGAGGCCGACAGCCTCGAAGCTGCGCTCCGGGCCGAGGTGGCCGCGCTCGACGGCACCCTGAGCGCGCCACCCGCCCATGCGGTGTGGGCGCGCGTGCCCGGCTAGTCCCGGCTACCGCCGCGTGCGGACGCTGATCGGCGAGACGTCACGGGGTGGACGTCACCCGGGGCCGGCTCAGGGCCCCAAGGCCCAATCCCCAAGGCCAAAGCCCCTAGAACGTCGCGGTCGGGTTGACGGGCGATCCCGACCCGCCAGGCGCGGGCAGCGCGGTCACCGTCAGCATGAACGTCCAGCGCTTCAGCCGGGCCGCCACCCGCGAGACCTCCTCCAGGTCTGCGACGTCGATCATCGGCATCCCCAGCGAGTTGATCGAGAGCATGTGGATGGGCCGCGGGAAGCCCTCGATGTTCGACGGCTGCACGTCCTGCACCGAGTCGCTGCTGATGAGCGCCACGTCGCGCTGCTTGAACCAGGGCATCACGGAGACGTGGAACCCGGCCGACTGGCGTGCCGAGGGCCAGGGACCGAGCGCGGCTCGGCGAGCGAAGCGGCCCGTCCGCAGGAACAGCGCATCGCCCGTGCCGATCCGGATGCCCGCGAACTTCTCCCACGCCTCCAGATCCGCGATGGTCACAGGGGTGCCTGGCTCGAGCCACTTCACGCCCTTCATCAATGGCAGGTCGATGAGGACGCCGCGCGTCAGCAGGCCGTCCTTGACGCCGAGGATGCTGTTCTTCATGCACCCGGGCCCCTCGCCGAAACCCTCGCGCGTGGGCGTGGCCTGGTGGTACTTCTCGATCTCCCAGCCGTTGTAGGTCTTCCCCTCGAAGATGTAGTGGCAGAGCGAGTCCATGTGGGTCGTCGTGGTCGCGTGGTACGTCGACGAGATGACGTCCATGGCCGCGCCTGCGCGCATCCTCCCGTCGGGCCCCATCAGGAACTCCTGCTTGAAGGGCGTGGGGTTGTCGGCCATGACCTCCTTGTCGAGCGTGTGCGCGAGCGACACGGAGATGCCTTCCTTCACGAGGGCCACCGCGGCCTTCCGCACGGCGGGTGTGATCAGGTTGAAGGTGCCGATCTCGTCGTCCTTGCCCCAGCGACCCCAGTTGGAGATGTCCTTCATCATCTGGACGACCTCCTCACGGGTCGGGTTGCGCGGGGCCGTCGGGACGGCGGTGGCGCCGGCCTGTGCGAGCACCGACGGCCCGGCGATGACGCCACACATCGCCAGCGCGCTCGCCATCGCGAATCCGATCCAGAGACGGTTCTTCATGGGGCCCTCCAGCAGGCCGCAGATTGTGCCACGGCCGGCACGCGCGATCGACGCGATTTCTGCGGCGCCAGCGACCCGGTCCGTCTGAAACCCGCGGGGATCCGGGCCGGCATGCCACTCGCATCGTCCGAGGCGTGGACGACGGTATGATGCGGGCATGCAGGAGGACACCGGTATGGAGCGCTTCGCGGTGTCAGCGCGGCGGCTTACGGCCCGGGAGTTCCTGCGCATCCCGGAGGACGGCAAGCGCCACGAGCTCATCGACGGAGTGCACTACGTGACGCCCTCGCCGAACGTGCGGCACCAGGAGCTGGTGGGGCGCCTGCACCTGTCGATGGGGACTTTCCTGGAGAGCCGGCCTCACCTGGGTCGGATCTTCCTGCCGCTGGACGTCGTCCTCTCGGACCACGACGTCCTGGAGCCGGACCTTCTGCTCGTGGCAGCGGACCAGCAGGGCATCCTGACGAAGGCCAACCTGCAGGGGCCGCCCGCGCTGGCGATCGAGGTGTTGTCCCCGAGCACCCGCATGCGCGACGAGCTGGTGAAGCGGCGCCTCTTCGACGAGCGAGGCGCGCGCGAGTACTGGCTGGTGGATCCCTGGGATCGACGCGTCACCGTGTTCCGGCGCGCCGCGGACGGTTCCTTCCCGCAGGTGGCCTCGCTCGAGGCGTCGGCCGGCGCACGGCTCGAGACGCCGCTGCTCCCTGGCTGGTCGTTGCCGATGGAAGAGCTTTTCGCGGAGCGGTGACCGTCCGCGGCGATCCTGGCTGGCGTGCGTCTGCGGTAGACTCGCCGCACCATGGTTCACCACCTCCCTCGTGCCGCTGTCGTCGCGGCCGTCACCGCCGCGATCTCGTTGACGCTCTCATCCACCGCGATCACCCAGCGCGCGCCTCGCGCACGCGACCTGGGCGTGCCCTTCGACGGGACCCCCGGCCCTCTCAACGCCATCACCGACATTGCCGGCGTCACCGTCGGTCACTCGACGATCATCTCGGGTGAAGGCGCGCTGCGCGTGGGGCAGGGGCCCGTGCGGACCGGTGTCACCGCCGTCCTCCCGCGCGGGCGCGACTCGATGGCCCGGCCCTCGTTCGCCGGCTGGTTCTCGCAGAACGGGAACGGCGAGATGACGGGCACCACATGGATCGAGGAATCCGGCTTCCTCGAAGGCCCCGTGATGATCACCAACACGCACAGCGTGGGCGTGGTGCGTGACGCCGTCATCCAGTGGCGCATCAAGAGCGGGCCGCCTGATGCGTCAGGCTACTGGTGGTCGCTCCCGGTCGTCGCCGAGACGTACGACGGCGGGCTGAACGACATCAATGGCTTCCACGTGAAGGAGCGGCACGCGTTCGAGGCGCTGGACGGCGCACGGGGCGGCGCCGTGCCCGAGGGGAACGTCGGGGGCGGGACGGGGATGGTCTGCTACGGCTTCAAGGGCGGCATCGGCACGTCCTCGCGCGTGGTGAAGGGCGGGGACGCGTCCTACACCGTGGGCGTCCTCGTACAGGCGAACTTCGGCCGGCGATCGCAGCTGATGGTGGCCGGCGTGCCCGTGGGCCGCGAGATTCCTCAGCCGGCCCAGGCGGCCATTGTCGAGGATCCCGTGCGCGGCGATCTCGGCTCCATCATCATCGTCGTGGCCACCGACGCGCCGCTGCTGCCGCACCAGCTGAAGCGGCTCGCGCGTCGCGCGACGATCGGCATGGGGCGCACCGGCGGCACATCCGGCAACGGATCCGGCGACATCTTCATCGCCTTCTCGACGGCCAATCCCGATGCCTTCACGGGGGAAGGCCTCGCCACGGTGCAGATGGTCTCGAACGAGGAGATCAGCCCCATCTTCGATGCCACGGTGCAGGCGACCGAGGAGGCCATCATCAACGCCCTCGTCGCCGCCGAGACGATGACGGGCGCCGACAACCGCCGCGTGGAACGTCTGCCGCACGATCGCCTCCGCGAGGTGCTGCGCAAGTACAACCGGCTGGCGCCGTAAGGGCGGATGGGGCTCCGCGCGATGCGTCGTCGCGTTCACCCCGGGATCACCAGCCGGCCTGCACCGCGTAGTACAGGCCGAACCCGATCACGGCGCCGATGCCGAGCAACGAGGTGAGGCTGCTGGTGAAGTAGGGGTACACGGTGAGCAGGAGCCCCGCGACGACGTGAGGCCATCGCGCCTGCTTCCGGCCGTAGACGAGCAGGACGAAGCCCACGCCACTGGGGATCATCGACAGCAGCAGCCAGGTCGGGTCGAGCTCCATGGCCCGAGCGTACACCCGGAGGCCTGCGCCAGGGCGTCGTTATCGAACGGGCGCGCGCACCGCACGGCCGGGCCGGGCCGAGGTCACCGTCCCACGGTCGACGATCACCTGCCCGCCGATCACGACAAAGGGAATACCCGCCGACGGAATGGCGCCGTCTTCGTAGGTCGCGCGGTCCTGGACCGTCGCGGGGTCGAACACCGTGAGGTCCGCGTCGGCGCCGACCTTGATTCGGCCCTTCGCCATGGCCGGCGTCCGGCGTTCGAGCCGTCGTGCCGGCTCCAGCGTCATGCGGCGAAGCGCGTCCATCAGCGGAACGGCGCCCTCGTCTCGCGCGTAGCGGCCCAACACCTTGGCGAACGTGCCGGAGGTGCGCGGATGCCCGCGCCCGTTCTCGATGAAGCCGTCGCTCGCGATCATCGACAGCGGACTGACGATGGCCGCGCGCGTTTGCGCCTCGGAGCGCCCGTGGATGATGACCGTGCCGCCTGCGGCGCGGGCCTTCGCGAACGTGGCGCGCGTGAGGCGCTCGCCCGTGGACACGAGCTGATGCAGCGCGAAGCGCTCGTCGGGCCACGTCTGCCAGTCGTCGAAGAGCGCGGACTGGATCTCGGTCATGCCGGCGCCGTACGGATAGGCCTCGGTGGTCACGTCCTGTCCCGCATCGCGCGCGGCCTTGATGGCGGCGAGGCACTCGTCGATTTCGTCGCCCGCCACGGAGTTGACGTGCACGACGTGCAGCGCGGCGCCCGCCGCCCTGGCCGCGGCGATCGTTTCCTGCAGCCCTTCGAGTCCGCCCCGCAGATGAATATGGACCGACGCGCCGCCCTCGGCGGCCACGCGGAACATGCGCTCGATCTCCGCCATCGGTGCTCCCGGCGTGTAGGCACTGCCCGCGCCGACGGCCACGGCGCCCTCGGCGAGACCCTTGCGGAGGATCGCCTCCATTTCGGCCACTTGCGCATCGGTTGCGGTGCCGGTGCCGCCGACCCCTGCGGGCAGCAGACCCTTCTCCGGGTCGCCCAGCACCTTCATGCGCGCGGGGATGTGTCCGACCGACACGCCGTAGTTGACGATCTGCCCGCCCTCGCGCGCGGCATACCATCCGGCGACGTCCGCGGTGCCCGCCTCGAGCTCGAAGGCCGTGGTCACGCCGTCGCGGACCATCATTCGGCAGGACTCTTCCTGCTGGCCGTGTTCGTGCAGGTCCACGAAGCCCGGCGCCACGACATGGCGGGCCGCGTCGATGACGCGCGTGCCCTGGAGCGGCGTTTCCGAGACAGCCGCCACCGTGCCCGCCTGGACGCCAATGTGGCGGACGGCGTCGAGGCGAGACTCGGGGTCCATGACCCGGCCGTTGGCGATGACCAGATCGTAGGCAGGGCTGGGCTGGCCGCCCGTGCAGGCGGCAACCAGGACCAGGGCGGCCACCCCGAAGGCGAGGCGTGTCATGGCGGAGATTATGGGCGCTGGCGCCTATACCCGTAGTCGGTATAGTATGCAGACCATGGCACGATTCGACCCGTCCGCGTACCTGCCCCTCACGCCGGCCATGTTCCAGGTGCTCGTGGCCCTCGCCGACGGCGAGAAGCACGGGTATGCGGTGATCAAGGAAATTGCCCGACGGACGGATGGCAAGGTGCGCCTGCGAGCCGGTACGCTCTACGCCGTCATCCGCCGCTTCGTGGACGACGGGCTGATTCAGGAATCGGCGGAGCGGCCGGACCCGGCCCTGGATGACGAGCGGCGGCGCTACTACCGGATCACGGAGCGCGGTCGCGCCGTCGCGATGGCCGAAGCGCGGCGCATGACCGACACGCTGGCGCAGGCCCGCGCCAAGCTGGGAGCGATCTGATGCAGGAACGGCTGTTCCGCTGGCTGCTGCGCGTGCTGCCCGAGGAGGTCCGGGATGGCTACGCCCGGGAGATCGAAGCCACGTTTCGCGCGGAGGCGCGGGACGCGCGCCGCAGCGGCCGCCGCGGGGCGCTGGTGGCTCTCTGGCTCGCCACCATGGGTGATGTGCTCACGTCCGCGCCCGGGCAGCATCTCGACATCCTCTGGCGGGATGTGCGCTTTGCCGTGCGTACGATGGTGGCGCGTCCCGCCCATGCGCTGACCGCGGTGGGCACCCTGGCGGTCGGCATCGGCGCGAACGTGGCGATGTTCGCCGTGGTGGACGGCGTGCTGCTGGCGCCGCTCGACTATCGCAACGCCGATCGGCTCGTGGCGGTGAACGAGACGAGCCACGGCGAGGAGCCGAGCAACCTGGGCTACCTCTCGTTCGTGGATCTGAAGTCACGCGCGCGCAGCTTCAGCCACCTCGTGGCGGCCACGCAGTCCACGGCCACGTTCAGCGGCGGCGGGCAGGATCCGGAACGCGTGAACGCGATGCGCGTCTCGCGGGAGTACTTCGAGATGATCGGCGTGCAGCCCATGCTGGGACGCACGTTCACGGAGGCCGAGGACAAGCCGGGCGCGGCTCGACGCGTCGTCATCCTGAGCGACGGGTTGTGGCGCCGGCGGTTCGGCGCCGATCCGTCGGTCATCGGGCATCCCGTCACCATCAGCGACGTGCCGTTCACGATCGTCGGCGTGATGCCACGCGGATTCGACGACATCGTGGCCAGCCGTTTCTACCAGGACGCCGCCGTGTGGTTTCCGTTGGGCTACGACCCCGCGGCGAGCTTCGCGTGCCGCACCTGCCGACACCTCACCGTGCTCGGACGCCTGGCGGCAGGAGTATCAACGAGGACCGCCGAGGCGGAGTTGACCGGGCTGTTCGAGGCCATCGAGCGAGAGCATCCGTCGGACTACGCGGGCGCGGGTGCGCGCGTCACGACCCTGGGCGACGTCTTCCTGGGGCCGGTGCGGCCCGCCCTGCTGCTGTTGTGGGCCGGCGTGGCGCTCCTGCTGTTGGTGGCGTGCGCCAACGTGGCCAGCCTGCTCCTGCTGCGCGCCAGCGAGCGGTCGGGCGAAGTGGCCGTGCGCGCGGCGCTCGGGGTGACGCGCAGGCGGCTCGTGCGGCAGCTGCTCACCGAGTCGGTGCTGCTGTCGGGCGCGGGCGCGCTCGTGGGGCTGCTGCCCGCGTGGGCCGCCGTACGGATGATGGCGACGTATGGACCGCGAGAGTTGCCGCGTCTGGCCTCGCTTGCGGTCGACGAGCGCGCCGTGGCCGTGGCGGTGGTGCTGGCGATGGCCAGCGGTGTGCTCTTTGGCCTCGCGCCCCTGCGGCAACTTGGTCGGCAGGACGCGCTGGAGGCGCTCAAAGGCGCGGGTCGGCGAACCGGCGGAGCAGCCGGCTGGCGCGCGCGCGCCGTCCTCGTCGCCGGCAATGTGGCCATGGCCGCCGTGCTGCTGGCGGGGGCCGGCCTGCTCGTCCGGAGCGCGACGCGACTGCTGGCCGTGGAGCCGGGATTCAACCCCGATGGCGTGCTCACCTTGCGGCTCTGGGCCGGTGGACGGCGCTTCAACGAGGGCGAAACGCCACGGCAGATTGCCACGGCCGTGGCCTTCTACGAAGACGTCCTGCGGCGCATACGCGCCCTGCCCGGCGTGACCTCCGCATCCGCGGTCACTACGTTGCCTCTCGGCGGCGGCGTGGATGGGTACGGTTTTCACGTCGCGGGGCGGCTCACGGCCAATCCCGAGGACGCGCCATCCGCCGACCGCTTCGTGGTGATGCCAGGATACTTCGCCACGATGGAGATTCCACTGCTGCGCGGCCGCCTGATCGACGAGCGCGACGGCCAGCAGGCCGAAGCCGTCGCCGTCATCAACCGCGAGGCGGCCGAGACGATCTTCGCGGGTGAGGAGCCGATCGGACACCGCGTGATCCTCGGCGGACCAGACGGCCCTCCGCGCACCATCGTGGGCGTCGTCGGCGACGTACGGCACCAGGGCCTGGACCGTCCGGTGGGACCGCAGGTGTATGTGCCGCAGGCCCAGTGGGCCTGGGCGGAAACCTTGATGACGCTGGTGGTGCGCACGGCAGGGGAGCCGGCGGCGCTGTCCGGGGCCGTGAGGAGCGTGGTGCGCGACGTGGATCCGGCGCAGCCGGTGACCGACGTGCGCGCGTACCGCGATGTCGTGGCGACCACGACCAGCACCCGGAGATTCGTGACCGTGGCATCGGGCGTGTTCGCGGCGCTGACGCTGCTGCTGGCCCTGATCGGGCTCTACGGCGCGCTCAGCGTGACCGTGGCGCAACGGCGCCTCGAGATCGGCATCAGGCTGGCGCTGGGCGCGCGCCCGGGCGCGATCCGGCGCATCATATTCCTGAACGGCCTCTGGCCCGTGCTGACCGGCGTCATTGTCGGCACCGGTGCGGCGCTGGTGGCGCTGCGCGGGATGACCGGGCTCCTGTTCGAGGTCCGCCCGGCCGATCCGGCCACACTGGCGGGCGCGCTGGGCCTGCTGCTGGCGGCTGGCGCCGCCGCGTGCGTTGTCCCTGCATGGAGGGCCGCGAAGATCGACCCGGCGAAATCGCTGCGGGCCGAGTAGCGCGGGCGTCGGTCGAAGGCGATGCGCTTGCGGGCTCGGGCGGCGCGTCCGAGCCGGCTAGCGGCGCACGCCCGGGCGTCGTGGCCTGGACGGCCCTCGCCCCGGCCCGCCTGACCCGTGACGCGCGCCAGGCCGGCGGCCGCCGAAGCCGCGGCCCTGACGACCCTGACGACGACGGCCGGCGTCCGGCAGCGCTTCGCCAGACGACGCCGTTACAGCGAAATCGTCGACCACCACCTGCTCGAGCGGCGCCGGCAGCAGGCGCTGGATGTCGCGCAGCAGGCCGCGGTCCTCCGGTGAGACCAGCGAGACCGCATGCCCGGCGAGGCCCCGCGGCCCGTGCGCCCCGTGCGGTGGATGTAGTCCTCCGCCACGAGCGGCAGGTCGAAGTTGACGACCAGCGGCAACTGCGCGATGTCGAGCCCGCGCGCGGCGATGTCGGTGGCCACGAGCACGTTCACGCGTCCGGCCTTGAAGTCGCCCAGCGCGCGCGTGCGCGCGCCCTGGCTCTTGTTGCCGTGAATCACCGCGGCCTTCACGCCCGCACGTTCGAGGTACTGGCCGACGCGGTTCGATCCGTGCTTGGTCCTGCAGAACACCAGGGCCTGGCCTGCGTGCGTCTGCTTCAGGACGTGCGTCAGCAGGTCGCCCTTCCGCTGGTCCGACACGGGGTGCACGCGGTGCGTCACCGTCTGCGCCATCACCTGTCCCGCCGAGGCGTCCACGCGCATCGGGTCGCGCGTGAAGTCGGCGGAGAGGCGGATCACGTCCTGCGAGAACGTCGCGGAGAAGAGCAGCGTCTGTCGATGGCGGGGCAGCGCCTCGAGCACGCGGCGCAGCGACGGCAGGAAGCCCATGTCGAGCATCCGGTCCGCTTCGTCGAGCGTGAGGATCTGCACGGCCGAGAGGTCCACCGTCCGCTGCTCCAAATGGTCCAGCAATCGGCCCGGCGTCGCGACGATGATGTCGACGCCGCGCTGGAGCTCCTGCTTCTGCGGCCGGATGGAGACGCCGCCGAAGATGGCCGCCACGCGGAGATTCGCGGGCACACCGTAGGTGGCGAGCGACTTGTGGACCTGCACCGCGAGCTCACGCGTGGGCACGAGCACCAGCCCGCGCGGTTTGCGCGCGCCGGAGGGCACGCCGCCGCGGACGAGCAGGCGGTCGATCATCGGCAGGCCGAACGCGGCCGTCTTGCCGGTGCCGGTTTGCGCGCGGGCCAGCAGATCGCGCCCGCTCAGGACCACGGGAATCGATTGCGTTTGCACCGGCGTCGGCGTGGTGTAGCCGAGGCGCGAGAGCGGAGTGCAGAGCGAGGGCGACAGCCCGAGTGACACGAACGGCATGCGGAACACTCCTGGATTGCCTGGAGCGTTCCCTGACCGCACACAGCAGGCTGACGAACGACGAACCAACATCGCCCCGGAAGAGGGACGGGAGCCGGGCTCGCGATACCGAACGGTGGCAGGATTCCAGAAGGAAATCGAGGACCGAGCGCAGAGACTCCTCCATTCTACCTCGGATTCGACCTGCCTACAGATCGAGCCGCATCATCGGTTCGGGCGTGACGGCATATCCCAGGCTCTCGTAGACCCGCCGCCCCGCCTCGGTGGCGTTGAGCGCCATGCGCTCGATCCCCTCGGCCCTGCACCACTCGTGCATGGCCTCCATCGACCGTCGCGCCAGGCCGCGGCCGCGATGCGCCCGTTGGACGTAGACGTTGTAGACGAACGCACACCGCGGGTCCCACCGGCTCGGGCCGGGCGACCACGGCATCACGATCAGCCCGCCGCCCCCGACGACCTCGCCCGTGTCGGTGTGCACCAGCCATCCTCGATAGGTCCCGGCGGGAATCGCGTCGGCATACCAGCGCGCACAGGCGTCGGCCATGGCGGCGAAGTCACAGGCTGTGCCCATCTCCCGGAACATCTGCTCGCGATGGTGGACGACGTGCGGGATATCTGCGGCAGTGGCGGGCGTGACGACGTAGGTCGGGGTCATGGCGACCATCATGGCCCACGCGCCCCTCTATCCGTCCCTGCCTTCGTGGACCCGATTGACGCGCGGGGCGTCCCGTGCGGCCCCGGCGCGGGTATGCTGCCCCTGGCGCACATGCCGGGAGGGTGAGATGAAGCGGGCAAGGCGACGACTTGAAAACGGGGCCGCCGCGGCGATTGTCTTCACGATGCTCGGGACGATCCAGGCCCAGGGGCGGTTTCCCCCGGCGTCCTTCACCAATCTCCAGGTGCTGCCGGCGACGAGCTCGGCCGGCGACGTCATCGGCACCATGAAGACGATCACGCAGGCTCTTGGCGTGCGGTGCCAGTACTGCCACGTGGGCCAGGAAGGGCTGCCGCTCGATCGGTTCGATTTCGTGTCGGACGAGAATCCGAAGAAAGGCCTCGCGCGCACGATGATGCGGATGGTTCGCGGGCTGAACGAGAACCTGGCGGCGGCGCTGCCCGGCGGCGATCGGGAGCGCGTGACGTGCTACACGTGCCACCGGGGCCAGGCGCGGCCCGCGCGGTCGCCCGACGGCGCTCCGGCCGGCGCCGTCTGCGGGCCCTGACGCGCGGCCTATTCCCCCGTGTCGCCGGGAAAGCGCTGCGACCAGAACGGCAGCGGCGCGGGTGGTTCGGTTCCCGACCGCTGCTGCCTGGCGCGTTCACGAAGGCGTGTGTCCTGCTCCCAGGCCACTGGATCCATCCCTCAACACCCGTGGAGCGACCCCAGGTAGCCGTGCCAGAACTGACGCCAGCCGGCGGCCAGGGCCGAGAGGGATGCGCGCGGGTTCATGCCCACATCGTAGCCGAACCCGGGGCAGGCGCGGACGCTAGAATCGATAGCCGATCATCGCCAGGAAGGCCCTGGAGCCGAACCGTGGCGCGGGGGTCTCGCTGACGTTGCGGAGCCCGAGGGTCACGCGCGCGTCCAGCACCAGGGCCCCTCGACCGGCGAGAACCTCGACGCCGCCTCCCACGACGGCGCCCATGTCCACGTTCCTGATCTCGTCGGCGATGTTCGTCCGCACACCCTCGACCACCTGCGTGACGCTCGGGATGAAGCCGACCTGCGGCCCCGCGAACAGCGTGGCCTGCCAGCGCCGGTTGCCCGGCACCCGCACGTGCAGCAGCAGCGGCACCTCGATGCCCGTCGTCGCCACGCTGAACGACGTCGCCGGGATCGTCGCCGAGAATCGCCGCGTCGTCAGCAGCACCTCCGGCTGGAACGAGAACCCCTTGCCGACGGTCATGCCCACGAAGGCCCCGGCGGCGATCCCGGAATCCGCGGACGTCTCGAACGCGCCAGGCCCCGAAGTCGCGATCGACGCCGAGATGACACCGCCCTTGATCCCCCAGCTGACGTCGCCGGCAGTCGCCGTTCGCACGAACCCGACCATCGACATGACGACCATCGTTGCGAGCAGTCCCTTTCGCATGCAGCCTCCGGAGCGAGGCGGCGCGGATTCCGTCGGCATGACGGTTGGCGTCGCCTTCGCCCGTGTCCCCTGAAACACGGGCGAGCTCAGGCCGCGTTACTCGTGGACGATGTCGTCGGTGGCGAGATGCAGGAGGAGCGGCGCGAGCGCGAAGTGATCGGCGCCCACGCCCTGGTTCATGATGACGGCCACTGTCGTGAGGGTCGCCGGATCGTGCAGGAGAAGGCTGCTGCCGAACCGCGCGCCGCCGCTGTGGCCGAACTGGACACGGTCGTGGTACGCGTAGCCGCGGATGCCGAGGCCCGCGCCGGCTTCTCCCGGGATGTTCCCGGCCGCGGGCACGAGCGTCCGCATCGCGAGCTGCATCTCCTCGGAGACCACCGTGCCCGTGAAGAGCGCGTGGCCCCAGGCCGCCACCGTTTCAGCCGTGGCCATCAAGCCGAACGCGCTGTGGCCGACCGAGAGCACCGCCTGCTGTTCCAGCGGATCCACGACGACACCGCGGTCCAGCGCGAAGGCGACAGGCCCGGGTGGGTCCTCGAGGCCCGGCAGGAAGATCGCGTCGAGCCCCAGCGGCGCCCACAGGCGGGCGCGATACAGCTCCACGATGGGTCGCTCCGTCGCCCGTTCCGCGATCTGCCCCAGCAGGAGGAACGACGTGTTCGTGTACGAGGTGGCCTCGCCCGGAGCGAAGAGCGCGGGCCCCACGAAGCCGAGCAGCTCACCCGGTGAGAAGACGTGCGTGGGATCCGCAGCGATGGCCGCGGCCAGCCCTTCGGTGCCGGTGTAGTTGGCAATGCCGGCCGTGTGGTTGAGGAGCTGCTGAATCGTGATCGCGGGCGACACGTGTGGATGCGGATCGAGCCACCGTTCGGCCGTGTCGTCGAGCCGCAACACGCCCTCGTCCACGAGCTGCAGGACGACCGCGGCGGTCATGGTCTTCGTGATGCTGGCAATCTGCATCAGGTGGTCGGGGCGGAGCCACTCGGGGCCCGCACGGCCCGCGGCGCCACTCCAGCGGGCGCCGTCGGGGAAGACGACCGACGCGCTGACGCCGTAGTGCGTCGGGTCGTGGGTCCAGCTTTCGAGCGCCGCCTGCAGGGCACTCCCGGCGGCCTGCGCATCCCCCCGGCGCGGCTCGGCGGGGCGCAGCCCGGCGGTGGCGAGCGCCGTCAGCAGTGCGACGGCCAGGAGTCGTGGCTGGCTCATGGGACCTGACGCCCCTGGCCGATGAGCCAGCCCACGCGCAGCGTGAGCTGGAGGCCGTGATAGTTGTCGTGACGGCCGGATGGCCTCTCGAACCCGGGCACGGCGTTGAATCCTGCACCCATACCCAGGGCGAAGGTCCGGGCGACCTGGAAATCGAATCCCGCGCCCACGTGCGCGCCCACCGTGGTTCTCCGGTCCGTGTTCCAGTCGGAGCTCGTCACCGGCACGATGCCGGCGGCGAGGTACGGCTTGAACGCCTGGGTGGCCTGGTCTCCCGGGCGTGGGTTCCACTGGACGCCGAGGGGGATGGCGAGGCCGCCAATCACGTCCACCTGTGCTTCGGCGCCGTAGAGCGTCAGCCCCGCCGTGACCGCGAGGTCTTCGCGAAGGTACCGGGCGATTTCCACGCCGCCAAAGGCGTCGAAGCCGCGACCTTCGATCCTCGCGACCGAGCCATTGGATCCCCAGAAGCCCGACTGCAGCGTCAAGCGATTCTTGCCGGCTACGGAGAACCGAGAGAGGTCGCCGTTGCCGCGACGTCGCGTGGGCTCGAGGGACGTCTGGCCGAATTGCGCCGGGCCGAGGATCTGCCGCGCGCCATCGGCGACGGTGGTCCGGGCGAGGAGCGCCGCGTTCTCCCGTTCCACGCGGACCTCGTAGGCGCCGGGCTCGACGGCGATCTCGACGGGGCGCCCCTGCGGCTTGTACAGCTCCGCCACCAGTCCCCGGGCCCCGCTCCGAACGAAGAAGCGGCCCTCCAGGCTCTCGCCGAGGATCAGGCTGGCCGTGGTCTGGCGCACGTCGGTGATCACCACGTCGCCCGCGCCGGAGAGGTTGATGTCGTACGACGGGTGCTGCGCGCCGCCCTTGCTGTCCACCGTTCGCCCAAGGGTCTCCGCGAATGCGAACTGGTAGGCCTCGTTCAGGGTGACGCGGCCGTCCCTCGACATGTCGGCCGCACCGCGGAAGCCGGACACGAGGTAGTGCGTGAAGTACGAGGCGCGAATGCGGTCGGACTCCTGCGCCGACTCGGTTTCCGAGCTCGAGGTCAGGAAGGCATGCCCACGCATCGCGGCCGACTCGTCCACGAGGAACGGCGGGCGCGACTTGCCGCCCTTGAGGCGCGTGAACGCGCCCGACGCACAGGCATCGAGCACGGCAATCCGCACGTCGGCCTGCATGCCGTCCAGCCGATCCCGAAGGCTTCGATACGACAGGCGATCCTCGCCGAGCAGCAGGCCCTTCTCGTCGGCGTGGCCGGAGTAGTAGAGGAAGAGCTCGGTGCGCCCACCCGAGGCCGCCCCGCGCAGACGGGCCTCGGCGAGGCGTGCGCCGAGATCGTCGAGTGCCGAGAGCAGCGTGGACACCTGCGGATCTCGCAGGACCACCTCGTTCTCGGGCCTCACGCCGCCCAGCTCCACGAGCACGCGCGCGAACCGCTCGGCATCGGACACGGCGTACTTGAGCGTCGGGCGGTCCGGTCCGCCGTTGTTCGCGCCGACGACCAGGGAGTAGCGCTCGAGCGGACCCGCGAGGACGGCGGATGGTACGAGCGCGGTGACGAGCACCAACGTGCGGAGGAGAGGGGCCATCATGGTCTGGATTCCTTCCGAAGCGAGAACTCCGTGTGTCCAAGGGGTAGCGGCAGATGGAGCGGCCCGGGTTCGCGGCCGGCCGCGGCGCTGCGTCGCACCGCGTCCAAGACGGGCGCCACGTCGAAGGGAGCTGGCCCCGTCACGAGATAGAAGCGTTCGTAGAGCGGCGCATCGTCCAGCTCGAACGCGCGGTCGAGCAGCACCGTGTTGCCGGGCTCGAGGACGACCGCGCGATCGCCGGTCACGGGCAGGTGGACGGTCGTGACGCCGCGGCCATCCACGGAGACGATGGCCCCGTACTCCGGCGTGGTCGAGCGGTAGCCAATCCGGACGACGTCTCCCACGCGGACCAGCTCGTCGTTCGACAGGGTCTCGCTCCCTGAGTCAGTGCTCCGATAGACCACCAGCGCGGATGTGCCCTTGGCGCGCTCGCCGTCGACCTCGGTCGGCGGCGCGCTTCGAGGCTCCACGGCCGGCCGCAGCACGACCGCGACCAGCGCCGCCGCCACGGCGGCCGGAACGGCCCACCGGGCCGCCCGTGCGGGCCATGGCCGGGCCGGGGCCGGGCGCAGCCGGCGCGCCCGCGCCGCGACGTCCTGTGCGAGACGGTCGATCGTCTGCGCCGCATCGAGGCGGCCATCGTCGCGCTCGAGCGCCTGCAGACGATCTCTCAACTGCTGGTCGTGAGCGAGCAGCGACCCCAGGCGCGCGGCGTCGGCCGGCGGCAGCTCGCCCAACCGGTAGCGCTCCAGCCAGAGGTCCGGAGTGGCTGCAGGCGATCGCTCGCCACCGTGGCTGTTCATGACTCAATCTCCTTCAGCGTTGCCCGGAGCCCGCGCAGGCGCTTGCGGACGCCCGACACGGAGAGCCCCGTTTCCCGCGCCACCTCGTCCAGCGTCAACCCGTCCACGTAGTGGAGCACGGCCATGGTCCGCGTCGAATCCGGGTGTCGGCCGAACAGTCGATCCAGCAACAGCCGCGCGTGGCTGCCGGCGCCGGGCTCCTCCGCGCACGCGATGCGAAGCAGGACGCCGTCGTCGTGTCCGGCGGGCCGCTTGGCGCCGTCGCGAAGGCGATTCAGGCACACGTTCGTGGCCATGCGGTACAGAAGGCTCGACGGATACGCCCCGTCGAGCCGCGGTCCGTGTTCAACGAGGCGCAGGAAGACGTCCTGGCAGGCGTCCCGGGCGTCCTCCTCCTCGCCGAGGAGCCTGCGGCAGCGACGGAGCACCATGGCGCCGTAGCGGCGGCAGAGCTGTTCGATGTCCAGCTCGTTCACACTCATCCTGTAACACCCGGGGGCGCCCGGGGTGTCACCCGGGGGCGGCCCGGGCAGGCATTCCGGCAGCCGAGGTTCAGGCGTATCCTCGCACAGGGACGTCGCGTGCTCCCTGCGACCCCGCGAGGAGAATCCGATGCGCAGACAACTGCTGGTGGTGGTTCTGCTGTGGTCGATCGGGCTGGCCGGCTGCACCCGCAGCCTGCAGGGGCACTGGTCCGGCACGTCCGACTACTTCAACGCCCCGTTCACGATGGACATCACGCAGGCGGCGGACGGGCGGCTCTCGGGTACCTATCAGGACCAGCATGACAAGGGGACGGTCGAAGGCACCTACAACGGCGAGCCCAACTGCAGCTTCCGCGTGAATTTCGGCGACACCGGGCTGCTGTTCGACGGCACCTTCGAGGGCTGGAAGAAGGTGGTCGGGACGTTCCGGCGAACAGGCGGCCAACACAGCTTCGAGATGACCAAGCCGTAGTGTGCGTCCGGTGCCGCCGGCGCCGCGCGTCGCGACGGATTCAGCTACTCGGAGCGAAGTCCGTCGGCGGGGTTGATCCGGGCCGCGCGCCATGCGGGGACAGCGGAGGCGGCAAAGGCGACGGCGGCCAGGGCCGGCACCGCCACGAAGTAGCTGATCGGATCCCGTGGCGTGACGCCATACAGCTGGCTGCCCATCGCCGGAACGGCCACGAGCGCGGCGGCAATCCCGAGGGCCAGACCTGCGAGTGCGAGGCGGAGGCCCTCGCCGACCACCAGTCGCACGACGGAACCACGCCCCGCGCCCAGGGCCACGCGAAGCGCCAGCTCCGGTTGCCGGCGTGTCACACCGTACTGGATGACACCGTAGACGCCGACAGAGGCCAGCAGCAGCGCCAGGCCCGCGAACACGGCAGCCAGGAGCATCGTGAACCGCTGTGTCGCGCGCGCGCCCACCACGTAATCCGACAGGGGGCGCACGTCGAAGACCGGCAGCTGCGGATCCAGCGCCGCCACCGCCGCGCGAATCGGCCCGCTCAGCGACGAGGGATCTCCAGTCCCGTGCACCATCCACGCCATCGGATTGCGATGCGCCTGCCGGACCGGGAAGTACACCTGCTCGCGAACCTCTTCGAGGAGCGTCAGGTGACGCAGGTGCCGGACGACGCCGACGACCTTCACCCAGACGGTGGGACGGCCCGTGACGCGCGGGTCGGTGGCGAGGCGCTGACCGATGGCGGTCGCACCCGGCCACGCCAGCCGCGCGAGCCGTTCGTCCACGATGGCGACGAGTTCGCCGTCCTTGTCATCGTCCTCGGTGAAGTCGCGTCCTTCGACGATGCGCGCACCCATGGTCTGGAAGGCGCCGGGTGAGACGGCGCGGCTGTCCGCGCGCCTGGCGCGCGACTCGTCACCACCGGCCTCTGTGAGGTACGTCGTGCTCCAGTTGGGGATGTTGTCGAAGGGCAGGTGGCTGATGGCGCCCGCGTGGGCCACACCCGGTAACGATGCCAGCCGTTTCTCGAGCTCGCGGGCAAAGGCATCCAGCGACTCCTGGGTGCGATAGCGGCTGCCCGGGAGCCCGAGCCGGAAGGTGAGGACGCCGCGATCGTCGAAGCCCGGCTGCACGGTCATGAGGTTCGCGAATGTCCGAACGAGCAGCCCCGCGCCCACGAGCAGGACGACGCCCATCGCCACCTGCAGGATCACGAGTGCCTTGCGCACGCGGTGATGGAAGGCGCTCCCCAGGCTGCGCCCGCCCTGGTGGAGGAGGCCTGCCAGGTTCGCGCGGACCATCTCGGCGAGCGGCGCGAACGAGAAGGCGAGCGCCACGGCCAGCGCCGTCGCGGCCGTGAACGCCAGCACGGTGGGGTCCAGCCCGACGCCGGCGATGCGGTCCAGGCTGGGCGGCCGAGCCGCGGTCAGCAGCTGCAGCAGCAGCCAGCCTGTGGCGAGCCCCGCGGCGGCGCCGAGTGCCGCGAGGACGAGCCCCTCGGCCAGGCACTGCGAGACGAGACGGTGGCGGCCGGCGCCGAGCGCGAGGCGCAGCGCGGTCTCGCGTGAGCGCCCGGCGGCGCGCGCCACCAGGAGACCCGCGACGTTGACGCAGGCGATGAGCAGGAGCACCGCCACGCCGCCCTGGAGCATCAGCAGCGCCGGCCGGATATCCCGCACGCCATCGTCGTGCAGGCCGACGGTGCTGAACTTGCGCCCGGCACTGCCGTACTCGGAGTAGCGGGCGCCGATGTTCGTGGCCACCGCTGCGACATCGCGCGCGGCCTCGTCCACCGACACGCCGTCGCGCATGCGTCCGACCACGCGGAGGAACATCTGCCCGCGCGGCCCGCGCGTCATGTTGCGGTTGAAGGGCTGCCAGGCCTCGAGCTGCTCGGGGACGTTCGAGTCGGGCGGCATCAGCAGGCGGAAGCCGGGCGGCATCACGCCGATGACCGTGGTGGGCTGGTCGTTCACCAGGACGCGCCTGCCGACGATGCCCGGATCCCCGCCGTAACGGGTGCGCCACAGCCCGTCGCTCAGGAGGATGGTGGTGGGCCCCGCCGTGGGCTCGTCCTCGTCCACGAACGTGCGCCCGAGTGCGGCGTTGGCGCCCAGCAGCGAGAAGAAGTTCGCGGTGACCAGGCCGATGCGAAGCTGCTGGGGATCGTTATCCCCGGTGAGCGCGGTGGTCGTCGCCCAGATGGCGCCAAAACCCTCGAAGCGCGTCGCCTGATCGCGGAGGTCGCCGAGCTCGGGTCCCGAGAGCGGCCCGCGTGGGTAGCCGGCGGCCGTCATGTCGGACCAGACGAAGACCAGCCGATTGCCATCGTGGTACGGGAGCGGTTGCAGCAGGACCGCGTTGACCAGGCTGAACGTGGCGGTGTTGGCACCGATACCGATGGCCAGCGTGACGACGGCGGCGACGGTGAAGGCGGGGACCTTGCGGAGCCCACGCCAGGCGAGCGCGATGTCGCGGAGCAGGGTGAGCGTGGACCGACCGACGCGCGCGTCGCGAACCTGTTCCTTGACCTGCTCCGTGCCGCCCAGGTCCAGCAGCGCGCGGCGCCTGGCCTCGGCCGGCCGGAGGCCCGCGGCGAGATGCGCGGCGGCGAGCTGGTCCACGGCGGCCCGCAGCTCGGCGTCGAGATCGGCGTCGAGCGTCGACTGCCGGGTGATGGTCCGCCACGTACTTCGAATCCGGGCCCCGAGCGGCATGTGAGCCTCCTACGCGGGATCGAGCACCTGCCCGATGGCCGTCACGATGCGGTGCCACGACTTCCGCTCGGTGGCCAGCCGTCTCCGTCCCGAGGGGGTGATGCGGTAGACCTTGGCGCGCCGACCCTGCTCGGACTCGCTCCACTCGCCCTCGATGTACCCCTCCTGCTCGAGCCGATGGAGCGCCGGGAAGAGAGATCCCGGCTTCACCACGAAGGTCCCACCGGTGATCTGGGCGATGCGGTCCGACACGCCGAGCCCGTGGCGGGGTTGCAGCTCGATGGTGCGCAGGATGAGCAGGTCGAGCGTGCCCTTGAGCATGGCCGTGGGGCGTTCCGATGGCATAGGGGATCTATATAGAACATCTATATAAACCCGTCAAGAACGCAGATGACGCGACGCAGATGACGCAGATGACGCAGAACCCGAGAACCTGAGAACCCGAGAACCTGAGAACCCGAGAACCTGAGAACCCGAGAACCCCAAGCCCCAAGCCCCAAGCCCCAAGACCTCAAGACCTCAACATCGTCCCCCGTCGCTGCATCCCGAAGACCGCCAGGCCGGCAAGCGCCCACGACGCGCCGACCGCCTGGGCCAGAGAGCTGGCCTCGGCGATCACCCACACGGTCACGAGCGCACCGAGGGTGGGCACCAGGTAGTGCAGCGGGCGGGCCGGGCCTTTCTGGCGCACGACGAAATAGCCAACCACGGACGCGTGGAGCAGGGTAAAGGCCGCGAGCGCGCCGACGTCCACGATGGAGACGAGCAGGTCCAGCCCGTCGGCGCGGCGGGCGGCCCAGACCGAGACGAACAGCGTGAGCGTGGCCGCGGTGGCGAGCGCCACCGTCGGGACGCCGTGACGCGCGTCCACGCGTGCCAGCGCGCGTGGCAGCCGGCCGTCACGCGCCATGCCGAAGAGCAGTCGCGCCGCGGCCGCCTGCGCGGTCATGGCCGAGAAGGCGGGCCCAATGGCCTTGGTGATCGACAGCACCGTGGCCAGCCAGGGGGCAAGCGCGGCGCGCGCGACGTCGTAGAACACCGTGCCCTGCCGCTCGGGGTGCGCGGCCAGGCCGGCCGGGTCCATCGGGCTCAGGAGGCTGGCGAGCCAGGTTTGTACCACGAAGAGCGTGCCGGCCACCGCGAGGCAGAACAGGATGGCGCGGCCCACCTGGCGCGAGCTGCCGGTGCTCTCCTCCGCGAAGCTGGCGATGGCGTCGAAGCCGAGGTACGACATGACCGCCACGGAGATGGCGCCCATCACGATGGAGAGATCGAAGGCCGCCAGCCCGGTGAGCGGCGAGGTCCACGGGCGCGCGGGCCCGTCTGCGGAGAGCACGAGGAGGGCCATCGCGACGAACAGGGCGAGCACCGCGATTTCGGCCACGAGCACGACCAGGCCGACGCGCGCGGCCACACCGACTCCCGCGAGGTTCAACGCGGTGGTGACGACGAACGCGGCGAGGGTGAACACCCACGCGGGCACGGCCGGCACGAGTGCGTGGATCGCGATGCCCGAGAACAGGTAGGCCACGGAGGGGATGAGCAGGTAGTCCAGCATGGCCAGCCATCCGGCCAGGAAGCCGGCGGGCCGGCCGATCCCGCTGGTCGCGTACGCGAACACCGAGCCCGCGTGCGGCACCACGCCGGACATCTCGGCATACGACCACGCGGTGAACGCCATCGCCAGCGTCGCGAACACGTACACGAGCGCCACGGCGCCGTTGGTGCGCGCGTCGAGCACGCCGAAGATACCGACGGGCGCGAGCGGGCCGATGAAGAGCAGCCCGTAGACGATGAGGTCGCGGAGGGTGAGGGTGCGGCGGAGCGCTGGAGTGGCCAAGTCGGCGCATTATATCGGCCGCAGCCGTGCTAGGCTTTCGGACCTTCGAGAAAGGGACGTGCCGTGACGCGCATTCGCGCCAGACGATGGCTGGTTGTCTTGACGCTGCTCGCGTGCGCGGCGTGTGCGGGCCGCTCGCACGGCAGGGTGATCGAGGACCCGCCCGCGCCCTCTCCACGCCAATGGATTCCCACCCTGCGGCCCGGCGTGCTGACCGTGGCCGTCACGACCGGCACGCCCGCCGACCCGTACGATTCGCAGCTCTGGATTCGGCGCTACGTGGAACGTTTCGCGGCCTACGGTGGATTCACCGTCGATTGGGTCGTCGTGCCCTTCAACGACTCGTGGACGCGGGCGGGCCTGGGCGAGGTGGACCTGGTGGCCACCAACGTCGCCAGCTTCCCGGACCGCGTGGGCGAGGGCGGCACGTTCTCCTCCCCGTTCCTCTACGAGCGCCGGGCCCTGCGGATTCACCCCGAAGACACGGGGCGTTACCAGACGATTGGCGACTTCGTCGGCAGGCGCGTCGGTGTCGTGAAGGGGATGGCCGCCGAGCGGGACGTTCGCCGCCGCGCGCCCGAGGGGGTGATCGTCGTCACGACCGACTCGTTCGCCGAGCTCTACGCGCAGTTCGATGCCGGTGGGCTCGACGCCATCGCCGAGGCCGAGTACTACGCCCTCGATGGAACGGTGATCCCGTCCCACGGTCCGGAGGTCGTCCTGATCGACCTGCACGACCTGAATCCGGGGCAGCGCGAGGAGTCGGTGTTCGTGGTGCGCGACGCGAGCACGGGCCTGCTCGAGGTCCTGAACGCCTTCATCGCGGCGACGCGCTTTCCGCTGGCACCGTAGGTCCTGGGGCTTGGGTCTTGGGGCTTGGGTCTTGGGGCTTGGGGCTTGGGCCTGGGGCCTGGGTCGTGAGACCTAGGCCCCCTCGCGCGCCGATACCTTCGCCCAGGTGTCCTTGAGCGAGACGGTCCGGTTGTAGATGGGCGCGCCCGGGCTGGAGTCCGGGTCGACGCAGAAGTAGCCGAGACGCTCGAACTGGAACCGCATGCCCGGCCGCGCCTCGGCCAGCATCGGCTCGAGCTTGCAGCCCTCCAGCACCTCCAGGGACGCAGGGTTGATCAAGGTCGTGAAATCCACGCCGGTCTTCGCGGCGGTGCCGTCCGGATCCTCGACGGTGAAGAGCCGATCGTAGAGCCGCACGGCGCCGGTGGCGGCGTGCGCCGCCGACACCCAGTGCAGCGTGGCTTTCACCTTGCGGCCGTCCGGCGCGTCGCCGCCGCGCGTGGCGGGGTCGTACGTGCCGCGGAGCTCGACGATGGCGCCCGACGCGTCCTTCACGACGTCGGTGCAGGTGACGAGATAGGCGTTCCTGAGCCGGACCTCTCGGCCCGGCGCCAGCCGGAAGAACTTCTTCGGCGGGTCCTCCATGAAGTCGTCGCGCTCGATGTAGATCTCGCGCGAGAACTCGACCTTCCGCGTGCCGGCGGACGGGTCCTCCGGATTGTTGACCACGTCCATGTGCTCGACCTGCCCCTCGGGGTAGTTCGTGAGCACGAGCTTCAGGGGGCGCAGCACGGCCATGGCGCGCGGCGCGCGGCGGTTGAGGTCCTCGCGCACGCAGTGCTCGAGCAGCCCCACGTCGATGACGTTCTCCTTCTTCGCCACGCCCACGCGCGTGCAGAAGTCGCGGATCGACTCGGGCGTGAAGCCGCGCCGGCGCAGGCCCGAGATGGTCGGCATCCGCGGATCGTCCCAGCCGCTGACGTGCGCCTGCGCGACGAGCTGCAGGAGCTTGCGCTTGCTCATCACCGTGTAGTTCAGGTTCAGGCGCGCGAACTCGTACTGCTTCGGCTGGTGCTCGGTCTCCGCCTGCTCGATGCACCAGTCGTAGAGCGGGCGATGGTCCACGTACTCGAGCGTGCAGAGCGAGTGGGTCACCCCCTCGATGGCGTCCGACAGCGGATGCGCGTAGTCGTACATCGGGTAGATGCACCACTGGTCGCCCGTCCGGTGGTGATGCGCGTGGCGGATGCGGTAGAGCACCGGGTCGCGCATGTTGATGTTGGGCGACGCCATGTCGATCTTCGCGCGGAGCACGTGCGTGCCGTCGGCGAACTCGCCCGCGCGCATGCGGCGGAAGAGATCCAGGTTCTCCTCGACGCTGCGCGTCCGGTAGGGGGAGTCCTTGCCGGGCTCGGTCAGCGTGCCGCGGTGCTCGCGGATCTCGTCCGCCGACAGCGAATCCACGTAGGCGACGCTCTTCTCGATGAGATGCTCGGCGTACCGATAGAGCTGCTCGTAGTAGTCGGAGGCGTAGAACTCCCGGTCGCCCCAGTCGAAGCCCAGCCAGCGCACGTCCTCCTTGATGGAGTCGACGTACTCGACGTCTTCCTTCACCGGGTTGGTGTCGTCGAAGCGGAGGTTGCAGAGGCCGCCGAAGTCCTCGGCGACGCCGAAGTCCACGCAGATGGCCTTGGCGTGGCCGATGTGGAGATACCCGTTCGGCTCGGGCGGGAAGCGTGTCACCACGCGGCCGCGGTGCCGGCCCGCGGCCACGTCCGCGCTGACGATCTCCCGGATGAAATCCTGAGGCGGCGCCTCCGCCTTCACATTCGCGTCTGGCATAGGTTGAAGCGCTTCAGCGTATCCCAAACGCGTGGAAGGAGAAAAGAAACCACGAAGACACGAAAGAGCACGAAGCACACGAAGTCAGGAAGACCTCAAGACCCCGGTGCCTCGGCTCCCTCCTCTCAATCCACCGCGCAGGGGGCGCCGGCGAGGAATGCCAGGACGATCAGCGGGTTGCGGCCGCGGCGGGTGAACCCGTAGCTCGTTCCGCGGGGGACCACGGCAAAGCTGCCCGCCCCGAGGCTCACGTCGCGCCCGTCCAGGCGGAGCGTGCCGTCGCCGCCGATCACGTACAGCATGGCATCGGCCGACTCGTGCTGGCGATCCGTCCAGGCCTCGCGCACCTGCCAGACAATGGCCTGCCCAACCCCGCTGCACCCGACGATGTCCTCCTTGTGGGCCTCGCGGTTCGTGATGAAGTTCCGCTCGATGTAGTCGGGCAGCGCCATGGTCTTCGGCGCCGAGGGCGGCGGCAGCGTGAACTCCGCCTTCGCCGGCTCGGGTGCCGGAGGCGGCGGGGGCGGCGGGGGGGCGGGCGCGGCGTTGAGGGTCACGGTCAGGCTCGGCGCGGGCTGTCCCGCGCGCCACACCAGTTCCTTCTCGAACGTGTGATAACCCTCGCGCTCGAAGCGGATGCGGTGCGTGCCGGCCGGCACGTTGAGAAGGCGCAGCTGCCCCTCGTTGGTCGTGGTGCCACGGCGATCCGTCGCGCCGATGAGGGACACCGTGACGCCTTCGAGGACGGCGCCCACGCTGTCGGTGACCGTCACCGACAAGGTGGTGCCCCGCGGCGCGGCCGCCTTGCGGGCGGGGCGGGCCTGCGTGGTCGGTTTGGCCGTGGTGGACGCCTGCGCGAACGCAGGGGGAAGGGCAGGCTGGGCGGGGGCGGCCTGCAGCCACGTCAGCAGGAGCAGAGTGACCATGGGGGATGGTACTACGGGTGCGAGCAGGTGCGAGCAGGTGCGGGCAGGTGCGAACGGGTGCGGGCGGGTGCGGGCAGGTGCGGACGGGTGCGGGCGGGTGCGGGCGGGTGCGAACGGGTGCGGGCGTGCTCAAGCGGCGATGAGCAGCCACAGCGCCGCGATCGCCAGCGTGGCCAGCGTCACCGGGGCGCCCACGCGGGCATGGGTGCGCCAGTCGATCT
>JBFWQE010000043.1:0-36751 GCA_050249615.1 Vicinamibacterales bacterium
AATGTCCTCCAGCAGCTCGAGCACGCTCGCCTCCCGTGGCAGGAGCGAGGCCTTGCCTTCCACGAGGAGGTCGCGCGTGATGTTGAAGAAGGCTCGACGGCCGGCGGTGAGCGTGTCGAGCCCGATCGACAGGAGCGCGGTGTCGATGACCATGGCGCTGGCCCGCGACGACGAGCCCGTGCACGTCGTGTGGTGCACGGTCTCCCGGAACAGGAGCTCGTAGCCGTGGACGTCGCCGCGGGCGTCCAGCAGAGGCTGCCGCGCGACCGCGAGACCTTCGGCCGACACGGTCGCCGAATCGGTGGTCATACGCCAGAGCAATCGGCACTGACGCTCCGGAGGTTGAGCGCTGGGCCACCGATGTCGCCGCCACTCAAGCTGGCGGGGAAACGGCCGATTCCTCGGAAGCCGGGCTCCTGCCTCTCCCCCCGCGCAGGACGGACAGCACACGATGACGACGACAACGGCCGCGCGATCGGCAGGCCCCATCCAGTTCGACGCCGCCACGTGGCTCGCCGAGCGGGCGGCGGGCGACATCCTGATGACGCCGGATGGGTGGATGACCGAGGCCAACGTGCCGGCGCGGCGCCTGTTCCGCTTCCCCGAGGGCCAGACCGCGCGCGGTTTGAACTTCCGGCGGTTCTGCCGCCAGCCGACACGGCTGGCCGAGGCCGTCCAGGCCATTCAGGCCGCCGGATACGTTCACAGCTGGGATGCCGACCTCGTGGCCTTCGACGGCTGGCCCGTCTACGCGGTCGTCAACCTCGCGGGCGACTTCGAAGGCGGGTTCCTCACGGCGGTGCGGGCGCAGCTCTTCGACATCGGCGAGTGGCGGCGCGCCCAGGAGCGCACGCTCTTCGGCCAGCGCATCGAAGCCATCGGGCGGCTGGCAGGCGGCGTGGCACACGATTTCAACAACCTGCTCACCGTCATCAGCGGGCACGCCGAATGCCTGGCGCTGGGCATCCCGGACGACAGTCCGTTGAACCGATCCGTAGCCGCCATCCAGGTCTCCGCAACCCGGGCGGCCACGCTGACCCAGAAGCTCCTCTCCTTCGGACGGCGGCAGGTGCTGCACCCCCGAGTCATCGACCCGGCCGGACTGGTGCGGGCCGTCGCGGCCGACCTCGGCCGCCGCGTGGGCACCCGTGTCTCGATCGACATCGAGGCAGCGTCCCCGGCGTGGCCGGTGCGCGTCGATCCGGCACAGGCCGAGCGCGCCGTGTCGACGATTGCCGCGCACGCCGTCGAGGCGATGGCCGACGGTGGAACCCTGGTGTTTCGCGTCTCGCACGCCGACATCGGCCCCGAGTGGTCGCCGACACGAGCGTTCGTCAAGCCTGGGCGCTACGCCCGGCTCGACTTGAGCTGCACGGGCATGACGCTCGATGCCGACATGCACATCCGCATGTTCGAGCCCTTCTTCCGGGAGAAGAGCGTGGTCCGTGACGGCCTGGGCCTCGCCGCCGCCTTCGGCCTGGTGAAGCAGAGCGGCGGCTACATGTGGCTGGAAGGCGAGCGCCCCGGCGAGACCCTCTTCACGGTGCTGCTGCCGGCGGTGGCCGAGGAGGGCGCGGCGCTCGAGCCGCTCGCGGCCGACACCTCGCCCGGGACCGTCCTGGTCGTGGACGACGACGACGTCCTCCGAAGTCTGGCGGTCAGGATCGTCGGCCAGCAGGGCTACACGGTACTCGAGGCGTCCAGCGCCGATGCGGCGCTGCAGGTCGTCCACACCAGGCCCGTCGACGTCGTCATCTCGGACGTGCTCCTCGACGGGGCACGGAGCGACGACATGGCGACCGCCCTGCTCGGAGCGCTGCCGAACCTGCGGGTGCTCCGGATCTCGGGCGCGCCCGACGAGCCGCCGGCGGATTCCGTCCCGTTCGACCCGGCTCGCGTGGCGTTCCTGGAGAAGCCCTTCACCGCGACGCAGCTGGTCGAGCGCGTCCGCGCGCTCATGGAGGGATGAGTGTCACGGCCCCGGAGGCAGGCACGCCCGCCGGCCATCGCCGCGCCGACCCCCGTTGTCGGCGTGGCGACACCCGCGAATGTGCTCGTGTCGGCGCCGCTGCACACACCGGCACATGGGGGCAGGACGCCGGCGGATGGCACGCATCTCGCCCTGCCCGCGGCGATGCTGATGCCGCCCCCCCCCGGGAGATCGCCCTTCGGTGCGGACCGCTTGCCCGGTCCTCTTGCCCCCGCGGGCACCCGCCGGCACCCGTCCGTACCCGCCGCACGGGTCGCGAGGTTCGACCTCGCACGTCGACTCGTGCAGCTCGAGGCGGCCAATCGCGAGCTCGAAACCTTCAGCGACGCAGTCGCGCAGGACCTGCAGGCGCCTCTGCGCCAGATGTGCGAATCCGCCGAGCGGCTGGCGTGCGAAGCGGGCTCCACGCTGGGCGAGACGGCCCGGCAGCACCTCGACGACATCACGGGCGCGGCCGCGCGCATGAGCCGGCTCGTCGGGGCACTGCTGGATCTGTCGCGCGCCGGCCGTGCGCGGCTCCGTGCATCCATCGTGGATCTCGACTTCGTGGTGCACGAGATCGTGTCCGATCAGGCGCGGCAGTCGCCCGATCGCGCCATCGACTGGGTGATCGGGCCATTGCCGGCGGTGCGCGGCGACGCGACGCTGCTCGGCCAGGTGTTCACCAGCCTGGTGGCCAACGCCGTGAAGTTCACGCAGCCGCGCGCCCGGGCCTGCATCGAGATCGGCACGGCGGCGACGGCCGATGCCGGCGAGGTGGTCGTGTTCGTCAAGGACAACGGCGTGGGATTCGACATGCGGCACGCCGGGCGCCTGTTCGGCGCATTCGAGCGCCTGCACGCACCCAACGAGTTCGACGGTGCCGGCGTCGGCCTCGCCGGCGTCCAGCGCATCGTCGAGCGCCACGGCGGCCGTGTGTGGGCGACGGCGGCCGTCGGCGAAGGCGCCACGTTCTTCGTCGCGCTGCCCTGCGGGCAGCCGCGCCCGGCGAGCCAGGCCGCCTTCCTGCCGCGGACGGGTGTCCCGGCATGAGCGATGCCCACGAGCGCCGCTCGCAGAAGCTCGAAGCGATGGGACGCCTGGCCGGCGGCATCGCGCACGACTTCAACAATCTGCTCACTGTTATCAACGGGTGCTGCGATCGCCTCATCGCCGCGGTGGACGAAGGCAGCCCGCTCCGCGCCGACATCGACCTGGTCCAGAAGTCCGGCCGGCGCGCGGCGGATCTCACCAGACAGCTGCTCGCGTTCGGCCGCCGGCAGACGCCCGACATCCGTCCCATCGACGTGAACGTTATCGTGCGCGAGGCCATGGGCATCCTGGAGCGCGCGCTCGGCGAGCGCACCTCGGTGATCACCGTCCTCGATCCGGAGCTCGGCGCCATCGAGGCCGACCCCGGACAGATCGAGCAGGTTCTCATGAACCTGGCCATCAATGCGCGCGACGCGATGCCGCAGGGCGGTACCATCACCATCGAGACCTCGAACCTCGACGTGGCGACCGACGATCCTGCCGCCCCGTATTCCCTGCCACCGGGCGGCTACGTTCAGCTGGCCCTGCACGACACGGGGCACGGCATGGACGAAGCGACGGCGGCGCAGGTCTTCGAGCCGTTCTTCACGACGAAGGCCCCGGGCCAGGGTACTGGCCTCGGCCTCTCCACCGTCCACGGCATCGTCGTCCAGAGCGGCGGCCGGGTCGCCGTCGAGAGCCGCCCCGGACAAGGGACGTCGATGCGGGTGTTCCTGCCGCGCGTGAGAGCCGGGAACGCGATGCCGCAGCCTTCGCCGCTGCCGCGGCCGGGGGAACGGGGGCACGAAACGCTGCTCCTGGTGGAAGACGAGGAGTTCGTCCGCGAGCTGGTGCGCGACTTCCTGCGGGCGGACGGCTACACGGTCATCGAGGCGCCGAGCGCCGAGGACGCCCTCGGCCTGCTTGCCGACAACCGATTGCGCATCGACCTGCTCATCACCGACGTCGTCCTGCCGGGGATCAACGGCGCGGCCCTCGCCGAGCAGCTCAGCCGGCGGATGCCGCACATGCTGACGCTGTTCATGTCGGGCTACCCCGGCGACTCGATGTTCGGCGGGGAGGTGTTCGAGCCGGGCACGGCGTTCCTGCCCAAACCCTTCACCCGTCACACCCTGACGCGCAAGGTCCGCGAGGTGCTCAGCACCCGGACGCCCCCGGCCGCCAGCGCCCATGGCGCCGTCGCCCACGAGCGACGCTCACGTCACTGAGCGGCGTCACGTCACCCGGGGGCGCCCCACGGTGGCTCGCGCGGGACCGTTGTCACCTCCGAAGCGAGGCTTCACCGAACAGGCACGTCGTGAGCGCGGCCACCGCTTCACGCCGCGCAGCCAGCGCGGTCCACATCTCGCCCACGACGCCAGGTGCCACCAGATCCGAGGGGTCGAGCCCTTCGACGTCTGCCGGGCCTTCGGGGGCCCGTTCCAGTCGCTCGACGAGGGAGGAGGCCAGTCCGCAGGCCGCCGCGACGCGCCAGTGATCGCCGCGGTAGCCCGGGGTCGCATGGTAGCGCATGGCGGCAACGAGCGGGGCAGGCAGCCCCCAGGCGCGGCCCAGCGCCCCGGCGGCCTCACGGTGATCCATGCCGACCGACGCGTGAAGGGCGTCCTCGAGGCATGCGCCGCTGGCGGCAGCGGCAAGGGCCTCGGACGTGGACAACGGCCACCGATCGGCGAGCCAGAGCAGGCCCAGGTTGTGGAGCAGTCCCGCACTGCGCAAGGTGCCCTCGTCGCAGTCCGGATCGTGCGGCAGCAGCCGGGACGAGAGCAGCGCCGCCCCCTCGGCGGTCAGCAGGGCGGTCGACCAGTAGCGCACGACGTCGAAGCCCCGGCAGCGGTTCGGATCGAAGGGGCGCGCCACCGCCATGGCGAGGCTCACGCTCCGCACGACGCGCAGGCCCAGCCGCAGGCACGCGTCGTGCACGCTCGTGATCGGCCTGGCAGGCGCCGACCAGGCCGAATTCGCCAGCATCAACAGGCGCGCGGCGACGGAGGGGAACTCGCTCACCGCCGAGGCGAGAACCCGAATCCCGGTGTCATCGCTGCCGATGGCTGCGAGCAGGCCCACCACGGCGGGTGGCACGGCCGGCGGACCGAGCGACGCCGTGTCCCCGGCCCGACCGGCCGGGCTGCGGATGCCGCGGCGCGGCTCGGCGCTCATCCGGCCGCCACCCGGAGGAAGAAGGCGGCCCGCGCGAGCGCGGGGATCGAGTCGGCCGGCACGGGCGGCGAGAAGAAGTACCCCTGCGCCGCCGCACAGCCGAGGGCCTGCAGCACCTGCACCTGGTGCAGCGTCTCCACGCCCTCGGCCACCGTGGTCAACTGCAGTCCTCCCGCCATGCCGAGCACGGTGCCGAGCAGGAGGGGGGCTTCTCGATCGTCGAGCAGCCCCTGGACGAACTGGCGGTCGATCTTGAGCGTGTCAATCGGCGTGTGCTTCAGCGCGGTGAGCGACGAGAACCCCGCGCCGAAGTCGTCGATGGCGATCCGCACGCCGAGCTCCCGCAGGCGGCGGCACACGTCGCCAAGAAGCGGTGAGTCGCGCATGACGCTCTCGGTGAGCTCGATCTCCAGCCATCGCGGGTCGAGGCCCGTCGCGGTCAGGATCTTCTCCACGCGTTCGACGAAGGTGGGCGAGCCGAAGTGCGTGGGCGAGATGTTCACCGCGATGTCGAACGGCGCGAGACCCGCCCGCTGCCACGCACGGGCCTGATCGCACGCCGTGCGCAGCACCCAGTCGCCGAGCGGCTCGATGAGGCCCAGACGCTCGACGGTGGGGATGAAGGCATCTGGCGCCACGAGCCCCCGCCCGCGCCGCGGCCACCGGATGAGGGCCTCGACGCCTATCAGGCGCCCCGAGGCGAGCGCAACCTTTGGCTGGTAGAGGAGCTCGAAGGCGCCATGGTCCACGGCGGCGCGCAACTCGGCCTCCACGGCCATCTGTTCCTCGACGTCGCGGGTCATCCGGGGAGCGTAGAACTGGTAGCGGTGCTTTCCCGCCTGCTTGGCCGCGTACATGGCCGTGTCAGCGGTGCGGAGCAGGCCCACCGCGTCGCGCGCATCGTCGGGGAACATCGCGATGCCGATGCTCGCCCGCGGCGTGACGGATCGGCCCAGGAGCTCCACCGGCGCGAGCAGCGCCACGAGCAGCCGCTCGGCGACCTCGGCCGCGCCGTGGATGCCGCCGACGGCACTCAACAGGATGCAGAACTCGTCGCCGCCCAGGCGGGCCACGACATCGACCTCCCGGCACTGGGTCCGCAGACGGCGCCCGACCTCCCGCAGCAGGTGGTCGCCCTGTTCATGTCCGAGCGTGTCGTTCACCGATTTGAAGCCGTCGAGGTCCAGCAGCAGCACGGCCAGCGTTTCGCGGCGCCGCTGCGCCATCTTCAGCGCGTCCTCGAGCGACTGGCCGAAGCCGGCGCGGTTGACCAGCCCGGTCAGCGCATCGTGGTTGACCAGGAACATCAGCTCGCGCGTGCGCTCCTCGATGCGATCCTCGAGCGCGCCATGGTGCGCGCGGAGACGCGCGGTCATGTCGTTGAACGCCATGGCCACCTGGCCCACTTCGTCGAGGGTCCGTGCCCGGATGTGGTAATCCAGGCGACCCGACCCGATCGCAGCGGCGCCTTCCGCGAGCTCACGCAAGGGCCGAAGGACCAGGGCCCGCAGGATGAGCACGGCGCCCAGGCCGGCGATGACGCCGGCGGCGGTCAGCAGGATGGCGGCGATGGAGAGCCGGGCAATCGACGTGCCGACGTCGTTTGCCGCCTCCTGCGATCGGCTCATCAGCTGGGCCTTCAGCGACGCGGCCAGTTTGGAGCTCAACTGGTCCCGCAGCCCTACGAACCGGGACCATCCGCCGCCCAGCCCCTCCACGTGATGGGCCAGTGTTTGCGCCTCGCTCTCGGCGAGCTCGACAAGGCGGACGGCGGGCCAGGCCGGCCCTGCGGCCCGCGCCGACGCGATCAGATCTGCACGTGCCTGCCCGAACAGATCCCGCTCGACGGCCCCGCGCGTCCGCACGTAGTCGGCCGCCGCCAGCCGGAGGCCGTCGATGGCGCGGCCGACTCGGGCGTGTCCCGCTGCCGCCCGTGCGGCGTCGGCGAGACGCTGGTTCACGCGGTCATGGCTCACGCGGACCAGATCGTGCAGCGCGACGAGCTCGTCCCCCTGGGCGATCAACCGCTCGTGGATGGCCTGCGTTTCGCTGCCCCAGCGGCGCTCGTCGTCCGAGCTCGCCCGTCCCCGGATGGCGCGCAACCGGTGGGCCAGCTCCCGCGCGCTCTCGACCATCCGCGCCCGCTGGCTGGCGATGGGCTTCTCGATGTACTCGAAGGTGTTCTGGCTGTAGGCGGCCGTGCTCACCGCCAGGTCGAACGCGTCAGCCGTCATCGCATTGCTGGCGACGAGATCCCGATAGCGGTCCCGGACGGTCCAGGCCTCGACGTAGATCACCAGCATGGCGCCGGCGCCGCCGATGGTCACCAGCCCCACCGCGAGCTGGATCTTCCGCGCAAACGAGAGCCCTGCGATGTACTTCAGCATCCGCCCGTGCAATCGGCGAGGGGAGGCCCGACTTGAGGGCCAGGCAGGCAGGGCACTCAAGGAGTCCGCCGACCTGCCGATTGGGCCTTAGAGCGCTGGCGGCGTGTCCCCCCGGCCGAGCCCGGTTGCCTGGAATTGCACGATGCCTTTGTCGGACCTGATTGCGCTGGACCTGAAGGGAAAGTCGCCCGCGGACGAGGCGTCGGTCGATCTCCCGCGGCTGATCGCGCGGGCGCTGACCGTCGTGTACGAGCTCGTCTCGGCGGAAGAGGAGCCCGAGGACGCGCAGCTGCTGGCCGAGCTGCAGCAGCTGGCGGCCCAGTACAACATCGAGCCGCCGGCCCGCGACGCGGCGCGGGCGGGAATGGACTGCCTCGAGCGCACGCAGCCCGTGGCCAACCGGACGAGACAGCGGCGCGAGGAGCAGCGCCGCGAGCTGACCGCCATCGTCGCGCTCGTCCGTGAGGCGGTGGCCACGGCCGGCGTCGAGCTCGAGTCCATTCACTCCGAGATCGAGGCGTCCGGCGATCGGTTCGAGGCCATCGCGTCGCTGGAGGATCCGAGGCAGGTGTGCGACATGGTCAAGGTCCACGTGGCGCAGCTCAAGCAGCTGGTGGCCGAGCGGCGCGCCTCATGGGAGACGCAGCGCCGGACGTTCAGCGACCGGATCGCGATGCTCGAGGAGCAGCTGCAGGCCACGCGCCACCAGGCGTCGCTCGACCCGTTGACCGGTATCGCGAACCAGGGCAGCTTCCAGCGGGAATGCCAGGCCCGCCTGCGCCGCGCGGGCTCGCGCCTCGTCCTGGCCCTTCTCGACGTGGACGGTTTCAAGGCCGTCAACGACACCCACGGCCACGCCGCTGGCGATCGCGTGCTGACGACGGTGGCCCAGGGCCTCCGGAAAGAGCTGCGCGACGGCGACTTCGTCGCCCGTGTCGGCGGCGACGAGTTCGCGGTGCTGATGGACAAGGTCACGCTGCGTCAGGCCGAGGCCCGGTTCACGACCGTGCTGAGCGCGCTCAAGTCGGCGGTGGCAGGTGCCGCGGGGATGCCGGCAGTCCCGACCGTCAGCTGCGGCCTGGCCGAACTCTCGGCAGGCGACACCGCCGCCAGCCTCTACGAGCGGGCGGATCAGGCGCTCTACGACGCCAAACGCGCGGGGCGCCATCGCGTCGTGTGCAAGACCCGCCCGTTCACGCGCGACCTGCTGCGGCGCTGACGTCGCGGAATACCACGGCGGCACGAACGTCGCCGGCCGTCAGGCCAGGGCCTCGTCGGGCGTCGCGAGCACTTCGCGAACCGTGCGGAGGAGCGACACGCCTGTGAACGGCTTGGCGATGAAGCGAGCGTCGAGCTGACCGAGCCGATGCTCGAACCCGTCGTCGTCCGCGTAGCCCGACGTGAACAGCACCGGGACCGGCCGCCGCTCGCGGATGCGCGCCGCGACCTCCCATCCGCCCATGCCCGGCATCAGGACGTCACTCACGACCAGATCCAGCGACCCCTCGTGCGCCTCCACGAGGCGCAGCGCCTCTTCGCCCGACCCGGCGGAGAGGACGCGGTATCCCTTCCGCTCGAGGATCCGGCCGATGGAAACGCGCAGGAACTCCTCGTCGTCGATGACGAGGATGGTCCCCGAGCCGCGCTCCTCGTCATCGCCGCTCGTCTCGGCCGTGCCGCCCTGCGCAGTGCCGGCGGCATCGACGCCCGGCAGCCGGATGGTGAACGTCGTGCCCTCCCCCGGCTGGCTGTCGCACTGGATGTCGCCACCGCACTGCCTGACGATGCCGTACACGGTGGAGAGGCCCAGCCCGCTTCCCTTCCCACGCGCCTTGGTGGTGAAGAAGGGCTCGAACACGCGGGCGCGGGTGGCGGGGTCCATCCCGATGCCCGTGTCGCGCACCACGACCTGCACCAGCTCGCCGTGCGACGCCGCCTCGCCGCGGTCGGCGCGGGTCGTGCCGGCCGTGACATTGGACAGCTCGATGGAGAGGCTCCCGCCCGCAGGCATGGCATCCCGCGCGTTGGCCGCCAGGTTGAGAAGCACCTGTTCGACCTGCGTCGGGTCCGCGTGTACCCGCCACAACGGCTCGTGGGAGGTGATGGCCACCGTGATCGTCGGCCCCAGCAGCCGCTGCAGGATGGGCTCGAGGCTCAAGGCGTGAGCCCGCAGGTCGAGCATTTCCGGCTGGGACACCTGCCGCCCGCTGAACGCCAGCAGCTGCCGGGTGAGAGCGGCCGCCCGCGTGCCCGCCTCGCGAATCACCTCGATGTCCCGGCGCAGTGGCGCCCCGTGAGGCAGATGGCTCAGCGCGAACTCGGCCGACGTCCCGATCACCTGCATCAGGTTGTTGAAGTCGTGCGCGATGCCCCCGGACAGCCGGCCCACGACCTCGAGCTTCTGGGATTGCCGCAGCTGGTCTTCGAGCTCGCAGCGGGCGGTCACGTCACGAACGGCGGCGATCACGGCCAGCCCCTCGTCCACCTCCATCGGGCCGAGCGCGATCTCCGCGAAGAACTCCGTCCCGTCCTTGCGAACGGCCCGCAGCCGCTGTCCATCCGATCCCATCAACCGCGGGTGGGCCAACGCGGAATACGCCCGGCGACGTTCGCGGTGGCCCCATCGCTTGTCGTCGGGCACCAGCATCTCCACGGGGGCGCCGACGAGCTCGGCCGCCGTGTAGCCGAACAGCCGCTCGGCCTGGTGGTTCACCTGGGTAATGGTGCCGTCGCTGGTGGCGATGACGAGGCCGTCGGGGGCGAACTGGAACAGCGCCTCGAAGCGGCGCTGCGCCGTGGTGCGGGCCTCGTCGGCCATGCGGCGGTGCGTGATCTCGGTGTGCGTCACGACCACGCGTCCGGGCGAGGCGTGAACGATGGGCGTCACCCGCACCTGGAACCACCGCCGGATCGACGGCGCATGGCACGCGTACTCATGGACGAACACGCGGAGCCGCCCGGCGAGCACGTCGCGGATGGCCTGCGCCACGGTGCGGGCCTCGACCGCGTCGGGCTCAGGGCTCCGGACGGCGTCACACACCGCCAGGTAGTTGACGCCCTCGCCGAGCACGCGCTGGTCCCCGCCGTTCTCGACGGCGAAGCGGCGCCAGGGTTCGTTTGTCATCACGATGCGGCCCGTGCGATCGAGCGTGGCGACCTGCGACGTCATCGCGTCGAGCGTGGCCATGGCGAGCGTGGCCGGCATCTTCGGCGTTCCGGGTGTGGGCCGACCGCGGAACCGCAGACGGCCCGGGCCCGCCGAGTCGGCCGCGGCCAGGGCCTCCGGATCGCGAGCCGAGCGGGCCGATGAGCGGCGCGGGCGGGGCATCGTCGTCAGCGGTCCGATGCGCCGGCGCCGAACGTCGCCTCGACCAGCGTGGCAATCCGCTCGACGACGTCGTCGGCCTCGTTCCTGGTGAGCGTGCCCACCATGAGCGGCGACGAGACGATGGCCATGATGACCGTGGACACCCAGTGCGGGTCCGCGGCCCGGTCGAGGAGAGCCGCATCCTGCCATCGGCTCACCACGGGGGCGAGAGATCCGCCGCTGTCATGGACGGAGGTCTGGCCGTGCATCCAGCGATTGCAGCAGGTCAGGCGGGAGACCGTGTCTGGCGACAGGGCGGCCGACTCGCGCGTGAGACCGACCAGCGCGCGGATGACCTCGCGCAGCCCGCCGTCGCCGCCGATCGCGGCCTGCTCGACGACCTGCGCGCAGCGCCGGGTGAGACCTTCGCTCGCGGCGCGCTGGGCCGCCGCGAACAGGTCGCCCTGCGAACTGAAGTTGGCATAGAGGGTGCTCTTGCCGACGCCGACGTCTGCCGCAATCGCATCGACGGGCGTGCGGAAGCACCCTCCCGCGCTGAACACCTTCAGCGTGGATGCGGTCAGATCGTCTCGACGTTCGGCGCCTCGCTGGGGGACAGGTTGGCGTGTGTTCATGGTCAGTGCGATCCGGGGGAATCGACCTTTCGGGTCGAAATATGACCGATCGGTCACGCAGGGTCAACGAATCCCGGCCCTCGCACGCAAAGATTCCGTGCAAAAATACGGACCCATCAGTCCTCGCGTTGACGAACGACCGTTCGGGACGCCACCGGGAGGGTGGCCGGCATGGGACACGACTCCGGCATCCGGCAAAACGAACCCGCGCGGTTCCACGAACGCATCGTCGAACGACGGGGTGGGCAGCTGGTTGACGAGGCCGCCAGGCTGATGCTGACGCACGGCTGCGACGGCGTCCGCGTCGAGGACGTCGCCAGGGCCTGCGGCATCGCGAAGGGGACCTGCTACCAGCACTTCGGAACCAAGGCCGAGATGCTGGCGACCGCCGTCCGCCACGTGGACGAAAGGCTCGCCCATCGGCTGTCCGCGACGGCGTCCGACGCCGGGGTCGAGGCCTCCGTGCTGAAGGCGGCGGACCACGTCTCGGCCACCCTCGGCTACCGGGTCAATCCGTCCGGGATGGCGCCGCCGGCGATCTCGGAAAGCTGGCCCTGCTGCCTCAAGTTCACCGAGTGCCCCGCCGGCGGACCCACGCTGTCGCTGGCGGCGTTGCGCAAGGCGGTGACGACCGGCGCGAGCACCTGCGCGGTGCCTCGCACCATCGCCGTCGACCTCCTGCTGGCGGTTCCGCAGGCGCACCTGCGCAACCGCACGGGCGGGGCGGCGCCGTCCCCGCGCACCGTGAGGCTCGCCGTACGCGAGACGTACCGCAGCCTCTTCCCGGCCGCCGCGAAGGTGCGCGTCTCGCAGGCGCGCGGCGCCATGTCCCGAGCCTCGAAGCGGCGCCGTCCGACGACGTGATTGCGCGGAGCGGTGCCGCAGGGCCGCCGGCGTTCGGTGGGACGGCGACGCATCGGAGTGCACCACGCCGGCCAGGCGGCGGGCGTCTGGCCGGGATCCCGCGACCGTCACCGGTCACAGGATGCCTGGACACCGGATAGAATGCTGTCCGTGGCGGACAACGACTACGGCGAAGCGCTCGGGATGGTGGAAACGCGGGGCCTCATCGGCATGATCGAGGCCGCCGACGCCATGGTGAAGACCGCCAACGTCGTCTTCGTCGGCTGGCAAAAGGTGGACGCGGGCCTGGTCACCGCCATCGTGCGAGGTGACGTCGGTTCCGTGAAGGCCGCCACCGACGCCGGCGCCGCCGCGGCCCGCAAGGTGGGCGAACTGGTGGGCGTCCACGTCATCCCGCGCCCGGACGAGAACCTCGAGAAGGTCTTCCCGATCGTGCCGAAGCGATAGCGGGCGCCGCCTGCGGCGGCGTGGGCTTCGCGGTCATCGCCAACTCGGTGGGCCCGCGCGCCTCCGCGCGAAGCGCGGCCCACGCGGAGCGCCCACGCGGCGCAGCCGCGCCCACCGGCGAAGCCGGCCCACGCGTGAGCGCCCAGGCGGCGCAGCCGCGCCCACCGGCGAAGCCGGCCCACGCGTGAGCGCCCACGCGGCGCAGCCGTGCCCACCGGCGAAGCCGGCCCACGCGAAGCGCCCACGCGGCGCAGCCGTGCCCACCGCGCCTAAGGCGTGCCCGCGCGGCCCTCTCCCAGCGTGTACTTCGCCACCCAGTCGTAGATGCGGTTCAGCCGATCCTTCTGGTGGTAGTACTCCTGGATGCCGTGCCCCTCGCGCGGGTAGAAGACCAGCTCGGTGGGTTTCCCGCGGTCCTTCAGCGCGCGGTACAGCTCCTGCGCCTGACCGACCGGCACGCGCTCGTCGTTGCCGCCGTGCAGGATGAGCGTCGGCGTCGTCACCTTGTCAACGTGTGACATCGCGGACTTCGCCAGGTAGAGCGGCAGCGTCTTCTCGTTCGGGAACCCGCTGAAGTAGGCGATGAGCGCGCTCGGGATGTCGTTGGTCCCGTACATGCTCCACATGTTGGTGAGCCCCGCGCCCACCATCGCGGCCTTGAAGCGAGTGGTCTGCGTGATCACCCACGCCGTCATGTAGCCGCCGTAGCTCCAGCCGATGTGCGCCAGCTTCTCGGGGTCGGCGATGCCGCGCGCGACCAGCGCGTCCACGCCGGACATGATGTCGTGGTAGTCCCCGCCGCCCCAGTCGTTGATGTTGGCGCGCAGGAACTTCTCCCCGTAGTTCGTGCTGCCGCGCGGGTTCGGGTAGAACACCGCCCAGCCCTTCCCTGCCCACACCTGGCCGCCCTCGAGCCCGCCCAGGCGGTTGTTGTTCACGTACGCCCCCGACGGCCCGCCGTGCGCGACCACCAGCGTTGGATACCGCTTCCCCACCTCGTATCCCACGGGCTTCAGCAGCACGCCCTCCACCTCGACGCCGTCAGTGCTCTTCCACGTGACGACCTCGGTCTCGCCGAGCGCCAGGTCGCGAATCTGGGGATTGGTGTCGGTCAGCTTGCGGAAGCTCGCAAAGCGCGGATCCGTGGCGTAGATCTCCGTCGCGGCATCCGGCGCGTCCATGGCGACGACGATGGTGCGGCCATCCTTGCTGAGCGAAGACGACTGAATGGTGCGCCGCGCGCTGAGCTGCGTGTAGCGTCCGCTCGTGAGGTCGTAGGCGAAAGCCTCCGTGTAAGCGCGCTTGCCGGCCAGGAACACCACGCGGTTGCCCTCGGCCGTCCACTGCGGCGCACCGACGTCGGTATCGAACGACGGCGATGACACGTCGCGGATGGTCTTCGCGGCGACGTTGTAGAGCATGAGCCGCGACTGGGTGATCGACGAGGGCGCGGTGCCGTCGGCCACCGGCGGACCGTTGTACGGCTCGGCCGTCCAGGCGATGGTCGTGCCGTCCGGCGACCAGCGCGGCGCGCCGTCGTTGCCGAAGTTCGTGCTGATCTTCTCCGCCGTCGCGGCCTCGACGTCGACGATGTAGACATCGCGCCGGTTGTCCCGAAGCATCGGGGTCGCACCCGCGCCGATCACGAACCGCTTGCCGTCTGGTGCCCAGGAGGGGATGCCGCTCAGCGTGTAGTCGGTGCCCTGCGTCAGCCGCCGCGCCGGCGCGCCGGGCTTCACCTCCACCACCCACGCGTGGGTGTACCGGAAATCGCCCTCGAACACGCGCTCGTCGTCGCGCCGCTTGATGGCTCCCTCCTCGTCCTCGGCCCGCGGGTCCAGCGTCAGATACGCGACGCGCGTGGAATCCGGCGACCACGCGTAGGACGCGACGCCCTCCTTCGCGTCGGTGAGCTTCTGCCCTTCGCCGCCATCGGCGCGCATGATGTAGACCTGTCCCTTCGGCGGGCCGTTCTCGCCAGCTGCCGCCGCGCCCCGGGCCGACACGAAGCTGATGTACTGGCCGTCCGGGGACCACTGCGGCTGCGTATCGCCGCGCTCGCCGTAAGTGATCTGCCGCGCAGGCGCGGAGCCGTCGGCCGGCACCATCCAGATGCGCGTGCGGGCCTCGAGCCTGTCCTTCTCGCGCTCCGAGGCCGCCTCCCATGCGCGGACGGTGTACAGGACCTTCGTGCCGTCCGGGGACAGCACGGGGTTCGCCACCACTTTCACCTGCAGGACATCGTCGAAGCCGGCGGGACGCTTCGACTGGGCCTGGCCGGCGTGATGCAGGGCCGGCGCGCCAAGGACCAGGACGGCTGCCAACAGGACCGTGCGCATAGGGGACCTCCCGGAAGGGGGACAGTATAGACTCGTCGCCGGCGTGCGTGGTGTGGGCGAAAGGACTAGGCAATGACTCGACGGATGCTGTTCCTGCTCCCGGTTCTCGCCGCGGTCGGCCTCGGCCACGGACTGGCTGAGAGCCAGGGTCCCTCCGACCAGGCCCACCAGGCCTTCGAAGGCATCTGGAACTCCGCCACCGTGACGCCGATCGAGCGTCCCGCGGCGCTCGCGGGCAAGGCGTTCTTCACACCGGAAGAAGCCGCCGAGTGGGAACGCCAGGTCGCCGAGAGAAACGAGGAGCCGGCGCCCGGGTCGGAGCGGAGAGGCACGGGCACGTACAACACGTTCTACAGGGAATTCGGCACGAGCACGGTGAAGACCCGCCGCACCTCGATCGTGACCGACCCTCCGGACGGCCGCATCCCTGCGCTCACGCCCGCGGCGGAAGAACTGAGGCGCCGGCGCGTGGAGCGCATCAGGGCCGCCGAGAATCCCGAGGACCTGGGGCTCCAGGACCAGTGCCTCACGTTCCTGACGGCCGGGCCTCCGATGCTGCCGTACACCTACAACAGCAACTACCAGATCGTCGTAACGAAGGACGCGGTCGTCGTGCACGCGGAGATGATCCACGACGCCCGCATCATCCACCTGGACGGGCGCCCGCACCCCCCGCCCGCGGTCCGCCTGTGGATGGGCGATTCAACTGGCCGGTGGGAGGGCAACACGCTGGTCGTGGACACGACGAACTTCAGGGCAGGCCGCGGCTTCTACGGCGATGCCGGCGGCAACTTCGCGTGGGACGAGAACCTGCACCTGGTCGAGCGCTTCAGCCTGATGGACGCCGATACGCTCCTCTACCAGTTCGAAATCGACGACCCGACCGCCTACACGCGGCCCTGGAAGGGCGAGCTGACGATGACCCGATCGAGCGAGCGCATCTACGAGTTCGCCTGCCACGAAGGCAACTACTCGCTGGAGAACATGCTGCGGGGCCAGCGGGCCGTGGAGCGCAAGCCGGCCGGGCCCGGCTTGCGCTGACGACCCGCCTCGCGTGCAGCGGCCGGGAGCCGCGCTCGACCCCGACCCGCTCAGAAACGCACGCTCACTCCGCCGCCGAGCCGCAGGAGGTTGCGCTCGCGCGACAGGCGGAAGTAGCGGGCGTCCGCGTCGAGCGACACCTGCTTGAAGATGCGCACGCTGGCGCCCAGTCCAGCGCTGGCCGCAAAGCCCGTGTGCGTCACCTTTTCGGTGATGGGCTCGCGCGGAAGCCACAAGGGATCCGGTGAACTCCTCCTTCGTCCGCGCGAGGCCGAGTCCGCCTGCCACCCAGGGCCGGAAGCGGTCCCCCTCCACCGGCAGCTCGTAGCGCAGGCCAAGTGTCCCGATGAAGGTGCTGCCCTCCACCGCGGACGGCGCCAGGATGGAGAGCTGCGCGGGGTCGGGAAATGGCATGCGCCCCGAGCCGCGGAACAGCTGCGAGCCGCGCGCCAGCAGGTTGCCGACACGCGCCGAGAACTGCGCGCCGCCGGGCAGTTCAGCGGGAAGGATCCGGAAGTGGTCGGCAGGGGAGTCGAGGCCGGTGACGTCGGCTTCGAACCAGAAACGCCCGGACCAACCAGCGCCACGATCGGCGCCTTGGTGACGAGTGACATGACGAGTGACTCCCGAGGTGTGTGCTGTCGCGAGGGCACCCTCGCCGTCGCGATGCGCTGACTGTCCGCCGTGGGGACGACGGCGCCTGCGCCCGGACCTGCCGAAGCAAGCGCTATGCCGGTTGCACGGAGTCCGCCCTCAGTGGACCCGGCCGGACGTAGTAGTAGCCCTCTTCGCACGTCACGCGGACAGGCCCGCCAAACGCCTCGGGCAGCGCCGGCCCCAGGAGCACCCGCGCCGTCGTGCCATCGTCGATGATCCGGCCCTCCTTCAGCACGATGACCCGCCCAATCTCCGGGACGATCTCGTCCACGTGCTGCGTCACCAGGAGAATCGTCGTCCCTTCGCGTGTCACCTGGCGCACGTGTTCCATGAAGCGATGGCGCGCGACGATGTCCAGGCCCGTGGTGGGCTCGTCCAGCACCAGGAGGTCCGGTGTCCGGACGAGCGCGCGGGCGATCAACACGCGACGTGCCTCGCCGGTAGACAGGCGATCGAGCCGCGACGCCGCCAGGTGCAGCGCGCCCACCCGCACCAGGGCCACCCGCGCCTGCTCCCGCATTTCCTCGGTGACCTCGTGGTGATCGAACACGCCCCGGCTGGCGAAGAACCCCGAGAGCACGACCTCGATGGCCGGCACTTGAGACACCCACGGGCCGCCGGTGAAGCGCTCGTGAACGTCCGCGGACACCACCCCCATCCGCGCGCGAAGCTCGGTGGCGTCCCACCGCACGCGGCCGAAGAGCCGGAGCGGAGGCTCGTCGCTCGCGGTCGCGAGCGGATAGGCCTCCAGTGTCAGCAGCCGGATCAAGGACGACTTGCCCGCGCCGTTCGGACCGACGATGGCCACGTGCTCACCGCGGTGGATGGTGAGCGTCAGTTCGTGGAGCACGCGCGCGTGCTCGCGCACGAGGCTGGCGCTGCGGAGCTCGATGATCGGCGCGGAGTCGGCAGTGGAGCGATTGGGCAACGTGGCATTCTAGCCGTACGCCACGACGCAACACCTGCACTCCCCAACGCCGCGCGTGTTCGCAGAACCTGCGAGCGCACGTGAGCCCGGGCCGTCATACCCCTCGGTTTGCCGCCCTATTTCGATATGGCTCGCGATTCGCACGAACCAGTGTGCGGAGGACGATGCTACGATGGCCGGCGACTGGGCGATGGAGATGCACGAGGCGCTCGAGCGGTTTCGGCAGGCCTTCTCGGAGGACCTGGGCCGGCAGTTGCTGGCCACCGAGGAGCGGCTCGAGACGCGACTGTCCGAACGGCTCGTGGAGCGACTGTCCGAACGGCTCGAGCGGCTGTCCGTACGGCTCGAGGAGCGACTGTCCGAACGGCTCGAGACGCGGCTGTCCGAACGGCTCGAGCGACTGTCCGAACGGCTCGAGACGCGGCTCTCCGAACGACTCGAGGACCGACTGTCCGAACGGCTCGAGCGGCTGTCCGAACGGCTCGAGACGCGGCTCTCCGAACGGCTGAGTCGCCAGAACGCGGACCAGATCAGGGCGCTCGGGCAGGAACTCGAGCAGCGGCTGGATGATCGCCTCAGGATCCAGCTGGCCGAGGCCGAAGAGCGCGTGGACCAGCGCCTGGTCGCCCGCCTGCAGGTGCACACGGAGGAGCTGCGCGATCTGGTGAAGGTAGCCGCCGAAGGATATGGGGGCACGCTGGAACGAATCGAGCGGGACCTGGGCGAGTTCCGCGCGGAGTGGCGAACCCGGAGCGACGACACCGATCGCATCCTTGCCCACCACCTCCAGCGCATCGAGGCGCTCGAGCGCGCCACGGGGCTGGCGCGGGACTAGGCGGGCGTCAGCCGTCGCCTACGTCGAGCCCCACAGACCGCATCAACGCCAGCGCGTTGCTGGTCTTCACCACCCCGTCGCGCAGGCGGTAGTCGAAGTGCAGCACGCCGTCTTCGAAACGATCTTCGAAGTGCACGTTCGCCGCCCGTGCGCCCAGCCCGGCCACGACGCCGGTGAGCGCGAGGTCGTGTGTCGTCACGAGCCCGATGGCGCCCATATCCACCAGGCCGCGCACGATGGCTTCGGCGCCGATGCGGCGGTCGTGGGAGTTCGTGCCGGCCAGCACCTCGTCCAGCAGGAAGAGCACGGCGGGCGCCCCGGGATCGGTCGCGTGCCGCCGGGCCATGGCGACGATCTCGCTCAGGCGCGTGATCTCGGCGAAGAAACGCGATTGCCCCGCCTGCAGCGAGTCCTGGATGCGAAGCGTGGCCCCGGCGTGGAGCGGCGAAAGGCGCATGCGCCGCGCGCGCACGGGCGCACCCGCCTGCGCCAGGACGACGTTGATGCCGATCGTACGCAGCCACGTGCTCTTCCCCGACATGTTCGAGCCGCTGACGAGCATCACGTGCGGCCCATCGCCGCCGAGACGGACACTGTTCGGCACCGCGCGCGCCGTGGGGATGAGGGGATGCGACAGCTCGTTGGCCTCCAGCAGGGGACCTTCGGTGTCGATCTCGGGAAACGGGTCCCCCGGGTGCTCGGCCGCGTAGCCCGCCAGCGACGCGAGCGCCTCGTACTCGCCGGCGATGTCGAGCCAGCGAGCCACGCTGGCGCCGCAGCGGTCCCGCCACCGGTCGACGGCCATGGCTGTCTGCGTCCCGAGCAGCAGCAGTGCGGCAATGGGCACGAAGAACTGGTTCTGCCGTGCGTTGAGGATGTCGGCCAGCTGCACCAGCCGCGCGATCTCGACCGAGGGGACGTGGCCCGTGGCCGTCAGGCCGCGCGCGAGCGCCTTCAGGCGGCTGCTCGTGGCAGGCTCGCGCTCGATGAGGGCGAGCAGGTCGCGCAGCACGCCCAGTTCCTGCGCGCGGCGCTCGACCTGCTCGGATACCTCACGTACGACGCGCCGATACCACCAGCCGACCACCGCCTGGACGGCGAGGAGGGCGCCAAGCCAGCGGGGAGGCTCGGCCGTCCAGATCCACCACCCAACGTGTGCGGTCGTCAGGGCCGCGAGGACCGGCAGAACATAGCGCGGCCACGCGGCGACCATCCGTGGCGGCGACTGCGCCCAGGCGCGCAGGGCCTCGGTATCCACGATCGCGCGCACGTCGGGACCGAACACGAACAGGCCTTCCCGCAGATCCACCTTCGGCTGCAGTTCCTTCACCGCCTCCTGGCGTTCCCGGACGACATCTGGGGGAGCGGGCGCGAGCAGCCACGAGGCCAGAGTGGACTCGCCCGCCGCGGTCCGCGGCGAGGAGAGCAGCTCGAAGAGGCTCCCGCGGCCGAACAGGTCGAGATCGTCGGCGTAGGGATGGTGCTCGGAGCGGAAGCGCTCGCCGGTCTCGCCCGTGCCGGGCCAGGTGTCGTCCAGCCTCTGCAGCCCGCGCTCGTAGAACGTGACGGCGCGTGCGGCCCTGTCCCGCGCGTTCAGCACGAACGCGTGCCGGACGGCAACGCCCACAAACGCCAGCCCTGGCAGGACGAGCCATGGAAGGCCGGGACGGCCGAGCCACACGAGCAGGCCGACCGCTGTCGCCGCGATGCCGAACCGCCACCCTGCCAGCAGCGCATGACGGCGCTCGTGTGCAGCCACGACCTCGGCGCGCGCGGCCAGGCGCCCACGGTACGAGGCGGCGATACCATCCCTGGTCTCCGCCCCGCCGTCGTTTCCCTCGCTCTCATCCGCCGTTGATTGGCCCACACATGGATCGTATGCCGACCGCGGCGGTTCACAGCCCCGAGACGCGAAGCCGGCGGCGGACAAGGGCGTGCCAGGACCACATGACGGCCGCGGTCGCCAGCCAGGCGCCCCCGAACACCGGCGCGTCACGAATCAGCAGGAACGTGATACGCGACCCCTCGAAGACGAAGGTGAACGGCAGCGCGGTGAACAGGATCGCCGCCGCGAGGGTGGACGAGCGTGTCCTCAGCAGCCGTCGCGTCTCGTCCAGGGCCGCCTTCTCGCCGCTCGACGCCGGCGCCGGCGCCGCTGGCAGTTCCAGCGCGCGTGCCGCCGCCACCGCGCGAGCCAGCTCGGGATCCCTCCGCAGGTAGGCCTCGACCAGCGCCCTCGTGTCGGTGCTCACCTCGCCGCTGACGTAGAGCGGCAGCAGATCCGTGACGACGTCGCGTGTGACTTCCATCAGATCGTCTCCTTCGGCGCGGGTGCCGACGCCAGCACCATCTGTGCCAGGGCAAGGCGCGCCCGGTGAACCTTGACGCGGGCCAGGACCTCCGAGATGCCGAGCGCGGCCCCGATCTCGGCGTAGGACAGTTCGTCGTCGGCCCGCATCAGCAGCGCGGCCCTGTCGACTTCGGGAAGTGACTGGAGAGCGGCCAGCACCGCACGCAGCCGATCCCGCGCGCCGGCCTGCTGCTCGGGGCCGGGTCCCGGATCGACCACGCGCTCGTCGAGCTCCGCAACGCGGCCGCGATGACGCTGCTGCTGCAGGTAGAGGTTCCGTGCAATGGCGAACAGGTAGCCGCGAACCGTCGCGAGGTCCACCCGCCGGCGGGCGTTCCACAGGCGGACGAAGGTCTCCGAGACGAGGTCGTCGGCGATGTCGGGGTCGCCGGAGAGGAACAGCGCGAACCGGTGCACGTCCCGGGCATGGGCCCGGTACAGCCCGTCGAAGTCCATCACGGGCCGGGTCGTCACGTCCTCCCGCATGTCGCCGAGCGTGCCGCCTCCCTCCGCCAGGAATCCCGCCTCCATGCCAGATCTATCCAGCTGAGGCCGGGACGTTACAGGCTCCGGGCTTTCTTCTTCTTCGCGGGCGACTCCCGCACGGTCAGCTCGCGCAGGCGGACGTTCTCGCCCAGCATCAGGAGCGGCTGGCGCGGCTGCTCGAGCACGTTGAAGAGGTCACCCGACGCGGTCCGCGCGTAGATCTTGTCGCCGTCGATGAAGAGCGTCAGCGGGCCGCCGCCCTCGATGGCCTCGTAGAGGCGGACCTTGAAGCGTGTCCGCAGTACCGTGAGCAGTCGCCGCAGTCGCGGCACCGAGAACCCTCGGCGCCTCAGATCGGCCAGGACCATCAGCTCGAGCAGCTCGATGGGCGTGTAGCGCCGCTCGGTGAACCCGCCCCGCGCGGTGCGATGCGTCGGGATGGCGGGCGGAAAGATGCCGCGCTTGTCCCACCACTGCAGCTGCCGGGCCGTGAGGCCAGTGATGGCAGCCACTTCGCGCGAGCTGTAGAGCTTCTTGAGCTTCAAGTAGGCCTCGCTTCGCTCGGTAAGGGCGCGCCTTCGGCGCGTAGGCCTCGCTTCGCTCGATGAGGGCGAGCCTCCGGCTCGGTAGGGGCGCCGCTTCGCGGCGTGGGTCTCGCTCCGCTCGGTGGGCAATCCCACGCGAGTCGCCTCAGCGACGAGCGCCCACAGGCCGAAGGCCCGCCCACCGTAAGGCCCACGGACCCGTCCCACCCGCCATCCGTCAGGCCTACGGGCCGAAGGCCCGCCGCCCAGGGCCCACCGGCCGCAGGCCGGCCCATTCCAGGACCGGCCCTACCCGTCCCCGAACTCGCTGAGGTGCGGTACCTGCGCCGCGATGTCGTCCGCTGCGCGCGCACCCTCGAAGTCCTTCGCCGTCACGCCGCCCTCCGAGTGCGTGGTGTAGGTGAGCGTGACGCGCTTGTAATGGATCTCGATGTCCGGGTGATGATCGGCGGCTTCGGCCGAGGGTACCAGTGCGCTGACGAACAGCACGGCCTCGGGGAAGTCCTGGAACGTGTACTGCTTGCGGATCGCCTCGCCGGCCCGCGTCCACCCATCGAGGGTGGCCAGCTGCTGGTCGACTTCGGCTGCGGTCATCGTGGCCATGTGGGTTGCTGCTCCCGAATCTCATCGAGCCTGGCTCCAAGCTCTTCCAGCCGGCGAAGGGCCTGGTGCCGCCGGGCGCGCGCCTCGTCATCGTCGCGCGCGAAGGCCTGGTCGAGGACGACGCGATGATACTCCTGCGCGGCCGCCTGGAGCGCCTCCAGCGCCTGCTGGTGCGCCTGCTGCCATCCTCTCCACCGTGCGCGCTCGTCCGACATCCGTTGGGACACTATATGGCACACGGGTGCGGGCGCGTGCCGACAGGTGCGGGCGGGTGCGAACAGGGGCGGGCGGGTGCGAACAGGGGCGGGCGGGTGCGAACAGGGTGCGGGCGGTGCAGGCGGGCTCAGAACGCCAGCAGGCGTGTCACCTTGATCGCCACCGATCGTCCACCCACGTCGGTAACGCGCTCCGCACGGCGGTCGCTGAAGACGACGAACACGTCGCTCAGCGGGCGATAGAGGAAGTTGAAGCGCACGTTCGTGTTCCACTGGCGCGAGGACGAGTCGTACTGGACGAGACCGTTGAGGAAGACACGGCTCGAGAACCCGATGTTCCCGCGAGCGGTCACCTGGTGCGCGACGCTCGAGCCGGAAGGCAGCGTCACGTCGTCTCGGGCGTACGTGGCGCTGCCGCTGACGTGCACGTTCACCCGGGCCGTGACGCCGGCCTGGAGCAGGGTCCTCCGGCCGTCGTAGTAGTCGCCGGCGACGGCCCGCGCGTCGAGAAATACACGTCGGGCCCGGCTCGTGCCGGCCGCGACGAAGCGATCCGTGAACGCATACCTGCCTGGCGCGACCACGACCGCGCGCGCCCGGTTGACGACGAACGGGACGAGCAGCGCCTCTTCGTTGGGGTTGTCGCCGATTTCGAACGTCGCCCCGTTCTGCAGCGTGAACTGGAGCCGCCGTTCCCAGTATCGCGAGTCGAACGATCCACCTTCCTGCCGGACGTCGGTGAAGCCGGCGGCCGGGTAGATCTCGCGGAGCCAGCGCGACGTCCGCCGGGGTCTGAACCGGCGTCCCAGCAGGAGCTGCGCGCGCTCGATCCCGACCCGCGGCACGAATCCGGCTTCGTCCACGAAGGCTCCGCCAATCACGCCGTAGCTGCCTTCGCCGATCCAGCGGCCGTTGTTGAACGACACGCCGGCTCTCGCGGCGGTCCGGCGTCCCGCGGGCCTGGCGACGTCAGCATCCCCCGCGGCGAGGGCGCGAGCGGCGTAGCCGAACACGACAACGTCCCTCCTCGGCCGGAGGTTCACGTCCAGGCCGACGACGCGGCTCCCGGCGCCCGCCGAGTCCTTCTCGACGAACATCACGCCGGCGTCCGAGGCCGCCAACAGGTTGCGGCGAAGCCGAAGTACCGAGTAGCGCGCCGCGGGCTCGTCACCCTCCTCGCGCTGCTGGACCACGAGCGCCCCGATGCCGGTGGCGCCGACCCTCCCGCTCACCCTGGCGCCGGCGGCGATCGGCACGCTCTCGCCGGCGCGCGACAATCCGACGCGGCGGCTGAAGAACAGCGCCAGGTCGTTCTGCACGCTGTTGTCGCGCCCGCCCGCGCTCGAGCCTGGCGCGGCCGAGATCTGCGACGCGCGATCGGTGCCGGGGCCGAACTGGAACACGCCGGAGTTCTCGAGGAAGAACTCGCGCTTCTCGGGGAAGAGCACGCTGAAGCGAGTCGCGCCCACCTGCTGGACGTCGGCTTCGACCTGCGAGAAGTCGGTGTTCACGCTGAGGTCGGCCGTCAGGCCGGGCGTGATGCCGTACTTGACGTCGACGCCCGCATCGCCAGTGGCCGTATCGGCGCCTCCCCAACGCGTGGCGCGCGCGGCCACGTAGGGTTTCACGCGGAGGTTCGCGCCGCGCCCGATGCCCCGCAACCCCTCGAGGGTGCCGGCGAGGGAGAGGCGATCCAGGGCCCATTGCCGCGGCACCGGAGACCAGTAGCTGTTCTCGAGGCGCCCCTGGAGGTGCCGTTGGAAGTTGATGCCCCAGGTCTGCGGGTCAGACGCCGGCAACTGCAGCGTCCGGAACGGGATGGCATACTCCGCGTACCATCCGGACGTGTCGCGCGACGTGCGCACGTGCCAGACGCCGTCCCAGCTGAGATTGCGCTCGCGGCCCTCGTTGAACTTCTGGGAATCCCAGGTGGCTCCTGCCGGGTTCACGCCGAACTGGTAGCCGTTGCGCCGGTCGAGGAAGGGATCCACGATCACCGCGACCCAGTCGGTGGACGTCCCATCGAAGTCCCGCCTCAGCTCGTTCGCGATGATCTCCTCGGGATTCCGGTGGCGGGCGTGGACGCCGATGTACAGCCTCTCCGCGTCGTAGAGGATGCGCACCTCGGTCTGCTCCGACGCGGGCGCGCCGGCATCGGGTTCGCTCTGCGTGAAGCCGGCGGCCGCGGGTGCCCTCCGCCAGTCGGGCTCATCGAGCCGGCCGTCGATGGCGATGCCGCCTTCGGCCCGGGTTGCGGAGAGCGTCCGCGACTGCTGGCCGGATGCGGTCCCCGGGAGGGCCGCCGCGAGCAGGAACGACACACAAACGACCTGACGCATTCAGGCATCGTCGGCGTTTCGACACTGCGGCCGCACTCCGATTCTTGTGCCCCAATCGGGCGCCAGTGCGCGGGCGATGGGGCGCTGCGCCGACTCCTCTTTGGCCTCCAGGATCTGTGGGAGCAGGATGTCGCGCACGTAGTGCCAGTGCGGCACGAGCCTCAGCGCCTCGCGCGCATGTCGTTCCGCCGCCGACAGGTCCGGCGTCACCTTGTTCAGGTTCGACCAGGCCAGGTTCATCAGCAGCTCTGGCTCCCCCCACCGCGGCTCGAGGTCGTCGCTGGACGGGATTCGCTGCGCGCGCACCAGCTCGAGCGCGTGCAGGTAGCTGGCGATGACGCGTTCCTGGTGCGCCAGCACCCGCTCCTTCGGCCAGCCGGCCGGCGTGCGCCACTCGGCCTGGCCCAGCACCCACAACAACCGCGGATGTTGGGGCTCTCTCGATCGAAGCGTCGTCATCATGGGACGGACGCGGTCGATGATCGGCTGCATGCGTGCCGTGTCGCCGTTCAGCAGGAACAGCTGGATACCGAGCGCCGACAGCAGGCCGGCCTCGGCGTCGACGAACTCGGGGGCGATGGTCAGGGCGGCGTCGAACTCGCGCGTCGCGATCTGGAGGTCCTCCAGCATCTGCGCCACGGGTGCGCCGTCGTTCAGGCCGTTGATGGCGCGCCGCCACCGCGCGAAGCCGCGCCAGTACCGAATCCTGGAGGCCTCGCGCGTTACGCCGACCGGCTCGGGCAGCTCGTGGTACAGGAGGAGGAGGAGGGGCAGGTCGGCCTCGTAGTCCGCCCGGACGATGTCGGCAGCGATGACGGCATCGGGACGCGGCTCCCACGCACACGCGAACGGGTATCCCGCAATCAGCAGGCCCAGGCCGGCCACGAAGGTGCTGGCTCTCGAGTGGCTCATGCGGGCACGCTAGCCCGCAGGTCCGCTGGTGGCCAATGCACATGCGGCCAACGCGTCGAATCGCCGGTCAACGGGCGTCAGGGCCCGGCCAACGGACGCGGCAACGCCCCAGGGCTCGCGGCGTGCGGGAGTACGCGGACAGGTGCGGCAGGTGCGGACAGGTGCGGGCAGGTGCGAACAGGTGCGGACAGGTGCGGGCAGGTGCGAACAGGTGCGGGCAGGTGCGGACAGGTGCGGCAGGTGCGGGCATGTGCGCCCGAGCCTGCCCGCCGCAGCTCGCAAAGACTCTTTCGGGGCAGATATGCTGTGGCGTCTCGATTTCGGCCGGCGTTGTGCCCGCCAGGAGGACCCGATGCGCCTGATGACCTGCCTCGTCGTCTTCGTCGCCGTTCTCCAGGCTCGCGCGCCGGGCATCGTCTCCCAATCCCCCGCGTGCGCCGCTCCCGCCAACGTCGTCGTCGCCGAGAACTGCAAGCCGGGACATCCTCAGACGGAGTGGGACGTCAACGGCGCGGGCGACCCGAAGATCCAGGGCTTCGCCACCGACATCAGCGTGAACGTCGGCGGGGCCATCTCCTTCAAAGTGAACACCGCGTCGCCGGCGTACCGCATCGACATCTATCGCTTGGGCTACTACAGCGGCGCGGGCGGGCGCCGCATCACCACGATCAAGCCCTCGGTGCCGCTGCCGCAGCGGCAGCCGCCGTGCCTGACCGACATGTCGGTGCGCCTGTACGACTGCGGCAACTGGGCGGCGTCCGCGTCCTGGGCGGTGCCGGCCGACGCCGTCTCGGGCCTGTACCTCGCCCGCCTGGTGCGCGAAGATGACGACCCGCCCACATGGCGTCCGGACAACGGCCGCGTGGGACAGGCCGATGCGGCGAAGCCCGAACCGGGACCGCATGCGTACGGTGCCCTCGGCCTGGGGCGGCTCGCCAACGCGCTGCGCGAGCCACGCGCAAGCCTCATCTACTTCGTCGTGCGCGACGATGCGAGGCGGGCGGACCTGCTGTTCCAGACCTCCGACAACACGTGGACCGCGTACAACCGCGAGGGGATCACGAGCACCTACGGCAGCTTCGACCCCGCGCGCCCCATGGAGCGCGCCTACAAGGTGAGCCTGAACCGCCCCTACGTCACGCGCGATTACCGGGCAGTGAACATGCCGTTCAACGCCGAGTATCCGATGATCCGCTGGCTGGAAGCGAATGGCTACGACGTCGCCTACACCACCGGCCTCGACACCGACCGGCGCGGCGCGCTGATCAGGAACCACAAGGTGTTCATGCCGGTCGGCCACGACGAATACTGGTCGGGACCGCAGCGCGCGGCGGTGGAGGCGGCACGCGACGCGGGTGTGCACCTGGCGTTCTTCAGCGGCAACGACGTGTTCTGGAAGATCAGGTGGGAGCCGAGCACGGACGACTCGCGCACGCCCCATCGCACGTTCGTCACCTACAAGGAAACGCATGCCAATGCGAAGATCGACCCGCAGAAGGACGTGTGGACCGGCACGTGGCGCGATGCCCGCCCGTTCAATCCCGAAGGTCCGAAGCCGGAGAACGCGCTCACCGGCACCATCTTCACCGTGAACGCCTGGCGCAACGATCCCCTCGTCGTGCCCGCGGAGTACGGGCGGCTGCGGTTCTGGCGCGACACCGAGGTGGCGCAGCTGAAGCCGGGCGAGCGCGCGGTGCTCGGCTCGGGGCTCCTCGGCCACGAGTGGAACGAGGACCTGGACAACGGTTTCCGCCCCGCGGGCCTGATGCGCATGTCGCGGACGACGGTGAACAACGTGGCGTACATCCAGGACTACGGGACCATCTACGCCTCCGGTACGGCGACGCACAGCCTCACGCTCTACCGGGCACCGAGCGGCGCGCTGGTCTTCAGTGCGGGGACGGTGCAATGGTCGTGGGGCCTCGACCCGCACCACGATACCGAAACCGGTGTGCCGCCCGAGCGCGCCCAGTCCACGAACATCCGCATCGGCGAGGACCTCAAGGGCCCGGTGCCCGCCATCCGCCAGGCCACGGTCAACCTCTTCGCCGACATGGGCGTGCAGCCGGCCACGCTGCAGCCCGGGCTGGTCAGAGCCTCCGCGTCCACTGACCGCACCGCTCCCACGTCGCGCGTGGAGGGCAGCCCTCGCGCGCTCCCGGGTGGCGATCGCGAGGTGAGCGGGATTGCCGCCGACGCGGGCGGAGGCGTCGTCGCTGGCGTCGAGGTTTCGACTGATGAAGGCCGGACGTGGCACCCGGCGGAGGGCACGAGCCAATGGCGCTATCGCTGGACACCCGCCGCCGGCGAGAAGCCAGGCATCGTGCGCAGCCGCGCAGTCGATGACAGCGGGAACCTGGAACCAGGGAAGTGAGGTTCTCAGGTTCTCGGGTTCTCAGGTTCTCGGGTTCTGGGTTCTGGAGTTCTGGGGTTCTACTGAGATCGAATCCGGACTTACAGCGGTGACGCCGAACCGCAGAACCTGAATAGCCCCGAGGACTCTGGAGAACCCGAGAACCCGAGAACCTTCAGAGCCTGCCGTGCCGGGCCGGGTCGAGCGCGGAGATCGTCGCGGCCGCCGGATCGAGCACGAGCCGCCGCACCAGTCCCGCCGTGAGGGGAGCCAGGAGGACGCCGTTGCGGTAGTGCGCCGTCGCGTAGATCAGGCCGGGCACGGCCGCGGACCTTCCAACGATCGGCAGGTCGTCCGGGCCGCGCGGACGAAGGCCCACGCGCATGTCCGTCACGGGGCAACGCCCCAGCGCGGGCACGAGCGCCGCCGCCATCTCGAGCAGGCCGCGTCGGGCCTCATCCGTGGCGCTCTCATCGAAGCCCACGTCCTCCACCGTGGCACCCACCAGCACCGAGCCATCCGGCCACGGCACCAGGTATCCGGCGGCGCCCCAGACCACGTGGCGAACCGTACCGGGCGCGGCGGCCAGCTGCAGCAACTGCCCGCGGATGGGCCGGACCGGCAGCGGGTCGGCGCCCTCCACCGTGATGCGGGATGACCAGCTGCCCGCGGCCATCACGGCCATGTCGGCCTCCCACGTCCCAGCCTCGGCGTGCACGCGCACGCCGCCGCCGGGGACGCGGCTCACCTCGATGGCGCCGCTGGCCTCCACGATCTCCGCGCCATGCTGGCGCGCGCCGGCCACCGCCGCCGTGGCAAGCGAGCTCACGCCGACAGAGCCGTGCATGGGGATGAGCAGGGCGCCGGGCGCGCCAGGCGCCGCGTTCGGCTCCAGGTCCGGAATCACCACGCCAGGCACCCACCGCGCCTCGACGCCTTCGCGCCACAGCACGGCCGACGCGGCGCTCAGCCGCTCGGCTTCTTCCATCGACAGCGCCACTTCGAGCGATCCGTTGCGCTGGTAAACGATGGCGCGGTGGCTGTCGGCGGAGAGCCGGGCGATGAACGCGTCGTAGAGGTCCAGGCTCTCGCGCCCGAGCTCGCGCAGCGGCGAGGCGGGGTGCCCCTCGATGTACGGCGCCAGGATCCCGGCAGACGCCCGGGTTGCGCCGTCGCCGGGCCTTCGGGCGTCGACGAGGCGGACGCGGGCGCCAGCGCTCGCCAGTTCCCAGGCCGCTGTGGCGCCTATGACGCCGCCGCCTATGACCAGGACGGAAGGGGCGCTACCCATGGAGCGGCGCCATGCCCATTGATGATTGCCGATTGGTGATTGAGTGATTCATTGAGGATCGGGTGATTGGGGCATTGCGCACTGGATTGCGGATTGGGTGATCGGGCGACCCGGGGGATTGGGCGGTCCCGGTCCGTTTCATGATCGACCATCGGGCCGGCTTCTACAACCTCTCTCGCCCGACCGCTGCGCTCCCCGCCGCGACGACGAGCGCCGTCCAGGCCAGGCGGACACGGGTGAATCCGGCAATCGCCAATGCCCCAATCACCAATCCAGTGCGCAATGCCCCAATCGCCAATCACTCAATGAATCACTCGATCGCCAATCGGCAATCATCAATGGGCGCAACTCAGAACCCCAGCGACATGCCGACCTCCACGCGGCGCGCGGGGCCGGCGGAGGTCGCCTGGCCGAAGAAGGGGGACAGGACGTTCCCGACGAAGGTGTTGTAGTTCACGTTGTTGAACAGGTTCGAGATCTGGGCGTAGAAGTCCACCCGGTAGCGGGAGTTGGTCGCCTCCATGACCATGATCTGGGGGCCGCCGCCTCCGCCGGGCCCGCCGGGGCCGCGCTGGTTCATCGCGCCGCCGCCACCGCCACCCGGCGGCATCGGCATGGGCATCCCGCCCGGGCTGCCACCCGAAGGGCCGCCGAAGCCGATGGCCTTGCTCAGCCGCAGGCTGGCGTTCACCATCCCCGCGCCGCGCTCGCTGTTTCGCCCGACGCCGGCGGGCCGGTCGTTGAAGACGGTGTCGCCGTTGTCGTCGCGCCCGGTGGTGATGGTGTACGGCGCCGCTGACGACACCTGCATGTTGAAGCCGGCCCGGATGCCCTTCCAGACGGGCGCGTTGAACATCACGAACAGCCGGTGCCGGATGTCCTGGGCGGACGGCCCCCAGTCCACGTCGGGGTTGGTGCTGTCCGACGGCAGGCTGGTGGCAGAGTCGGCATAGTTGCGCGAGCTCTGCAGTTGATACATGACGTTGCTGAAGATGCGCAGTCGCTCGTACCGCGCGTTGAGACCAACGGTCAGCCGGTCGCTGGCGCGCCGGCCCGTGGACTGGATCTCCGTGATGTTCCCCGCCGTCGGGTCCGGGCGCACGCCCTCGACGGGCGCGTTCACGTTCACCGCGCGCAGCGTGTTCGACCCGCGCGTCCACATGTAGTCGGTCCGCAGGCTCGCCCACGGCGTCAGCCTGCGCTCCATGCCGATGGACGCCTGCTGGATAATGGGCTGCGCCAGCGACGACGAGCGGATGATGCTGGAAGGCAGCACCGTGCCGCCGCCCGCATCCGCCGGGAAGCCCGGGTCCTGCACGACGACGTCGAGCTGGCGCTGCCCGTCGACGCGAACGGCCTGCTCGTAGAGGTTCGAGTCGTACCAGTCGTAGAAGAGGCCGTAGCCGCCGCGAATCGTGGTCCGTCGGTTGGCGGTCCAGGTGAACGCCGCGCGGGGGGCCAGATTGAACGCGTCGTCCACCTGCGTCTGGATCTCCTGTCGCATGCCCAGGCTCACCGACAGGTTGCGCCCGATGCGGAAGTCGTCCTGCAGGAACCAGCCGGCCTTCACCTGCGAGTACTCCACCAGCGGGTCGCCCACGCGCAGCGTGTAGGTGGCAGGCAGGCCGGCGTTGTAGGCATCCAGGCTGGTGAAGACGTAGGTGCCATTGGTGTTCTGCTGCTGGTCGCTGCTCCACCACCCGGCCTCGAAGAGCAGCCCGGCGCGCATCGAGTGCTTGCGGCCGATGGTGAAGTCGAAGTTCTGCGCGATCTCGACCTCGCGGCTCGAGCGCGAGCCCATCTGCCCGGCGCCGCCCGAGGTGAAGGCGTCGTTCACGCGGATGGTCGGGGCGAAAGACTGCGGCGTGGTGGTGGACTCGCTGCTCGTGAGCTCGAACTTGAGCTCGCTGAACACCTTCTTGCCCAGCACGCGGGTGTTGCGGACACGAAACGTGTCGTTCACGGTGGAGGTGTCGTAGCTGCGGTCGGACAGGTCGAAATCGCCGACGCCGAGGTTGCCGCGGTCGGTGCCGCGACGCTGGTACTCGGCGCGAATCTGGCCGCCCTGCCCGATGGCGTGATCCAGGCGGACGTTCGCGTTCAACCCGTCGGTGGTGTTCTTCGCCAGGCCGGTCACCGTGCCGCTGCCGGACGCCTGCGCGCGGATCGTGCGCGAGTCGTAGGCGTTGTTGCCGTCCACCGACAGCGAGATGCCGGTCTTCCCTTTCGCGATCGGCCCCTGGAAGCTGACGTTGAACCGCTGCTGCTGCGTGGGCTCCTTGGTGCTGGAGAAGGCGTTCCGCGAGTTCAGCGACTCGTCGCGGAAGCCGAAGTTGGCGCGCCCGCGCCAGTTGCCCGCGCCCGGCCGCGTGATGACCTCCACGCGCACCATCCCCGCCTCGTGATACTCGGCCGAGAACGAGTTGCTGTTGAAGCGGATCTGCTGGATCTGATCCTTCGGGGGCAGGCGCCCGCCGCTGAAGCCGTCCACGAAGATCTGCGCCCCGGGCCCGGCCATCTGCGCCAGCTGCTCGGCCATCTCGTCGGGGTCGTCCGAGAGCGCGTCGATCTCGTCAGCGGTGAGGGTCTGCGTGAAGCCGTTGTCACGCCGGCTGTCGGCGCCCTGCTCGGACACCGTCAGCTCCTCCGAGATGGCGACGGCGAGCGTGGCCGACACGGCGTTGTTGCCGCGCCGCACCTCCACCTGCAGCAGCACTTCGCGGAAGCCCTCCGCGCCGGCCTTCACCTGGTAGACGCCTGGCTGCAGGCTCGTGAACGTGGCGACGCCCTGTGGATCCACCGACGCCTGGTACTCGATGCCCAGCGCGTCGGTCAGGACCACCGTCGCGTGTGGCAGCCCCAGGTCGGTGGCGTCCTTCACCGTCACGCGCAGCGTGGACGGTCCGGCCGGCGCCGTCTGCGCCCACGCGGGCGACACCGCCGCGCCAAGCACCACCACTGCCGCAATCAACAGTCTCGTCATTGTCTCAGTCCACGGGAACACGAAGGGCACCAAGGACGCACGAAGTCGACTCCCGGCTCCCGGCTCCCGACTTCCGACTCCCGCCACGATCTACTGCTTCGGCTTCTCGAACTCCGAATCCTTCACCGAGGGGTTGACCTTGAACTTCTCGATGGTCCACTCCTCGTTGGGCTGGCCCTCGATGGAGACGCCAATCCTGTGTGGCAGCATGACGCCGTCCACCTTCCGGTAGTCGCCGAGGTGCATGGCGAACTGCGAGGGCTGGGGCGGGCCCTGCTTGCGCATCTCTTCCATGCGCTGCCTCATCTCCTCTTCGGACGGACGCTGGCCGCCGCCGGGACCGGCACCCGGGCCGCGACGTCCGCCGGGTCCGCCCGGACCGCCCATCATCATCACGCGCGGGCGAATCTCCATGTACTGGACCATCAGCGGCAGGTGCGTGGACTGATCCACGAAGAGGCGCACCGCGCGTCCCGCTTCGTCCTTCGTTTCGAGGATGTCGGCTTTGCCGTCCGGCGACTCCGCGACGCCCGCGAAGGTGAATGGCTGCGTGCTCTCCGCGAAGAGGGCCACGGTCCAGCGCTGCAGCTCCATCTTCATGCGCCGCACGCGCTGCTGCTCGATCTGTTCGGGAGTGAGAGGATTGCCGCCAGGGCCGCCAGGGCCGCCGGGACCGCCTGGGCCGCCGGGTCCGCGGATCTCCATGCGCATGCCGCCACCCATACCGCCGCGGTTCTGGATGTCGTCCCACGCCGCGGTGCCATCGAAGGCCGAGATCCGCTCCACGGTGGGCCCGCCCACCATGCCGCCGATGCCCATCTCCTCACTGCGCTTGAACTTGTCGGGCCTGACCAGCGTGAGGATCAGCGTGCCTTCCATGTCCCGCTGCCCCATCGTCCGGCGGAACGGCCCCTCGGCGCTGAGCGCCTTGACGGAGGCGAGCTTGTCGCCGCCGAGCGCCTTCTTCACCTCGGCCACCACCTGCGCCACCTGGTCCTGCGCCGCGAGCGGCAGCACGAGGCCCGGCTCGATGTCCACCACGTTTGCCAGCACCACCGCGGCCGTCACTACTGCGAGTCTCTTCATAGGAGGATCCTGTCTCAGTTGGGGCGTGGGGCTTGGGGCGTGGGGCTTGGGTCCTGACCCCTGATCCCTGATCCCTGCCGCCCCGATCCCTGTCGTCCAGTGATTATTACGACGCCCGACCCGGATCAGACGTTAAGGCTGCGCAAAGCGTTTGTTAACGATGTTAAATGCCTGATTCAGAGGGATTTGCGCCGATTTCCGCGTGCTAGACTTCCCTCCATGAAGGCCCTCCGCCCGCGCGTCTCCGGCGTCACGGCGCTGGTGGTCGTCGTGCTGCTGCTCGTACCCGCGCTGGCCTGGCTGCAGTACCGCTGGGTGGGCCAGGTGAGCGAGGCCGAGCGCGAGCGGATGCAGCGCACTCTCCGTACGTCGGCCGTGCAGTTTGCCACTGCCTTCGACAGCGAGCTCTCGCGCGCCGTGGCGGGGCTGCAGGTGGAGGGCGCCGTCGCCCGCGACGAGAACTGGACCGCGTACGCCCAGCGCTATTCGACGTGGACGGAACGCGCCATGGATACGCGCCTGGTCCGGGAGGTGCTGCTCGTGGACGCGGGGCCCGGCCCAACTGGGTCGACGGTGGACCCATCACGACTGCGCCTGCGCCGCTGGAACGACGAACAGATGGTGTTCGAGCCCGCGGACTGGAACGGCGATCTGGCCACGATGCGCCCGGCTCTCGCGGAGCACCTCGGCGAGATCAGGGTGATGCGCGCGCAGGGTAACGGCCGGTTCCGGCGCGAGGGCTCGCTCACCGTGATCACGGGCGACGATCACACGATCGTCGTCCCGGTGACCCTGTTCGACTTCCCTGACGATCACAAGTCACCGCCGCGCATCGAGGTCCGGGGATTCACCTTGATTCGCCTGGACCGTGCGTACGTGCGCGACACCCTGCTCCCCACGCTCGCCGCGCGCCACTTCCACGGGGACGATGGCACGGTGGACTTCCGGCTGGCTGTGACGGATCGCGAGGACCCGGCGAAGGTGATCTGGGAGTCGGAGCCGGGCGCCGCGGCGGCCATCGGCGGCACGCCGGATGTCGAGCAGGCCTTCATGTCGCCGCGCCCGGATCAGATGTTCATGATCACGCGGAACGGGCGTGGGGGGCGGGTCGATCGGCTGCCGCCTCCTGGCGAGCCCGGAACCAGCGATCGCGTCGTGATCTCGGTGCTGCAGGATCGGCGGGAAGGCGGCACCGAGGTGCAAGCGACCACGGGCCTTCCGCCGCTCGAGCGCGGGCGGGTCCTGGGCATGTTCGAGGGCCGCTGGCGCGTCGTGGCCACGCACCGCGCGGGATCGCTCGAGGCCGCGGTGGCCGGCGTGCGCAAGCGGAACCTGATGCTCAGCTCCGGCATCCTGCTGCTGTTGAGCACCGCCATCGGCCTGCTGGTCGTGTCGGCACGGCGCGCGCAGACGCTGGCCCGCCAGCAGATGGAGTTCGTCGCTGCCGTCTCGCACGAGCTGCGGACACCGGTGTCGGTGATTGGGACCGCGGCCGGCAACCTGGCCGACGGCGTGGTGGCCGATCCGACTCGGGTGCGGAAGTACGGGGAGACCATCCAGGGCGAGGCCAGGCGGCTGGGTGAGACCGTGGAGCGCGTGCTGCAGCTGGCGGGCATCGCAGCCGGCAACAACGCGGCGGCGCAGGCCCCCGTGGCGGTGTCCGAGCTGGTGCAGCAGTCGCTGGCCGCGTGCCGGCCCGAGATTGACGCGCAGGGCGTTGCCCTCGAGATCGCGGTCGCCGACGACCTGCCCCCCGTGCTTGGCGACAGCGCGGCCCTGCGGTCGGCCCTGCAGAACCTGATCAGCAACGCGGTGAAGTACGGTGGCGACGCGCGCTGGGTGCGCGTCGAGGCGAGGGGTGCAGATCGGTCAGGCTCGGCCGCAAACAGGGCTCAGGCGTCGCACGTGGCCATCTCCGTCGCGGATCGCGGCCTGGGCATCGGCGCCGAGGATCGCCGGCACATCTTCGAGCCCTTCTACCGTGGACGAGAGGCTGTCGCACGGCAGATCAAGGGGAGCGGCCTCGGCCTGAACCTCGTGTCGCGCATCGCCGAGGCGCACGATGGCACGGTACACGTGACGAGCGAGCCCGGGAAGGGCAGCACGTTCACGCTGGTGCTGCCCGCCGCCAGGGGCCGCGCCGCCGGCGAGACGAACCCTGGCCTCGTGCCCCACCACGCCGACGCCGGGTAAGAATCGAAACCAGGAAGGCGCGATCTCACTTCCCCATGCCGTCCGCCCGCCTTCTCCTCGTTGAAGACGAACCCGGCCTGCAGCTTGCGCTGAGCGATCGGCTGGCGGCCGAGGGCTACGCCGTCGAGACCGCGGCAGACGGCGAGACCGCCATCCGGCGCGCCGGAGGCGAGCCGTTCGACCTGATCGTGCTGGACGTGATGCTGCCGGGCCGCGACGGCTTCGAGGTGGCGCGGACGATCAGGCAGCAGGGCGTTCGGACGCCCATCCTGATGCTGACGGCCCGCTCGCAGGTGGTGGACCGCGTGGTCGGGCTGAAGCTCGGCGCGGACGACTACCTCACGAAGCCCTTCGACACGATGGAGCTGCTGGCGCGGCTCGAGGCGCTGCTCAGGCGCGCCCCGGCCTCGTCGGGCGTCGCGCTCGAGCGCTACCAGTTCGGCGAGGTGATGGTCGACGTGCGGAAGGCGGAGGTGACCAAGGCCGCCGAGCCCCTCGAGCTCTCCGCGAAGGAGTTTCAGCTGCTCCGCTACTTCATCGAGAACCGCGGGACGACGCTCTCGCGGGAGAAGCTGCTGCAGGACGTATGGGGCTACACCGCGACGCCCTCCACCCGCACGGTGGACGTGCACGTGGCGTGGCTCAGGCAGAAGCTGGAGCCGAACCCGAGGGCGCCGCAGTACATCCTCACCGTGCACGGCATGGGCTACAAGTTCGCGGGGTAGGGGTGCGAGCGCACCTGCGTTCGCGTGGGCCGGCTTCGCCGGTGGGCGCGG
>JBFWQE010000044.1:0-36532 GCA_050249615.1 Vicinamibacterales bacterium
GCCCTCGCTTCGCTCGGGTGGGCTGCGCCCCCTGCGTGGCGCAGTGGGCGGGCGCTTCGCGCCCGTGAGCTTTGCCGCTTGCGCGGCTGGGTAGGATCCCACCGCGCGAAGTGCGGCCCACGGCCCGGAGGGCCGCCCACGCGCCGCAGGCGCGCCCACCGCGCGACGCGCGGCCCCCTTCGGCCCTCGCTTCGCTCGGGTGGGCTGCGCCCCCTGCGTGGCGCAGTGGGCGGGCGCTTCGCGCCCGTGAGCTTTGCCGCTTGTGCGGCTGATCCCACCGCGCGAAGCGCGGCCCACGGCCCGGAGGGCCGCCCACGTGCCGCAGGCGCGCCGACCGCGCAACGCGCGGCCCACCGCGAAGCGCGGCCCACGGCACGACGTGCCGCCCACGCGCTGCAGGCGCGCCGACCGCGCGACGCGCGGCCCACTGCAAAGCGCGGCCCCTACGGCCCGAAGGGCCGCCCGGCGCGCACGCCTGCTATGCTTCCGCCTATGCGCTTGTTTACCGCCTCCGTCCTGTTGACTCTCGCGGCGTGCTCGCCCGCTCCCCCTCCGCCGCCGCCCGCGCCGCCGCCGGGGCCCGCGGTGGACCAGATCTCCACCGCGTCGCTCGTCGCGCACGTCCAGCGCCTGTCGTCCGACGAGTTCCAGGGCCGCGCGCCGGCGACACCCGGGGGCGAGCTGACGACGGCCTACCTGGCGAAGGAACTCGAGGCCCTCGGCCTCCAGCCCGCCGGCGACAACGGCACCTTCTTCCAGCAGGTTCCCATCGTCGAGGCCAACGTCGAGCGCACGTTCACGCTGAGCGTGCCGGGCACCACGTACCGCTACCTCCGCGACATCGTCGCGTTCTCGGGTGTGGAGCGGCCTCGCGTGCAGGTGCAGGGTGAGGTGGTGTTCGTCGGCTACGGCATCAACGCGCCGGAGCTGAAGTGGAACGACTACGAAGGCGTGAACGTGAAGGGCAAGTGGGTGATGATCATGGTGAACGATCCGCCCGCGCCGCCAGAGGAGCCGACGCTCTTCGGCGGCCCTGCGCTCACCTACTACGGCCGCTGGACCTACAAGTACGAGGAGGCCGCGCGGCAGGGCGCCGCCGGCGCGCTGCTCATCCACACCGATGAATCCGCCACCTACCCGTGGCAGGTGGTGCAGTCGTCCTGGAGCGGCACGCAGTACGCGCTGCCGCCGGAGCCGGGCGCGCCGGCGCTGGGCATCAAGGCGTGGATGACCGAGAGCGCGGCGCGCGATCTGGCCAGGCGCGGCGGGAAGAACCTGGACGCGCTCCGCAAGAGCGCTTCGACCCGCGGGTTCAAGGCCACCTCGCTCGGCATCCGCGCCGCGGCCACGCTGGTGCAGAAGACGGCGCGCAAGACGTCCCCGAATGTCGTCGCGAAGCTGGCCGGGACCAACGACCAGCAGGGCCTCGTGCTCACCGCGCACTGGGATCACTTCGGCATGCGCGAGCGGCAGCCGGATGATCCGCCGGACGCGGATCTCATCTACAACGGCGCCTACGACAACGCGTCGGGCGTCGCCGGGTTGCTGGAGTTGGCCAAGGCGATGGCCCGCGCGCCGGAGAAGCCCGGGCGATCGATGTACTTCGTGTTCGTCACGGCGGAGGAGTCGGGCCTGCTCGGATCGGAATACTTCGCGGCGCACCCGCCCATCCCGCCGGCGCAGATGGCCGCGAACTTCAACGTGGACGGGCTCAACTACCTCGGGCCGACGCGGGACATGGTGCAGCTCGGCTCGGATCGCTCCACTCTGGGGCCCATGCTCGAAGCGATCCTGAAGGAGCGTGGCCGGACGCTGGGGAAGGACACGCACCCGGAGCGGGGCTACTTCTTCCGCTCGGATCACTTCCCGTTCGCGAAGGCCGGCGTGCCGGCGCTCTCCATCAGCGAGCCGAAGGAGTTCCTGGGCCCGAACGCCGAGGCGCTGCTGAAGAAGCAGGAGGAGTACAACGGCAAGGACTACCACCAGCCGAGTGACGAGTACGACCCCTCGTGGGACTTCAGCGGCGCGGTGGAGGACATGAAGGTGCTGGCCGATCTCGCGTGGCGCGTGGCGGCGGCGCCGGAGATGCCGAAGTACAACGAGGGAGATCAGTTCGCCAACGTGCGGAAGTAGGGCGGGTGAGCCTCGCCGCCTGGGCGGCTCGGTGGGCCCTCGCTTCGCTCGGGTCAGGTCGGCCTCGCCGGTGGGCCCTCGCTTGAATGGCGCCGGCTTCGCCGGTGGGCCCTCGCTCGAGTAAGGCGGCCGCTGCGCGGCCGTGGGTACGGAGCGCCAGGGCTTCAGCCCCGGCGTCACAGGTGCCAACGCCCAACCTCCTGCGCCTGCCGCGCGCCACATCGCGGCCGGCTACCAGCACACGCTGGTGGTGAAGTCCGACGACACCGTCTGCGCCTTTGGCAACAACACGTACAGCGAGTTGGGCGACAACACGACGACGATCCGGCGCGTGCCCCAGCAGGGCGCGCCGGGCGCGACGCTGCGCTACACGACGACCGGCGTGGACCCGACGGCGAGCGATCCCGAGGTGCCGGCGACCGGCGACGTGCTGATCACGGGCACGACGACGCTGAAGGCGCGGGCGTGGGTGCCGGACCGGGCGCCCAGCGTGGTGGCGTCGGCCACCTGCACGCTCCAGCCGGCGGCATCGGACGGTAACGCCGAAGACGGGGCGTACGTGGGCGCGCATGACGCTGCCGGGCGAACAGTCGTGACCGTTCGACTCGCCCCGGCCGCGCACCACGACCTGCGCGGGGACGGCTCGACCGCCCGACCGTTCGAGGCCGGGCGACTCGTCCTCGCGCAGGTCGGAGGGACGCGGCGCGCACGAGCCGGTTGACCCTAACTTCGAGCCACGCGGCGGGGGCAGCCGTGACGATCACGTTCCGATGACCACCCGCGCCGCCGCCTCCGCCTCCTCCAGCGTCGTCACCACCCCATCCAGCTGCTGCTCGTAGACCGCGCGCAGGATCTCGCCCATCCGCGGCCCCGGCGCCACGCCCATCGCGATGAGATGCCGCCCCAGCAGAATCGGCGCTGGTGGGCGATGCTCTACGCCCAGCGACCGCGCACGCTCGATGAACCAGTCCATCGCGGAGCAGTCGAAGGCCGCGCCCCGCCCGTGGCAGTCCGCGCGGGCGAAGCGCGTCAGCAGCTCCAGGTCCACGCGCTGCGCGAGCCGGCGGAACGCGCCGTCCGTCACCGTGTCCTTCGCCTTGTGGAACGCGCTCGGCCGCAAGTGCTCGGTCACGAGGCCCAGCACCTGCGTGCGAACGTCGACGCCGTCCAGTGTGTGCACGTTCAGGCGGTCGAGGATGCGCGTGGCCGCCTCCACGCCCGCCGCCTCGTGTCCCGGCGACTTGATCCGCCCGTCCACGTGAACGGTGGTCTGCGGCTTGCCCAGGTCGTGGCACACCGCGCCCAGCATGACGATGGCCAGCTGCGGGCGCGCGAGATCCGCGTTCCGCCGCCGCGCCTCGTCCATCACCATCAGCGTGTGCGTCCACACGTCGCCCTCGGGATGCCACTCCGCGTCCTGCGGGCAGTCGTAGAGCGGCACCATCTCGGGCAGGATCTTCTCGATGACCCCCAGCTCGCGCGCCAGCGCGAAGCCGATGGACGGCCGCATCGCACGCAGCAGGAGCTTCTCGAATTCTCCCCAGATGCGCTCCGCCGGCAGGTCGTCCAGCGCGATGCCGCGGCAGAGGTCCTTGCTCGCAGGATCCATCGTCAGCTCGAAACGCGCGGCGAACTGCAGCGCGCGCAGCACGCGGAGCGAGTCGTCGGCGAACGTGCGCGGATCCACGACGCGCAGCACGCGGCGCTCCAGATCCGTGCGGCCGTTGAACGGATCGAGATACTCGTCGGTCAGCGGGTCCCACGCGATGGCGTTGACGGTGAAGTCGCGCCGGCGCGCGGCCTCTTCGTACGACATGTCGGGGTCGCCTTCGACGGTGAACCCCTTGTGCCCGCGGCCCGTCTTCGACTCGCGGCGCGGGAGCGCCACGTCCACCGGGCCGAGCTTGTAGACCGGGAAGGCCTGGCCGACCGGCTCTACCCGCCCGAGCGTTGCCAGCAGCCCGGGGAGCTCGGCCTGCGGGATGCCGAAGACCTCCACATCCAGGTCCTTGGAGTCGTGGCCGAGCAGCCGGTCCCGCACGAAGCCGCCGACGACGAGCGCGCGGCCGCCGTGGGCGCGGACGAGCTCGGCAATGCGGAGGGCTTCGGTGGGGACGGTGGTCCCACGGTTGGTCCCAGGCGCGGGCATCTCATCCCTGAGATTACACGCTCGCGTTGACTACAATGACCCCGGAGGCGCGGCAATGCGAAGCGCGATGCCCATTCGAGTCACCCTGGCGGTCGTGGCGCTGCTTGGAGCGGTGGCCACCCGGCCCTCGGCCCAGACACAGTCCCCGCCGGGGCAGCCCATCTTCAGGTCCGGCGTGGACCTCATCACCATCGACGTCGTCGTCGTGGATGGTGACGGGCAGCAGATGCCGTCGCTCACCGCCGACGACTTCTCGGTCGAGGTGGACGGCAAGCCGCGCGCGGTGCTCTCGGCACAGTACTTCGAGGGCGCACCGCCGCTCGTTCCGGGATCCCGCGAGGCGGCGGAGGCGGCGGCGCGGGCCGCCGCGGTGCCGGCGGACCCCAACGCGAACCAGATCGTCCTCGCCATCGACGTCGGCTCCACCAGCCCGGCCAGCCGGGACCAGGTGCTGGCGGCCGCCAACGCCGTCCTGGACCGCCTGCCGCCCGCAGATCGCGTGGCGACCGTCGCTCTGCCGCTGCGGATGGCCGAGTTCACGTTCACCACGAATCGCGAGGCCTCGCGTCAGACGCTGCGGAACATCACCGGCTGGTCTCCGCGCCTCGGCACGCAGCTTCCGTTCGGCATCGTCGAGGCGCTGGGTATGGATCGGCGGGAGCGCGAGTGGGAGCTTGCTGTATCGCGCGTCTGCAACCGCGGCGACGAATTCGTGCGCCTGGCGTGCCGTGCCGATCTGGAGGCACAGGCGCGCGTGCTCGTGTCGGAAGCCAACGCCCGCGCGGCCACGACGACGACGAGCCTCGAGGTGCTCCTGCGCTCGCTTGCGCGCATCGAGGGGCCGAAGACGATGCTGTTCTTCTCGGAGGAGCTGCCGACCGACGGCGCGCGCGTGGAAGTGGAGCGCGTGGCGCGGGCCGCGGCCGCGGCGCGCACGCGCATCCACGTGATGCACGCGCTGCCGGGGACCCAGGACGTGACCACCATGTATCTCCGCTACGAGCCCGTGAAGGAACGCCAGCGCGCGCTCGAGGGGCTCGAGCTCGTCTCCGACTGGACGGGCGGTGACCTGTTCGCGCTGGGCACCAGCAACGAGATCGCCGTGCGGCTGGCGAGGGAGCTGTCGGGCCGCTACCTCCTGATGGTCGAGACGATGCCGGGCGACCGCGATGGCAAGCCGCATCGGATTCGCGTGCAGACGCCGCGGCACAGGGTAACCGTCCGCGCGCGGCGGGAGTTCGTCGCCGACAACCTGCGGACCTACGTGCCGCCAGCGGTGACGCCGGAGCCCGAGGTGCCGGCCGCGCGTGCCGGCGCGGCGCGCGGGCCATCCCCGGCGGACGCCGGGACGGCCTCGGCGGCGCCCCCCCTATCGTCGACGCCATCGCCTGAGGGCGGCATCCCGGAGGCGACCGCGCGTGGCTCCGTGTTCGTGTCCGTCGATCCCCTGCACCCGGATCGGAAATCCGCCGAAACGATCGAGATCCTCAACACGCTGCGCGCGGCGCTGTCGGCGCGCGGCTACTCGTCCGCGCCCTCTGCGGCCGCGGCCACCGTTCGCGTGGAGGTGACGGGCCAGCGGATCATGGGCGCGGGCCGCACGGCGCTGCCCACGCAGAATCGCGGCGGATCGTCGCCGACCGCGCTCATCCGCGTGACCGTGTCGGATGGCGTGCGCATCAGCGAGCTGCGCGGGCGCAACCAGGGGGACCTGGACATCACCCGGTCCGCGGCGGACGAAACCGCGAGGCTGATCGAGCGCTGGGTGGGCAGCGGCGGCGAGGGCGCCGCCGCGACTTCCGCACCGCCCCCGGCGCCCCCGCCCTCGACCGTGCCTCCGCAGGAGCTGCTGCCGCGCATGCGCGCGTACGTCGGGGAGTACGAGAAGGCGCTCGCCGGCATCGTGGCCGAGGAGCGCTACGTGCAGACCTACTCGCAGCGCATTGCCCCGTATCCCGCGCCGCCGCGTCTCACCCGGCGCGAGCTGCGCTCCGAGATGGGATTCGCGTGGTTCCCGACGCCGGGCACGTGGTTCGGCTTCCGCGACGTGCTCGAGGCCAACGGCAAGCCCGTGACGGATCGGCAGCAGCGCCTGGAGCAGCTGTTCGTGGACCGCAAGTTCCCGTCGGACGAGCAGCTCGTCCGGGTGGCGGAGTCGAGCGCACGCTTCAACATCGGCCCCGCGCGGCGCAACTTCAACGTGCCCACGCTTGCGCTGCTCGTGGCGAGCCCGGCCAACGTGGGCCGGTTCTCCTTCGAGCTGCGGGGGTACGACGTCATCGAGGGCACGCGGGTGGCGCTCATCGCCTTCTCCGAGACGGGCTCGCCGACGCTGATCACGCGCGACGGCCACGACTGGCGCAGCCGCGGCCTGCTGTGGGTGGAGCCTGAATCCGGGCGCATCTGGCGCACCGACATCCAGCTCACGGACCGCGATATCGAGATGCGCCAGACGACCTGGTTCACGCGAGACGAGCGGCTGGACCTGATGGTCCCCGCACGGATGCGGGAGCTGTACGACTACGTGGAGCGCTCGGACGAGTACGTGGAGGCCGTGGCCGACTACTCGAACGTCCGCCGGTTCCGGGTGGAGACGTCGGGACACTGAACACGGGACGCAGATGGCGCAGATTACGCAGATGACGCGGATGGCTGGGCCGCAGATAACCCAGATAACGCAGATGCGACGCCCTGGACGGTGAGGTTGAGGCGCCCTCCCGCGCGGGCGCTGGGCGCCCCGGTCGCTCTCCCTGCGCCCGTTATGGGAACGTTCGCGCCATCTGCGCCATCTGCGGCTAAGCTAAGGCGCATGCCGAAACCCACGCGCGCTTCTTCCGTGTCCCTCCTCGCCCTGGCCGCCGCGTTCGGCGCCGGGGTGCTCGCCGCGCCCCATCTCGGGGTCGCCCAGGCGCAAACCACCGGGAAAGTGTACGAGCTTCGCACCTACACGGCCCCGGACGGCAAGCTGGCGGACCTGCACAGGCGCTTCCGTGATCACACGCTGCGCATCTTCCAGAAGCACGGCATGACCAACGTCATCTACCTCGCGCCCATGGATGCGCCGGCGTCGCAGAATACGCTCGTGTACCTGCTCTCACACCAGAGCCGCGAGGCCGCCAAGGCCAGCTGGGACGCATTCCGGAACGATCCCGAGTGGAAGAAGGTGGCCTCCGAGTCGCAGGTCAACGGCCCCATCGTGTCGAAGGTGGACTCCGTGTTCCTGCAGGCGACCGACTACTCGCCGATGAAGTGAGGATCCAGATGCGATCGCGAATCAACGGGCGATGGGCGGTCCACGCGGTGCTGGCGGCCGCGGGCGTCACGGTGATGGCGGCGCAGGCCGCGAGTCAGGCGGGGCAGCCTGCCGCGGGCGGCGGACCGCTGTTCACCGGCACCTCCACGGTGATGGACGCGAAGGATCTCTCGGTGGCTCGCAGGCGCTTCGAGCCGGGCGCGCGCAGCTACTGGCACAGTCACGACAACGGACAGCTCCTCTACGTCGAGGACGGGCGCATGCGCACGCAGAAGCGCGGGCAGGCGATGCGCGAGCTCGGCAAGGGCGAGAGCGACTACACCGGGCCGAACGTGGAGCACTGGCACGGCGCGGTGCCGCACACGCACCTCGTCCAGGTGAACGTCGGCTTCGGCGGCGGCACGAAGTGGCTCGAGGCGGTCACCGACGCCCAGTACAACGGGAAGTAGCGAGATGGCGCAGGACCCGGTCATCGATCTGCTGAAAGCGCTCGTCAGGATCGACTCGGTGAACCCGTCGCTCGTGCCGGGCGCCGCGGGCGAAGCTGCCATCGCCCGCGCGCTGGCCGAGCACATGCGGGGAATGGGCCTCGACGTGCACGTCCAGGAAGTGGCCGACGGCCGCCCCAACGTCGTGGGCGTGCTCGAGGGGCGCGAGCCGGGACGATCGCTGATGTTCTGCGGCCACATCGACACCGTGGGCGTCGCGGGCATGGCCCAGCCGTTCGACCCGGTGGAGCGCGACGACCGTGTCTACGGGCGGGGATCCCAGGACATGAAGAGCGGCGTGGCGGCGATGGTGGACGCCGCGCGCGTCCTCCGCGATTCGGGCGGGCTGGAGGAGGGCCGGCTCATCATCGCGTGCGTCGTGGACGAGGAGCACGAGAGCGTCGGCGCCGATGCGCTCGTCAGGAAGTGGTACGCCGACGGCGCGGTGGTCACCGAGCCCACGGACCTGGCCATCGCCATCGCGCACAAGGGCTTCGAGTGGGTGGAAGTCGAGACGGAAGGGCGCGCCGCACACGGCAGCCGGCCGCGCGAAGGCCGCGACGCCATCCGCCTCATGGGCCGCGTGCTCACGGAGCTCGACGCGCTGGACCACCAGCTGCAATCGCGGCCGCCGCACCCGCTGCTGGGGACGGCCTCGCTGCACGCGTCACTCATCCACGGCGGGCGCGAGCTGAGCTCGTACCCGGACCGCTGCCACCTGCAGATGGAGCGGCGCACCGTGCCCGGCGAGTCGCCCGGCCGCGGCGCCCGCGAGGTGGCCGACATCCTGGCGCGACTCTCCGCCGCCGATCCCGACTTCAAGGCCGCCAGCCGCCAGCTCTTCGCGCGCTCACCGTACGAGATTGCCGCCGACCACCCGCTGGTGGCCACCATGAAGCTCGCGGTGGCAGCGGCTTCATCTGCGCAATCTGCGCCATCTGCGGCCTCTGCGCCATCTGCGGCCTCTGCGGCCTCTGCGGCGTCTGCGTCTCCATCAGCGCCATCCGTGTCCGTGTCGGGGATGAGCTTCTGGACCGACGCATCGGTGCTGGGCGAGGCGGGCATCCCGTCGCTCCTCTTCGGCCCGACGGGCGCGGGGCTCCACGGCGTGGAGGAGTGGGTGGAGGCTCAGAGCGTCATCGCCTGCCGCAATGCCCTCGCGGAGTTGGCGCGGAGGTGGTGTGGTACGCGATAGGTGTCCATTGACGATTGATGATTGCCTATTGAGCGATTCATTGACGATTGGGCGATTGGGGCATTGCGCATTGGATTGACGATGGGCGATTGAGGGATTGAGCGATTTCGCACGCGTGACGACGAATCGCCCAATGCCCCAATCACCAAATCGCCCAATCCAATGTCCAATGCCCCAATCGCTCAATCCTCGATGAATCGCCCAATCATCAATCGGCAATCATCAATGGGCTCCCTTCACCCGCGTTCGTGCAGCAGCCCGCGCAGCACGAACGCGACATTGGCAGGGCGTTCCCCCAGGCGGCGCATGAAGTACGGGAACCACTGCTGCCCGAACGGAACGTAGACACGCACGCCGTACCCCTCGGCCACCAGTGACGCCTGCAGGTCGCGGCGGATGCCGTAGAGCATCTGGAACTCGAAGCGGTCCTTCGCGTAGCCGCGCTGATCCGCGTAGCGCTTCGTGGCGTCGATCATCGCGGGATCGTGGGTGGCGATGGCGGGGAAGTTCCCGTGGTCCAGCAGTTCGCGCATCAGCTCCACGAACGCGGCGTCTACCTGGTCCTTCCCCTGGAACGCCACCGTCTTCGGCTCCTTGTAGGCGCCCTTCACCAGCCGCACCCGCATGCCGAGTGCATTGAGCGCGCCCACGTCCTTCGGCGACCGGATGAGGCACGACTGGATCACCGTGCCGATGCCGCGGTGGCCCTGCCGCCACAGCGTCTCCATCACCTGCAGCGTCCGGTCGGTGTAGGGCGAGTTCTCCATGTCCACGCGGACGAAGAACCCGTGCTGGTCCGCCGGCTCGAGGATGCGGCGCATGTTGTCCACCGCCGTCGCGCGGTCGACGTCCAGTCCCAGTTGCGTGAGCTTCACCGAGATGTTCCGCTCGATGCCCGACCTGACGATGGCGCCGATGATGCGGACGTACTCGCCGGCCGCGGCCGCGGCCTCGTCGAAGGTGGTGGAGCTCTCGCCGAGGTAGTCCAGCGTCAGACTTAGCCCGCGCGCGGGCAGTTCCGCCACGGCGACAATCGCCTCCTCGACCGTCTCGCCCGCGATGAAGCGCCGCGCGAAGCCGCCCGGGCGCATCCCGTACCGCGAGGCCAGCCGCTTCAGGAGATCGATCTGCGCCAGCGAATGGAAGAGGGCTTTCGACGTCGCGTCGATCATCAGCCGGGGTCCTGCTCCACGTCAGTGCGTCGCGCCGGCGGGGGTGAGCAGGTGCTGGAGGCTGCGGGCGTAGTACCGGAGGACGTTGCGCTCGCGGACGCGGTACCGGCCCTGTTCGACCACGATGATGCCGCGGGTTTCCAGGGGCTCCACGGCCGAGGCCAGCACGTCGCGCGCGGTGCGCACGCCCATGTTGGCGCCCGTGGCCCCGAGCGTGTCGAGGATGGCCGTGATGCGCGACTCGAGATCCGCCTTTGCGATGGAGGGGCGCATGGCCGCCGCCAGCACCGCGGTCGGCAGCACCTTGTACTGGCGCCCGATCTCGCGCTGCACGCGCTGCGCCAGGTCGAGCACCGACCGCCGCGATTCGCCGTCGTAGCCGTCCAGCGCGATCGGGCGGCCGAACGTGACGAACGCGCGGCTTCTGTACCCCACCGCGTACCGGACCATCTCCGCCAGCTCGCGGCTGAACGCGCGCTGCCGCCGCTTCACCTTCTGCCGGGCCAGCACGTGGTCCTCGAGCACGAGGTCGTAGGCGATGGCGACGGGCACGATGGACATGCCGGGCACGTTGGCGCCGAGGCACGCGCTGAAGAGGCCCGTCTTCGGGTTCTTCAGCTCGCCGCTGTAGCTGCGTCCACCCTCCGGGTAGAAGAACAGGTCGTGCGTGTGGAGGAGGGTGCCGACGTAGGCCTTCAGCGTGATGAGATACGCCGGGTCCTTCGTGTTGCGCCGGATGGGGAGCGCGCCCGTGACGTGCTTGTGAATGAGCCCCAGCGGCCCTCCGAACAGGTTGATGCCCGCTGCGATAATCGGCGGCCGCACCCCCGCATCGTCCAGGACGAGCGGCTCGACGAGGTAGTCGGTGTGGCTGCGGTGGTTCGAGGCCCACACCACGCGGCCCTGCGCCGTGGCCTGCACCGCGTGCTCGGTCTGCTCGCCGACGCGCTCGATCTTGCGCAGGATGGGATAGAGCGGGTACTCGAGCGCCCGGTACAGCTCGTAGCGCTGGGTGGTCCGCAGCTCCTCGAGGTACTCGAGGATGCGGGCGCGCGCCTGCGCGGCGTCTCCGTTGCCCGCCAGGTAACGGGCCACCTCGTCCCGGCTCAGGACCGCTTCAGTGATGTCGTCCATCTCGCGCGCGCACCAGATGATAGACCAAAGATACGGGCGCCGCGTCAGCCCTGTTCGATCCGCCGGCAGATGGCGTCCGCGAACGAGGTGGTCGTGGCCGTCCCCCCCAGGTCCGGCGTCACGTGGCCCGATTCCAGCACCTCCCGCAGCGATGTCATGATGCGGGCCGCCTTCTCGTCCTCCTGCAGGTGCTGCAGCATCAGCACCGCGGAGAGCAGCAGCGCCGTCGGGTTGGCGATGTCGCGGCCGGCAATGTCCGGCGCCGTGCCGTGCACGGCCTCGAACACCCCGACCCCGCCCTCGCCCAGGTTCGCCGACGGCACGACGCCGAGGCCGCCCACCAGCCCCGCGCACAGGTCCGACACGATGTCCCCGTACAGGTTCGGGAGCAGCAGGACGTCCATCCGCTCCGGGTGCATCACCAGGTGCATGCACGCTGCATCCACGATGCGGTCCTCGCAGGCGACCTCTGGGTAACGGGCGCCGACCTTGCGCGCCGTCTCGAGGAACAGCCCGTCGCCGAGCTTCATGATGTTGGCCTTGTGGACGATCGTCACCTTCTTCCGCTGATGGCGCCGCGCGTACTCGAAGGCGAACTCCGCGACGCGGGCCGTGGCCTTCTCGGTGATGATCTTCAGGCTCTCGACGACCCCCGGCACGACGACGTGCTCGAGCCCCGCGTACAGGTCCTCGGTGTTCTCGCGGACGATGACCAGGTCCACGCCCGAGAAGCGGGAGGGGACCGAGGGCAGGTTCCAGACCGGGCGGAGGTTGGCGTAGAGGTCCAGGGCCTTGCGCAGGCCCACGTTCACGCTGGTGAAGCCCTTGCCTACCGGCGTGGTGATGGGGCCCTTGAGCGCCACCTTGTTGCGCGCCACCGAATCGAGCAGCGCCTGGGGCAGGGTGGTGCCGTGCTCCTCGACGGCTGGCGCCCCCGCCGAGAACGTCTCCCATTCGGGATCGAAGCCGGCCGCCTTCAGCACCCGCACCACCGCGCGGGTGACCTCGGGGCCTATGCCGTCGCCGGGTATCAGGGTGACTGTGGGCGTGCTCATTGATGATTGCCGATTGGCGATTGACGATTCATCGGGCGATTGGCGATCGGCCATTGGCCATTTGGATTGAGGCATTGAGCGATTGGCACATTGGGCGATTCGGGCCCTCTCCCCCAAGACCCCAAGACCTCAAGACCCAAGTCCCAAGTCCCAGGCCCCAAGTCCCCGCTCACTCCCGCGACTCCCAGAACACCAGCAGCAGCGCGCCGATCGCCGTGGCGCTCAGCAGCAGGTTCGACAGTCCGTGGAGCTGGTAGAAGGACGCGCGGCGCGGGTCGTCCTGGGGGAGCGAGGCCACCGGGCCGCCGATCTCGCGCTGCATGGCCTCGACCCGGGGACTGATGCCGAAGCCGGAGGCCAGGGTCAGGCCGAGCATGACCCCCACGATGCCGGCGCGGACGCCGTAGGCCACCGGCCGCGGGCCGAGCAGCCGGCGGACGGTCAGCGTGACCAGCATCACGGCCGCCGCGCCGTAGAACACCGTGTGGAGCCGGCCCAGGATCTGCCCGAACACCTGGCCGGCCAGCACCCGTCCCTGCTCCGGGTTCCAACCCTCGAGCACCTCGAAGATCGTGGGCGCCGCGACCAGCCCCGCCACCGCCATCCCGCCCAGCCACACGCACAGGGCGAGGATGTACAGGTAGCGCAGCAGGAACATCTCGACATTATAGGGTGCGGGCGGCTCTGATAAACTTTGGCGTTCCGTGCCATCCCTGGAGGGTCCCCGGTTGCCTGTCGACGTATCTCTGCTGCCCAACCTGAAGAACATCGCCACCCGCCTTCGGATCGAGTCCATCCGGGCCACCACCGCGGCCGGGAGCGGGCATCCGACGACCTGCCAGTCGGCGGCGGATCTCATGGCGGCGCTGTTCTTCGCCGAGATGCGCTTCGACCCCGGAAACCCGCAGCATCCCCTGGCCGACCGCCTGGTGATGTCCAAGGGCCACGCGGCGCCGTTGCTCTACGCGATGTGGGCCGAGGCCGGCTTCATCCCGCGGGAACGGCTGACGGATCTCAGGCTCCTCACCTCGGATCTCGAGGGGCACCCCACGCCGCGCCTGCCGTTCGTCGACGTCGCCACCGGGTCGCTGGGGCAGGGGCTGGCCGCGGGTGTGGGCACCGCGCTCAACGCGCGCCGCATCGGCGCCGACTACCGCACCTACGTCCTCATGGGCGATGGCGAGACGGCCGAGGGCTCGGTCTGGGAAGCCGCCTCGGTGGCGCACCTCTACACGCTCGACTCGCTCTGTGCCATCGTGGACGTCAACGCGCTCGGGCAGAGCCGCCCCACCGAGCTCGAGCACGACATGGCCGCCTACCAGGCGCGGTGGCATGCGTTCGGCTGGCACACGGTGGTCATCGACGGCCACGACATGGCGCAGGTGCTCGCGGCCTACGCCGAGGCGCGCGCGACGAAGGGACGACCCACCGTCATCCTGGCGCGCACCCTGAAGGGGAAGGGGGTGTCGTTCACCGAGGGCAAGCCCAACTGGCACGGCAAGCCGCTCAAGCCCGAGGAGGCCACCCGCGCCTACGCCGAGCTCGAGGCGCAGCTCGAGAAGGAAACCAGGCCGACGCCGGACATTCCCGCACCGCCACCCGCCCCCCCCGCGGCCGCACCGGGCACGATGCCCGCGCCCGCCTACAAGCTCGGCGAGCAGGTCGCCACCCGCGAGGCCTACGGCACCGCCATCGCGAAGCTCGCCTCCGTGGACCCGCGCGTCGTCGCGCTCGACGCCGACGTGAAGAACTCGACGTTCAGCGAGCGCTTCGAGGCGGCGCACCCGGAGCGCTTCTACCAGTTCTTCATCGCCGAGCAGGTGATGGTGGGCGCGGCGATGGGCCTCGCCGCGCGCGGCGCGGTGCCGTTCCCCTCCACCTTCGCCGCGTTCCTGACGCGCGCCTCGGACTTCATCCGCATGGCGGCCATCAGCGGCGTGAACATCAAGCTCGCGGGCTCGCACGCCGGCGTCTCCATTGGCGAGGACGGCCCCTCGCAGATGGCGCTCGAGGACTTCGCGATGATGACCGCGCAGCCAGACTTCACGGTGCTGTACCCGTCGGACGCGGTGAGCACCGAGAAGCTCATCGGCGCGATGGCCGCGCATCATGGCCCGGCGTACATGCGCACCACGCGCCCGAAGACGCCCGTCATCTACGACAACAACGAGTCGTTCCCCATCGGCGGCCTCAAAGTCCTGCGCAGCAGCGCCGCCGACGCGGCCACCGTCATCGGCGCCGGCATCACGCTCTTCGAAGCGCTCAAGGCTTACGACGCGCTGAAGGCCGAGGGGATGGCGATCCGCGTCATCGACCTCTATTCCATCCAGCCCATCGACGCCGAGGCGCTCATCACCGCGGGCCGGGAGACCGGGCGGCTCATCACCGTCGAGGATCACTACATCGCCGGCGGCATCGGCGACGCCGTGGCCCGCGCCGTGGCGCCGGCCGGCCTCACGGTCACGCGCCTCGCCGTCACCGAGATCCCCCGCAGCGGCAAGCCCGACGAGCTGATCGAGAAGTACGGCATCTCGGTGAAGGCGATCATCGAGGCGGTCCGCTAGCCGCAGGAGTCCATCCCCCATGCGTGTCGCTCGAATCACGGCCGGTGTCGTTGCCGTCCTGCTGACGACGCAGGCGGGTGGGGCCGCACGGCAGGGGACGCCTGGCGTGCAGGACGCCGCATGGTCGCCCGACGGCCGCCGCATCGCGGTGTCGTACCTGGATCGCATCTGGACGATGAACCCCGACGGGCGCCAGGCCCGCGCGCTCGTCGGGGCCGAATCGGGCGCGGTGGAGCGCGAGCCCGCGTGGTCGCCCGACGGCACGCGCATCGCTCATGCCGCCAATCGGGGCGGCGGCTTCGACATCGTCGTCACCGTGGCGAAGACCGGCGCCTCGACCGTGGTCGCGGCCATGCCGGGTGACGAGCGCTGGCCGTCGTGGACGCCGGACGGCCGGCTCGTCTTCGCGCACCGCGGGGCGCCGCCAGCCGGCCGCGGCGCGGACGCCTCGCGCCAGTGGGACCTCTACCTGGCCATCCCGGTCGCCGGATCGGACGCGTGGCAGGCGCCGGTGCCCCTCACCGACACCAGCGACAGCGAGACCTTCCCGCGCGTGTCGCCCGACGGCCGGAAGGTCGCGTTCGTCTCGGAGCGCGATGCTGAGGACGACGTGGACATCTGGTGGATGCCGCTGGTGTCCTCCGGCGTGACCCGTCCCGTGCCGCTCGGCGCCCGCGTGACCTCACCGGCGGCCCGCTCCGGAGCGTCCATTCCGTCCGTCGAGACCAAGGCGCCGCGCGCCACGGTCATCGCGCGCGCGAGAGGTGCTGAAGGACCGCTGTCGTGGGCCCCGGACAGCCAGCGGGTTGCGTACTACGCCGTTCGCGAGGGCATCGGATCCGTCTGGGTAGCCAGCGTCGAGCCCGCTCGCCCCGACGGAGATGAAGCTCCCGAGCCGCGCGCGAAGCCGTCCGCGCCGCCGCAGCTCGTGTCGCGCAGGGGCGGCGCGCCGGCCTGGTCGCCGGACGGCCGGACGATTCTCGTCACGGGCCTGCCCGACCCGCAGCCCGTCTACAACGGCAACCCGCTGCGCAGCGAGGCCGAGCCGCCGCCGCTGTTCGCGCTGAACGCCGCGTTCCAGATCTGGCGCGTGCCCGCGCCGCTGCCCGTGCACGAGTCGGGCGGCGAGGTGACCGCGAGCCTGCCGCTGTCACCGGCCCTGCTGACCTCGGCATTCGATCGGGTGTGGGAGACGCTGCGCGGCCTGTACTACTCGACGGGCCCGTCGGCCGAGGCCTGGACGAAGGCGCGCGACGGCTATCGACCCCGCGCGGCTGCGGCGAAGACCGAGGCCGCGTTCGAAGCCGTCGTGGACGAGATGGTGGCCGAGCAGCCGCTCATCAAGCCCGTCGTCACCTCGAACGGCGGCATGGTGGTGTCGGGCCATCCGCTGGCCTCGGAGGCGGGCCGCCTGGCGTTCGAGAAGGGCGGCAATGTCGTGGACGCGATGATCGCCGTCTCGTTCGCGCTCGGCGTCGTCGAGCCCGAGGCCTCGGGCGTCGGCGGCGACGGCTCCGCGGTGCTCTACCTCAAGGGCATGAAGCGCCCGACCGTGATCGAGTACAAGGACATGACGCCCATGCGCGCGACACCGGACAACCCGGCCATCGTGCAGAACGGGCGGCTCGTCGCCGACGGCCCAGCCGCGGCCAACATCCCCGGCGTCGTGGCCGGCCTCGATCACCTGTACCGGAACTACGGCAGCGGCAAGGTGAAATGGGAAGACCTGGTCGAGCCGGCGATCAAGCTGGCGGACGAGGGCTTCATCCTGGACGAGGCGCTGCCGACGACCATCGCGGAGGGGCGCCGCTTCCTGGAGAAGTGGCCCGAGGCGGCGAAGATCTACCTGCCGGGCGGGCAGGTGCCGCGGCCGGGGGACCGGTTCTTCAACAAGAACTACGCCTCCACGCTGCGGGCCATCCAGAAGGGCGGCGCCGAGGCGTTCTATCGCGGCGAAATCGCTCGGACGATCGCGGAGGACATGGAGGCGAACGGCGGCATCCTGACCTACGCCGATCTCGCGCAGTATCGCGCCATCGAGCGCGAGCCCGTGGTGGGGCAGTACCGGGGGCACGCGCTCTACGCGGGCGGCCCGCCCGTCGCCACCGGCATCCAGCTGTTCGAGTCGCTGCACGTCCTCGAGCAGTACCAGCCGAAGCCCGGCGCGCGCCTCGTCACCGACGCGGACTACTTCCACTACCTCATCGAGGCGTGGAAGGTGCGCGATCCGCTGCGGCGCGTCGCGGATCCGGAGCGCTGGCCCGTGGAGTTCGCCGAGCACCTGACGATGGAGCACGCGCGCAAGCTGTTCCAGAAGATCGACCCGATGAAGGCCTCGCGCTACGAACGGCCGCCCGACGAGGGCCAGGGGCCCCAGGGCCCGCCGACGGTGGCACCGCGCATCTCCACGGGCACGACGTCGTTCGCGGTGGCCGATGCCGAGGGCAACATGATTGCCGTCACGCAGACGCTGAGCACCTGGGGCGGGACGTTCTACGTGTCGAAGGGCCTGGGCTTCCTGTACAACAACCACCTCCGTTCGAACCGCCTGGCGCCGGGCGCGTACGGGAGCCTGGTGCCGCTGGCCCGTTCGAGCACGGCCAGCGTGCCGACGCTGGTGTTCGAGAAGAAGGCCTCCGGGGAGGAGGTGCCGAAGCTGGCGGTGGGCTGCGCGGGCAACGCCTGGATCCCGGTGTCGGTCTACAACATCATCACCGGCGTCGTCGACGGCGGGCTGGGCGCGCAGCGGGCCATCGAGGCCGCGCGCTTCCTGCCGGGGCGGGACCCCGCGGACCCGACCGGCGACGGCGAGCGGGTGGAGATCGAGGATCGCTTCCCGCGAAGCCTCATCGACACCCTCCAGGCGCGAGGGCATCTATTCCAGAAGATCGGCCGCAAGGGCGAAGTGCGCTACGGCTACGCCGCGGCCATCACCGTGGACGTGGCGAACCGCCGCGTCGAGGGTGGCGCCGAGCCGAGACGCTCCCATGCGGCGGTGGCGGCGGAGAGGAAATAGGGGTCAAGTCCAGACTGCAACCGCCTTCGCTCGTGCAGCGACCTCCGCGAGCGTCGGTGCGGCCAAGTTCCTGCACCCCGGCACCTTGCACCCTTGCACCCCCGGAGGTTCCCATGTCCCTGATCGAACCCGGCAAGAAAGCCCCCGCGTTCACCCTGAAGGACCAGTCGGGCAAGACCCACACGCTGGCCGACTACGCCGGCCGCCCCGTGGTGCTGTATTTCTATCCGAAGGACGACACGCCCGGGTGCACCACCGAGGCGTGTGCCTTCCAGGACAACCTGCCGAAGTTCGGCAAGAGCAAGGCGGTGGTGCTGGGGGTGAGCGTGCTGGACGAGAAGAGCAAGGCGAAGTTCGCGGCGAAGCACTCGCTGACCTTCCCCCTGCTGGCCGACCCAGACCACGCCGTCATCGAGAAATACGGCGCGTGGCAGGAGAAGTCGATGTACGGCCGCAAGTACATGGGCGTGGCCCGTGTCACCTACCTCATCGGCCCGGACGGGAAGGTGGCGCGGCGGTGGGACGCGGTCAAGGTGCAGGGACACGCGGAGGATGTGCTCCGGGCGGTCACGGAGCTCTGAGCGGGGACTTGGGACTTGGGGCTTGGGACTTGGGGCTTGGGACTTGGGGCTTGAGGCTTGAGGTCTTGAAGCCGTGACGTCTTGAGGCCGTATCGCTGGCCAAGGTTCATCTGTGTCATCTGCGCCATCTGCGGGATCTGCCGGATCTGCCGAATCTGCGGGATCTGCGTCATCTGCGGCTCCTGCGCCATCTGCGGCTCCTGCGCCATCTGCGGCTCCTGCGCCATCTGCGGCCTCTGCGCCATCTGCGGCCCCTGCGGCCCGATCTGAGTTGCGCCTCCACGTTCGCGGGATGGACTGCGCGGACGAGGCGTCGCTCGTGCGCCACGTGCTGGACGTCCCCGGCATCCTCAACATCGAGTTCGATCTCGTCGGCCGGCAGGTGAGCGTGTCGTACGACCCGGCGCTGCTGCAGCCCGACGACATCATCGCGCGCGTGGGCCGGACGGGGCTCGGCGTGCACGCGCACGCGCACGGCGAGCACGTGCACGACGATCACCACGCGCACGGCCAGGCGCCCGCGCATCCCGACCGGACGTGGTTGTGGGCAGTGGCGAGCGGCGCCCTGATGCTCACGGGCTGGGCCCTGGACGCGTGGCGGGCCGACACGTGGGTCGAGGCCCTGGTGGGCCACGACCACGGGTCGGTGGAGGGCGGGGCCGCTGGCGCGCGCCCGATCGCCTCGGTCGCCGCCTACGCGGCGTCCATCATCCTGGGACTGGCGCCGGTACTGCCGCGCGCGCTCGTGTCGCTGCGCTACCTCCGGCTCGACATGCACGTGCTGGTGTCGGTGTCGGCGTTGGGCGCGGCGGCGGTGGGGCAGTGGGCCGAGGGGGCGGCCGTGGCGTGCCTCTTCGCACTGGCCCACCTGATGGAGGCGTGGAGCATCGAGCGCGCGCGCGTCGCGGTAAGCGAGCTGGTCGGGCACGAGCCGGGGTGGGGTGAGGACGGCCACCGCACCTCGGCGGGCGTCGAGCGCTGGATCGAGCGCTTCGCCGCCGTCTACACGCCGCTGGTGACCTCGGCGGCGCTGACGCTGGTCGTCGTGCCGCCCCTGTTCGATGGCGCGTGGGGCACGTGGTTCTACCGTGGCCTCATCTTCCTCGTGCTGGCGTGCCCGTGCGCGCTGGTCATCTCCACGCCAGTGACCGTCGTCGCCGCTGTGACGTCAGCCGCCAGGCGGGGCGTGCTCTTCAAGGGGGGGCTGGCGCTGGAGCGGGCCGCCGCCGACACGCCGGGCGCGCTCGCCCGGCAGGACGTCGTGCTCATGCCGGGCGCCGACGCCGATGCCGGGACCTTCGCCGGCACGCACGCCCGCCGTGCCCTGGGGGTCATCCGGCAGAACGTCACCCTCGCGCTGCTCACGAAGCTCGCCTTTCTCGTGTCGGCCGTCATGGGCGCCGCTCCGCTCTGGCTCGCCGTCCTCGCCGACACCGGCGCCACCGTCGCCGTCACCCTGAACGGCCTGCGTCTCCTGCGGGCGCGTTAGTCAGGGGAACACGAAGGACACGAAGAACACGAAGTCAGAATCTCAAGGCCTCAAAACGTCAAAGACCTCAAGACCCCAAGCCCCAGGCCCCAAGCCCCAAGCCCACGTGTTCCTGCCTACCGCGGCGCCTTCGACAGGCTGAGCAGGTTCGCGAACAGCCGGTACGCGCCGGGCACGCCGGCGGGGAGTTGGCGGAACCACGCGTACGACGTGTAGACGTAGCGCCCCTTGCCAATCTCCGCGTAGAGTTCGCCGCCGTCGTTGACGGGCTCGTTCGGGTCGCCCGACTCGAGGAGCGGGGTGTAGCGCGGGTCGAACGCCGAGAAGCTGTAGAGACTACGCTCCTGCACCCATCCGTCGAAGTCTTCGGGGCCGATCGCGTTCGGGAATCGGAACCGCGGGTGGTCCGGCCGCAGGATGCGGACTGGCGCGCTCTCGTCGGTGACCCGCGCGCCGATCTGGCCCGGGAACGGCGCGAGCCCCCGCGTGGCGTAGTCGGTCTGCTGGTACTGCACCACCAGCGTGCCGCCGCCCTCCACGTAGTGCCGCAGGCGCGCCGTGGCGGCGACGAAGTCGGGCCGCGCCTCCGACGCGCGCACGCCCACGACAATGGTGTCGAAACGGGAGAGATCGCCGGTGGCGAGCATGGCCGCGTCGATGAGCGTGACCGGCAGGCCGAGGCGGCGGATGGCGTCCGGCACCTGGTCGCCGCTGCCCATGATGTAGCCCACGGTCACCGGCGCGACCGTCAGGTCGAACGCCTGCACGCGGACCGACGCCGGGGCATAGAGCCGGTGCGTCTGGATGTGCGGGTAGGCGATGGTCTGCAGGTCCTGCGTGTAGCGCGTGCCGGCCACCTCGGCGTGCGCGGCGATCTCGAACGACCCCGCCGGAACCGGCGTGGGAGGCGTGACGGTGAAGCTCGTGGCCGTGCGCTCGCCCGGCTTCAGCGTCACTGCCGCCTGCGCCGGCACCGAGGTCCACCCGCGGGGCACGCCGAGCGCCACCGTGCCGTTCACGTCAGTCCTCGCCTGGCTCGAGACGCGCACCACGACCGTGCGCGGATCGGCCGCGCCGCCCGACGGCACGACCATGAGGCGGGAATCGAGGCCCACGGCCACCGCCGGCACCACGGCCACGTGGCGCCGGATCTCGCCGCGGATGCGATCCGCGTACCGATACTCGACGGCCCGCGCCAGCTCGAACGACACGCCGGCGATCTCCACGGGCAGGTGCGCGGTGAGCAGCGGCTCCGCGAACGGCGCGCCCTTGGACGAGCCCGACGGCCACTCGAACAGGTCCCCCTTGCGCGGCTGCACCAGCCAGTACGGCTGGGTGAGAGGCGCATCGGCCGGGGCCTGCGCGCGGAAGGTCGTCGACGCAGTGGGCGACTCGCGGAAGAAGCGCGCGAACGGGTTGTCCGCATCGCTGTCTTCCGGGCGCGGCGCCGGCTCAATCGTCCATCCGGGCGGGCCCGCCACGCGCGGCGCGCCGAGCCGGACCACGGACGAATCCGCCGCGAAGGCGCGCACGTCGACGACGATCGCGTCGCCGGGCGTGAGCGTCTCGGCGCTGGCCAGGGGATCCAGCGTCAGGCCCACCGCCGCGGCGAGCGCCTCGGCGAAGTCTCGCTCCTTGAACGCCAGCAGGAAATCGGCCTCGGCTCTCGCATCGGCCGACGCCGGCAGCGCTCGCGCCGCGGCCCGCGCCGCCCGCGTGGCCGCGAGCCCGCGGGCCAAAGCCGGAACGATGCCCGAGGGGGTGCGCGCATCGTACTGGCGAGACGCTTCCGTTGCCGCCGCATCCATGGCCGCCAGTTCGGCCCTCAGCGAGCCGTCGGGCAGGCCCGCCAGCGCGGCGAGCCCCGGCACCGAGGTATCGATGCCCGCGAACAGGCTCGTCTCGCTGGTGCCCGGCGCGCTGGTGTGATTCGTGACGAGGCGCAGCAGCGATCGCTGCGGCCCCATCAGCTCGATGGCGCCCATCTCCTGCGACTTGTGCTGGCTGCGGCCCTCGAAGGCAATCTCCGCGTACGACCGGCCGATGACGGGATCGAGCCGGCCCGTCGCGATCTCGGTCGTGGGCGGCGCGTTGGGGTCGGGCCGGAAGAGCTGGCCCACGTAGAACTTCTTCGCCTGCCAGGGACGCAGCCCCTCGGCGATCTGCTCGGGGAACTGCGAAGGATCGGCCGCGGCCTTGAAGGCGAGCGGCGTCAGCGACCCGGCCAGCTGGTGTTGCCCGTGGCCGTCCGCGGCCGTGCCGCTGAAGCGCGACGCGATGACGAGCGGCCGGTACTGCCGGATGATCCGGACCATGTCGCCCAGTACCTCGCGCGTGCCCCACTTCCGGCCGGCCTCCTCGAGCGTCTTTGAAAAGCCGTAATCCATGGTCCGGGTGAAGAACTGCTCCCCGCCATCCAGGCGCCGCGCCTGCAGCAGTTCCTCGGTGCGGATGACGCCGAGGGCTTCGAAGAGCTCGGTGCCGATGATGTTCTGCCCGCCCTCACCGCGGTTCAGCGCGAGGTAGGCGACGCGCGCGTGTTCGCCGCGCGCCAGGGTCGCAATGAGCGCGGAGTCCTCGTCATCCGGATGCGCGCCAGTGTGCAGGGCGCTCGCCGTCGTCTGGAGCCGTCCGAGCAGCAGGGACAGGCCGGCGGCGCCGCGATTGTAGATGGGGCGCACCTGCGCCGAGATCGCGCCGGTGATGATGAGGGCCAGGCTGGAAGCGAGGACAGTCTGCGCATTGGGGGCTCGACCCATCATCGTACCCCACAGGTCGGGACGCTGTTCTCAGGTTCTCAGGTTCTCGGGTTCTCGGGTTCTTTGGTTTCGTCGTCGAGGGCGCCGGGGCCCGCGGTGGCCCCGGCGCGATGTCGTGACCGGCTACCGCGCGCCCTGCCTGCGCGGGCGGCGCTCACGCGGGTTCTGCGCGCGCTCCTTCTGGCGCGCCTCCCGCTGTGCGCGCAGCTCCTTCGCCTTCGCCTGCTGCTCCGCGGTGAGCACGCTGAACAGGTCGTGGTGCACCCGTGCCCGCAGCACTGCCGCGTCCGCCTGCACCGCCGCCACCTCCGCGCTCTTCGCGCGAATGGCCGCCTCGTCCATGGTATCGGCCGTGACGAGCGCCTCCATCCCCTGGCGGGCAGCACGCAGCCGATCGCCGATGTCCTTGAGCGCGGCCCGGTGCGAGTCGACGATGCCGCGGATCTGCTCACGCTGGGCATCGGTCAGGTCGAGCTGCCGGAATCCGCGGCCGATCTCGCCGAGCAGGCCCATATGGCCGCGGCCCGGACCCGGCCCGAAGCCCGGTCCGCCCGGCCCGCCAGGGCCCATGCGCCGCACCTGCGGCGGGCCCGGAGGTGGACCGCCCTGCGCGAAGATGGGGGCCACGGTCAGGCCCGTCGAGGCCACGAGGCTGGCGGCAATCAGGAATCGAGTCGACGTCTTCATAGGTGGGTTCTCCTTCATCTCCCTGCCTGATGAGACGGGAGGAACGTGACGGGCACATGGCCCGGCTGTGAAAAATCTGTGGCAGCGCGGTCCGCGGGCCCCGCGGCCCCGTCGTATGTAGTACGACAGTGGCCGCGCCGCCGTGACCGCCGAACCTCCGATGCCGCCGCACGTGTTGATCGTCGAGGACGACGCCCACATCCGGGATCTCATCGTTCTGCACCTGGGTCTGGAGGGGCTGGAGACCACCGCGGTGGGCGACGGCCGCGATGCGCTCGAGCGCGTGTCGAACACGCCTTTCGACGTCATCGTCCTGGACCTGATGCTGCCAGGGGTGGATGGCATCTCCATCTGCCGGGCGCTCAGGCGGTCCGGCCCCAACCAGGACGTGCCCGTCCTGATGCTCACGGCGCGGCGCGAGGAGAGCGACAAGGTCCTGGGCCTCGAGAGCGGCGCGGACGATTACCTGGCCAAGCCGTTCGGGGTGCGCGAGCTCGTGGCGCGGGTGCGCGCCCTGCTCCGCCGGCCGCGCGTGTCGCAGATCATCGCCGCCGCGGGCGAGAACGGCGGGCCGTCGGAGCGGCCCGTCAGCATCCATGGCATCGAAATCGACCCTGCGCGCCGGCGCGTGCGCGTGCGCGGGCAGGAGGTCGAGCTCACCGCGCAGGAGTTCCGCCTCCTCCACCTGCTGGCCTCGCATCCCGGCATCGTCTTCAGCCGCGAGGCGCTGCTCTCGCGCGTCTGGCCGGATCACACCTTCGTCACGCCGCGCAGCGTGGACACGCTCGTCAAGCGCCTGCGCCGACGCGTGGAGGCCACGCCCGGCGAGCCCAGGCTGGTGCTCACCATCTGGGGAAGTGGGTACAAGTTCGCCGATGTCTGAACGACGCTGGCATCGCAGCCTCTACTGGCGCATTGCGCTGGGCTTCATCGTCCTGCTGGCCGTACTGCTCGTGGCGCAGGCGGCGTCGTTCGTCTGGATCGCCGTCCAGACCGAAGGGGGGCAGCCCGAGCGCGTCGGGCAGGACTTCGCGGAGCTGGTGGCCACGGATTTCGAATCGGCGCTGGCGCACGACCCCGCGCTCGACCTGCGGCAGTACGCCACGAGGCGCCTCGCCGAGTTCCATCGGCCAGCCTTCGTGGCCTTTCGGAATGGCGCCGTGATTGGGCCACCCGGCGAGGAGATCCCGCCGGGCATCCAGCGGTTTGCCCAGGCCAGGAGCCGTGCGCTGCGCGGCATGGGGCGCGAGCGCCTGCCCCGCGAGGGCGGCGCCCCGCCCCCGGGCGCCCTGGGCGGCCCGCCGCCGATGTTCGCCCGACGCCGGATGGCCGTCGCGCCGGTCCGATTCGACGGTGAGGTCGTGGCCACGGTGTTCGTGGCGCCCACCGTGGGCGTCCGCCGCGTCACCGAGGAACTTGGCCCCTGGCTGGCTCTCGGCGGTGTGCTGCTCCTCCTGGGGGGCACGGCGGTCGCGGCACTGCTGGTGTTTCGCCCGGCCCACGCCCAGCTGCGCGCGCTGGAGGAGGCCGCGCGCCGCTTCGGCGAGGGCGACCTGCGTGCGCGGGCGCCGGCAACCGGCGCAGACGAGGTGGCGTCCGTGGCGCACGCTTTCAACCAGATGGCCGACGACCTCGCGGCGCGCCAGAACCAGCTGGCCGAGGCCGACCGCGCCCGGCGACAGCTGCTGGCCGACGTCTCGCACGAGCTGATGACACCGCTCACGGCCATTCGCGGGTATGCCGACACGCTGACGCTGCCGCAGTTCGGCCCGCAGGCGCCCGACGGCCAGCGCTACGTGCGCATCATCCAAGAGGAAGTGGAGCGCATCGAGCGGCTGGTCGGCGACCTGCTGGACCTTGCCCGCTTCGAGGCTGCCGGCATGACACTCGTCACCGAGGAAGTGGCGGTCGCCGAGCTGTTCGACCGCGTGGTGGCCCGGCACGAGCACGCCGCGCACGAGAAGCAGGTGGCGATCGACGTCCGCCTGCCCGACGAGGAGATGGCCATCGTAGCTGATCCGCGCCGGATGGAGCAGGCGCTGCAGAACCTGGCCGCCAACGCCCTGCGCCATACGCCCGCGGGCGGGCGCGTGACGCTCAGCGCCGAACAGCACGGCGGGCGCACCTGGCTCCGCGTGGCCGACACCGGACGCGGCATCCCTGCGGAGCACCTGCCGCACATCTTCGATCGCTTCTACAAGGCCGACCCGTCGCGCGCCGAGACCGGCTCGGGCCTCGGACTCTCCATCGTCAAGGCCATCGTCGAGCGGCATGGTGCGACGGTGACGGCGCGCAGCACGCCGGGCGTGGAAACAGTCTTCGAGATCGAGTTGTCAGCCAGACAGTCACGCCCTTGACCGCGAGCGTCGCGTCCGCCCGCACCCGCCCGCACCTGCCCGCACCTTCGCACCCGCCCGCACCTGCCCGCACCTTCGCACCCGCCCGCACCCGCCCGCACCCGTCAGAACCTCCATCCAACGCCGATGCCGAACACGAGGTTCAGGAGGACGTTCGACGTGACCCGGCTGTACGACCCGTCAACCGGAACGCCGGTGACAGGTGACGCGCCCGGGCTGTCTGCCGCCCTCGGGCCACCCACGGCCTGGAACTGCCCCTCGAGCCGAAGGGCAATCCCTCCGCGCGAGGCACCGATCTCCATGCCGGCGATGGCGTGCAGGCCGGGCCGCGTGCGTCTTGGGAGCGGCGATACTTCCGAGGTGTAGCGATACAGGCCACCGCCCGCACCCACGTACGCGCCGGGAAGCCCAAGGGTGCGCCGCAATCCGGACACCGTCACCCGCGTGATGGCGATCCGTTCCGTGGGCAATGGCGCGGGAAGCCCCGTCTGGCCGTCGAACTTCCACGCGGCTCGTCCAAACTCCCCCCGCGCGCGCCAGGCGGAGGCCAGGGGCCAGTCCGCGTTGACGGCAAAGTCCGCCGTCTGCTTGTCGCCGACGACGTTCTGATCGCTGTTGAACGCGACGTGCACCATGGCGCCGAGGCCTGGCCGGGTGTCCGCCGGCGACGTCTGGGCTGCCGCGCCCGTGGTCACACCGAGCGCCGCGAGCACCGCGACGATCAGCGGCGCGCTCGCGTTCACGAGCGGGGAGGTGAGTCCGGGGGCCGCCCCGGAGTGCCCGGGCATCGTTGACGGTCTCGCGGCGCTGCGCATGGCACCGTTACCGCGAGAGCTCGACCGTCCCGGACAGGGACGCCGTGCACGTGAAGTAGAGGCTCGTGCCGGCCAGCCGGCGCGGCGAGACCGTGACCTCGAGGGCCCAATCGCCGAGCGGCAGCGGACCCACCGGTCCCGATGGGGGCGGGCAGGCCAGCCGGTTCTCCGGAGTGAGCAGCATTCGCGCTTCCGTGTCGGTGACCGTGCCGGTGAGCGAGCCCGAGTCGTAGCGGCCTGCGTTTGGAAAGCTCACGGTCCAGCCGCCGGAGAGCAATCGGCCGAGGCCGGCGACAGTTCGTTCCTCGAGCACGACGACCAGGCGTCCCGTGCCGGCGCTCGGCTCGCTGACGGTGCCGGTCCACGTGCCCGACAGCGTGCTGAAGGTCGGCGTGGGGGCCGTGGGCCCGTTGGGGTCGTCGCCGCACCCGGCCGCGCCGAGGCCCGCGAACACGACAAGGCAGACGAGCACCGCGATGGGCCTGAACGCCGAAGGCCCGTTACCTGGCCGCATGAAACGCGCTGTATCCATCGACAGCTCCAGAGACGATGACGAGATCACCCCAGAGGACCGGCGGCCACAGGATGCTCGCCGTCCAGTCGCCCACGCGCCACAACTCCGCACCATCGCTCGCCTGCAGCGCGACCAACGTGCCCCCGGCGAAGGGGATGTAGACGACATCTCCAATCGCTTCGATGCGGAAGATGACCGACCCCAGGCGCCCGGCGGAGTAGCGCCAGCGTTCCTCGCGCGAGTCGAGGTCGTAGGCCGCAATCTCTCCGGTGAGCGATCCGCTGATCAGCGTTCGCCCCGACACCGCGAGCCCGCGGAAGTCGCGCGCGGGGTCGATGAGGTTGCCCGGCAGCACGGTAACCGGCGGGATCGACCAGCGCTCGTTGCCCGACGCGACGTCGTAGGCGTGGATGATGCCGTCGCCGGCCGACACGATCACCAGGTCGTCGACGAACACCGGCCCACCCGCCCAGCTGACGCTGAGCGATCGATCCCGCGGCGTCGGGAACGCACGCTTCCACACGATGCGCCCGGTGGCGGCGTCCAGCATGACGATGCCACCCAGGCTGGGTGCGACGAACTCGGTGTAGCCGGCGGCGACGTACGCGCCGCTGAACCGCGGCGGGTAGACCGTGGTCTTGCCGTCGCCCGCGACCACCGTGGTCCATCGTGGGCGGCCCGTCAGCGTGTCCACGGCATACAGCCGCCCGCTCGGAGAGCCGGCATAGATGACGCCGTCTGCGGTGGCCTGGTACCCGAGATAGAACCCCGGTCCGTAGCCCTCGCTGGGCTGAAACCGCCAGCGCAGGGCCCCCGTGAGCCGATTGAAGCCCAGAACGTTGTCGTCGCCGACGACAACCACGGAACCGGCGACCACCACCGTGCCACCAGTACCACCGAAACCGCTTTCGTTCGTCGGCTGCCGCCATCGCACCTGTCCGCTTGCGGCGTCTACGGCCACGAGCTCGTGGTACTTCGACAGGAAGTACGCCGTGGCGTCGTCTGCCGCGGGGCTGCCGACGGCCGCACCGGGCACCGTCCACGCACGCGTGAGGACGCGCGGATTGGCGGTGGGCCCCGGCGGCAGCAGGGGCGGGACTGGTTGTCCCGGCACCGGCGGCGGCCCAGGCGGTCCCCACTGACCGGGTGAACCCGGCTGGCCCATCGTGGCGGCCGGCGAGACCCCCACGAGGGCCAGCCACAGAACACCCGGGAGAGCGAGCCGTGTGAGCCGGCTCATGGCCTCCACCAGAGGGGATAGCCATAGTAGTCGTAGACGACCAGGTTGCCGTCCCCCTGGATCGCCAGCCACGCTCCCGGGTATCCGGCCGTGCCGGACGACCACAGCGGGACGCCGCTGGCGTTGTAGACAACGAGGTTGCCATCGGCCTGCATGGCAACCTGCCCCGGCTGGAAGGTCATGCTCGCCCACAGCGGATGGCCGTCGCTCGTCCGGTACAACACCAGGTTGCCGTCGGACTGGTAGACGAGCTCGAACTCGCCATTCGATGAGCGGCGCGACTCGCCGGGCGCCAGGCTGTCGCCGGACGCGAGGACGTCGGATGGCGAGGACGGCGGCGGTGGTGGCGGTGGCGGCGCGCTGCTCCGCGGCAGCACGCCCATGTGGGTCGTGAGCCCGTAGGAGATGACCCCGTCGCTCACCTGCGGTTCCTGCAGGTGCGAGGGCCCGTGGACGAAGAGGTTCCGGCCGCCCGGATAGTGCTGGCTCGAGACCGGGACGATCCCGTCGTGGGGCGTGCGGCAGGTGGCGTCGTTCGTGACGGTGAGGCACCACTCGGGGTCGATGCGCCGCAGTCCCTGCGCCACGCGGAACAAGCGGCTCGCGATGGTGAGCGCGGTGAAGTTGGTGGGGTAGTTGGTGACGAGGATGCTGCCGGCGGTCTCGAGGGTGCCAATGGCGTACCACACGCGGCTGTACCAGGTCTCGGCCGCGACCCGGTCGTAGAGGCGGATCGGCCCCATCCGCCAGTAGCCCTCGAGCTCGTAGGCGATGCCCACGCGGGCCGGCACGGCCGCGGCCTCGCGCGCCAGGTTCGACGATCCGTTCAGCTGCGCGAGGAACGCCGACTGCGTGGACATCTGCGGCACCACCGGATATTGCGACAGCACGCCGAGCCCCGCGATGGCGCCCCAGCTGGAGTAGGAGATGCCCTGCGCGTACCTCAGCGCCATCTCCACGAACACGTACAGGTCCCACCACTCGTTCGGCTGTGCGCCCATCAGCCCGAAGACGGCGCTCGCGGTGTTGTAGAGGCCTTCGTGGAAACCCAGGACCGACAGCATGCGGTCCACGGCGGGGGCGCCCTGCTGTGGGGACCCGACTGTCATCACGCCGCTCAGGTTTCGCAGGCGGCTCCACTGGCGCGCGGCCACACCGCCGTTGCTGTGCCCGATGACAATGGCGCTCGGGGGAAGGCCGCCGTACTGGTTCTGCAGGCTCTGCGCCTGCACCTCGAAGGTTTCCGCCCACGGCACGCCGGGGATGTAGGTAGTGATGGCGAGGTTGGCGCGCAGGCGATCCGCGGCATCGCGCCACGTGCCCGGGCTGCCGTTCAGCCCGTGCACGAACACCGTGGGGCGATCCTGCGCCGCCAGCGGCACGCCCAGGAAGACGATGACGATGAGGGAGAGGAGTCGGGTGCGCATGGCTACCTCCCGGATCCCACCGTCAGGTTGTCGAAGGCCATCACGATGACGCGTCCCTGGCCGGGCTCGGCCGAGACCTGCTCGTTGCGGATCGTGTGGCGGAACAGGCTGCCATCGGGGCGCGCGGCGTACTCGAACCGCGTGCGCTCCCGCACTTCGCCGTCGCGCGTGACACAGGTCTCCATCACGACGCCCGAGCGGGGGTCTGCCAGCACTTCGCTGACCCGGTCTCCGTCCCGCGCGACGAACCGGTGAAGGCCGCGCACGCGCCCCGTGGGCGCGCCGTACTGCTGGCGCAGGGCACGAAGGCGCGCGCTGCTGCGCTGCGGGTCCAGCAGCAGCGCGTCCATCCACGACCTGGCGCCGTCGAGAACCGGGAGGCCGCCTTCGCCTTCGATCGACAGCCGCGGGTTGAGGCGGCCGTCCCGGTCGTACACCGTTACGCCCCGCGCGCCGTCCGCATACTCGATGCGGGCGCCGTCCAGCGGAGAGGGGATGGCACCGGCGGGCGCCGGACGGTAGACCATCACCGTTGTCCATCCCGACGAGGTATGGCGCCGTTCGAGCGTGAATTTCGTCGGCGGAGCCGCAGGCGACTGACTGCCGTCGGGCTGTACGACGAGGTGCGTGACCGTGACGTCCACGGCCACCGCGGGCGGAGAGACAAAGGCCGGCTGGGCGGCCTGGAGCGAAGCCGCCTGGCCGGCAAACGCCAGGAGAGAGGCACCGGCACACAGAGAACGAGCGCAAGCGGTCATGGCGAGTCCTTTCGGTGGGCCCGGCTTGACCTCCTGTGCCCCTGCCCGAGCAGACGCCAGCCGTTCCTGCAACCGCGGTGCCTGCCGCGGCGAGGGCGCGGATCGCGTCTCAATCGATCAGTTTCGGACCGCGATTCGCTGCGATTGCGTACTTGTGGGGGGATTCTCGGGCGCGAGCCCGAACGAGACGGGTAGTTCGTGCCCGTTCGAGCGCGGCGGTCGGGTAGGGAATACCCGGCACTCAGGTTCTCAGGTTCTCAGGTTCTCAGGTTCTCGGGTTCTCGGGTTCTCGGGTTCTCGGGTTCTCGGGTTCTGAGGTTTCGGGGTCCCTGGGGTTCTGAGGTTCCGCGTGCTGCGGAGGGTCGCGTCGCAGGGGGTGTCCCACGGCGCGGAGCGCCGCCGACCGTGCGGCCCACGGCGCGGAGCGCCGCCGACCGTGAGGCCCACGGCGCCTCGTGTCAGCCCACGACCGCGGGCTCGCGCGGGGCGGCCGCGCGCAGCAGGCCCGAAAAGACCGCCTGCAGCAGGGCGGTGTCGTCCGCCAGCACGTCGAAGACGTCTCCCCGCGTGAAGCGCAGCGCCGTGCCCGGCGTGGCGGCGACCAGCGTGCCCGGAACGGGCTGCCCGGCCAGCGTCTGGTAGAGCCCGATCACGTCGCCCGGGTCCGCAACCGAGGTGGTGCCATCCGATGCCGTCAGCGTGATCGAGCCGGTGAGCACGACGAGCATCGACGGTTCGGCGCGTCCCTCCAGCGGATCGAGCCCTGCCTTCAGGCCGATCGTCTCCGCGCTGGCCGCCAGGCGCAGCAGTTGACCGCCCGTGGCCCTGGCCAGCAGCGGGCTGGACTGCAGCAGCAGGACGCGGTCCACGGGCTGGAGACCTGCGGCCACCTTCTTCTGCACTTCGGGCGTGAGCTCGCCCCGCAGCAGCACGCGCGCCCCGAACGCCTCGTGGCTGGAGATGAGCCACCGCATGATGCCCTCGGCCAGCTCCACGTTCTCGGCCAGGAGCGAGAGGAAGGCCTCGGTCGAGATCGACAGGCAGATGGTCGGTTCCAGCGACCGCACCGACCGCGCCATCGGTCGCCCTTCGAGAATTTCCTCGAAGGCCAGGGGCGCCGGCGGCAGGACCTCCGCGCTGACGCCCCCTGCGCCGATGGCCTCGGCGCGGCCGTCGAGGACGAACTGCAGCGTGGCCGGGGCGATGCCTCGCTCGTAGATGGTCCGCGATCCCTCGTGGCGCACCTGCTCGCCGAGGGCGGCGATGCGGAACAGCTCGTCGATCGACGCGAAGTCGAAGAGCGGCAGGCACCGCAGCCTGTCAACGAGCACGACGGCGGGCAGCGGCTCCTGCCAGAGCTGGCGGCGGCGCTCGGCCGGCATGCGCGACGCCGCCAGCGCCCAGGACACGGCCTCGAAGACGTGCCAGTCCCGCGGATCGCGGTACTGCAGCACGTGCTCGAGATCCCCGGCGAGCGACCACATCGCGCGCTCCTCGACCAGGTGAATCGCCGCGGCGGACAGCACCTGGTTCTCGTCGTGCACCAGCTGCGCGACCGTGTCCTCCACGTCGCGCGTGCGCGTCTTGTAGATGACGTTGCCCTTGCGCACGCGTTCCGGCTCCGGCATGTCCTCGATGAGCAGCATCACCCGGCGGCGCAGGTCGCCGGACAGCAGATTGTCGAGGTACTCGATGGCGCCCGACCGCCGGCGCGCGTCGCCCGTCTCCAGCGTGGCCGCCACCGCGGCGACATCCGACGGGGGATGTACGAGCCCGAGCAGCTGGAACATGCGGCCCATGGCGCGGCGGCGCCTCTCCTCGAGAACACGCGCGAGCAGGCAGGACGGCGAGAGGCCGCCGGTGACGAAGAGGTTGGTGTAGAGCGTGAGGGCGCTGAAGGCGCGCCCGGCTTCCGCCAGCACGTGCCGCTCGATCGCGGCCCGGTCGATGCCGAGCATGGGGTGCTCGCGCCGGATCCGCTCGAGGGCGGTGATGGCCTTGTAGCGCAGGAACCCGTCCGAGGCGTCGAGCGCGGCCACCAGCGCCTGCACCGAGGCGGCGCACGGGATGCGCGCCAGCGTGGAGGGTACGTGGCGGCGCACCCAGATGTCCTCGTCCCTGTCGGCCGCGAAGTAGGCCAGCGTCGGCACCACGGCCTCGCCGTATCCCACCAGGACCTTCCGGGCCGGCTCCTTCAGCCGCCGATTGCGCATCAGCGTGACCAGCGTGGGCACGTAGAGGAAGTCGTCGCCGCCGATGGTGCCGGCGCTGTTGATGGCCGCTCGTGCGACGAAGTAGTTGTCGTCGTACATCAGCGGCACGAGCAGCGGCCGGAACCGCGGGTTCGTCACCAGGCCGAGGGCACGGGCCACCTGTCGCCGCAGCTCGCTGGCGGATGCCCGCGTGTCGGAGGCGAGCCGGAGGAACGTCTCTTCCGCACGGTCCACGTCGGACGGCACCTCGCTCGACGCCAGGGCCGCGGCTGCCGTCACGACCAGGTTGAGATCGTGATGATCCAGGTACGGCCGCATCACGTCCACCGCGGCCTCGCCGCGGAGCGTGGCCAGGGCGCGGGCCGCCGCCAGGCGCACCTCGCCGTCCTCGTCCCCGAGCGCGCGCTCCACGCCCGGCAGCCAGCGCTCACCGGCCTCGGGCGTGGTGTACCGCGCCAGCCGCAGGGCCCGGGTGCGCACCTCGGGCGAGTCGTGGCGGAGCAGGAGCGGCGTGACGAGCTGGCGCTTGTCGAGCGCCTCGAGCATGTCGATGGCGTAGAGCACCCGGCGCGGCTCGGGGTGCGAGAGCTCGGCGAGCAGCGTCTCGATGGTGGAGAGATCGCCGGTGTCGAGGCGCACCTCCGACGGGCGCACGTCCTGCTGCTCGAGGCTCTTCCTGAACGCCTTCAAGTACTCGCGGCGGGCGTTCAACGCGAGCGCGCCCCAGATGACCATCATCGTCACGCTGGCGTAGCTCAGCTGCCGCCAGCTGAGATCCAGGCCCCAGTCCTGCACCAGGACGAGGAGCATCAACGCGCCCAGGCCCTTGGCCACGCGGTCCACCGTGACGTCGATGAACGGCTTCGCCTGGTACTTGATGCCGACCGGGAGCGGCAGGAACAGGATCTCGCGCGTCGTCTTGTCCACCGTGTAGCGCAGCGACGTGTCCATGATGCGCGCCAGCCCCGCCGTCCAGAGCGCGCCGTTCATGAGCATCAACAGGCCGGTGACGCTGTCCACGACCGGCAGGATCATCAGGGCGAACCCGATGCCGAGGAACCGGTGGATGCGGCTGGTGAGCAGCACCTGCACGAGGAAGCCGATGATGGAGAGATAGGCGGTGATCTGCGCCAGGAAGGCCGTCACAGCGTCCACGTTCTGGGCCCCGCGCGATTCAGCGGCGGCCATGTTGAGCTGCTGCTCGATGATGGCGGCGCCGATGGCCGCAAAGCCGATGACCATCGCGATGGTCTGCAGGTGGCGCGACGACTTCAGCAGCCGCCACGCCTCCGAACCGCTGACGCCGGCCTCCTCGCCGGTCTTGCTGGCGTCGCTGCGTCCGGCGTTGGGCTCGCGGCGCACGACGAGGCCCGCCGTCAGCGTGCACGCGGCCAGCGTGGCGGCGCTCACCAGCAGCACCGAGTTGGTGCCGATCCGCTCCACCACCGCGGAGGTCAGGGCCGCGCCCGCGAACCCCCCGAGGCTGGCGCCCGCGCCGATGAACCCGAAGATGCGCTTGGCCTGCCGCGGGTCGTACACGTCGTTGGCCAGCGTCCAGAACTGGCTGATGAGGAGAATGCCGGTGATGAGGCCGAACAGGTAGAAGCCGACGGCCACCCCCCGGTTCTCCGGCAGCCCTGCGAAGAGCGCGTAGAAGGCGGCCATCAGCGCCACGAGGCCCGCCAGCGTCACCGGGATCATCCAGCGCCGCGGTACGACGGCGATGACCCGCGTGTAGCCCTGCATGATCAGGCCGATGACGATGCCCGCCCCGAACTGGACCCAGGGCAGGTTCTCGGCGCCCAGCTTCTCGATGAACAGCCCGCGCGTGACGGGCTTGATCATGTTGTAGCCCGCCATCGCCAGGAACGAGTACAGGAACATCAGCAGCCCGGTGGTGATCTCACCGTCACGGAACTGCACGAGGGGACGCAGCAGGCGGGCGGGCACTGCCGGGCATCTTACCGCAACGGTGCGCGGTATCCGGTAAACTCCTAGGCGCCGCCCGCGGCGCCATGGTCCTGCTCCAACGCATCCTGGGCATGAACCCGCGCGAGCTTCGTCGCTCGCTCCCGCTCTTCGCGTACCTGTTCCTGGTCATGGGCGGCTCGGTGGCCAGCAAGGCGGCCCGCGACGCCCTGTTCCTCGAGCGCTACCGCGCCGTGGACCTGCCGTTCGCCGACATCGTCATCGCGCTGTTCGTCGGCGTCGCCGCGTCGATCTACATCCGGGCAGGCGAGCGCCTGAACCTGCGCAACCTGCAGGTGGCCAGCCTGCTCGGCTTCGCCGCGTCCGCCCTGGGCTTCTGGTGGTGGGCCACCAGGCCCGGCGAGGAGAACCCGACGCTCTTCCTGCTGATCTACGTCTGGGTGGGCATCCTGTCGGTGCTGGTCCCCGCGCAGGTCTGGACGCTCGCGAACTTCGTGCTCACGACGCGCGAGGCGAAGCGCTCGTTCGGGCTGGTCGGCAGCGGCGCCATCCTCGGATGGATTGTCGGCGGCCTGGCCACGCGCGTGGCCGTCGGTCAGTACGGCACCGAGGTGATGCTGCTGGTGACGGCGTTGTCGTACCTGGTGTGCGTGGGGCTCGTCCTCGTCATCTGGCGCTTTCGCCCGGGCCGCGTGGACGATGAGCTGCCGGTGGGCGACTCCGGCGGCCTCATCGCCGCCCTCGAGGTGATCGCGGGGTCGCGGTACCTCAAGGCCATCGGCGCCGTCATCCTCCTCTCGTCGCTGGCGACGACGGTGGAGGCCTGGCAGTTCAAGGCCATGGCCAAGGCGGCCATCCCCGACACCGACGCGCTCGCCATGTTCTTCGGCACCTTCAACGTGGCCGCCGGCGTGGCGGCGTTGCTGCTCCAACTGCTGCTCACCGGGCGCGTCCTGCGGCACGCCGGCATCGGCCTCACGCTGTTCATCGTCCCCCTGGCGCTGTCGGCCACGTCCATCGGCCTGCTGGCCACCGGGACGCTGCTGGCGGCCACGCTGCTGCGCGCGAGCGACCAGGTGCTCCGCTACTCCATCGACAAGGCCACCATCGAGCTGCTCTACCTGCCCGTGCCGGCCTCCCAGACCTTCTCGGTGAAGTCGTTCATCGACACGGTCGTCTACCGCATGGGCGACGGGCTCGGCGGCCTCGTCGTCCTCGCGTTCGCCACCGTGCTCGGCTGGGGCCCGGTGGAGCTCGCCTGGGTGCTGCTCGTGCTGCTGGGCGGATGGATGGCCGCGGCGGCGGTGGCGCGGAAGGAATACGTCGAGAACCTGCAGGACAGTATCCTCCAGCACCGCCTCGACGCCGAGCGCGGGTCGGCGCCCGTGCTGGAGCGCATGGCGACCGACATCCTCTCGGCGCGGCTGGCCGGCGACACCGCCGAGATCGTCTACGCGCTGGGATTGTTCGAGATGGCTCACGACCGCGCCGTGCACCCGGCCGTGCGGGGCCTGCTGGCGCACCCGGCCCCGGAGGTTCGCCGCCGGGCCGTGGCGCTGCTGTCACGCGCCGACGACCTCTCGGTACGCGATCAGGTGCAGCAG
>JBFWQE010000045.1:0-36448 GCA_050249615.1 Vicinamibacterales bacterium
GGGCGCGCCTGCGGCGCGTAGAGAGTTCCCACCGCCGGCCCACGGCGCAAAGCGCCGCCCACCGAGCCGCGACAGCGGCGAGGCCCGAGGGGCGCGCCTGCGGCGCGTAGGCCGCTCGGCGGCAGGCACGGCTCCGCCGTGTGGGCGCGCCTGCGGCGCGTAGGGAGTTCCCACCGCCGGCCCACGGCGCAAAGCGCCGCCCACCGAGCCGTGACAGCGGCGAGGCCCCAGGAGCGCGCCCGCGGCGCGTAGGCAGTTCCCACCGCAGGCCCACGGCGCAAAGCGCCGCCCACCGAGCCGTGACAGCGGCGAGGCCCCAGGGGCGCGGCTCCGCCGCGTGGGCGCGCCTCCGGCGCGTAGGGAGTTCCCACCGCCGGCCCACGGCGCGAAGCGCCGCCCACCGAGCCGCGACAGCGGCGAGGCCTACCTCGCTCCCGTCCTCCGGGCGTTCCATCGCCGCGAGGCCCCACTCGCTGTGACGGCCGTCCCCTCCATCCGGTCGCCCTCCACGCGGCCGGTGTAGCGCGTGCCGTCCGCCATGAACTCGATGGCCTCGCCGCGCAGCCGACCCTCGGTGATCGTCGCCGCACCATCCCGCGTCTTCAGCGATCCGGTCAGCTTCTGGAACGCCTGCGCGAACACCACCTCGCCGCCCGCCATCCGCCAGGGACCGTCCACCCGTGCCGGCACCATCAGCAGCAGCGACGTGCACCAGCTCTCGCAGTCGCCCCCCACGGTCTCGGTGGCGTCGGGCTCCCACCCCTCGATGCCGAAGGTATTGAGCACGATGCGCGTGCCCGGGCGCAGCGCCAGGAACTTGTCCTTCAGCTTCTCCAGGTTGCTCGGCAGCAGGAAGAGCGCCAGCACCGTCGCCTCCGAGATGTCGGCGGCGAACATGTCGCCCTCGATGAACGTGGCGCGGCCGGCCACCCCGGCCTTCTCGGCGTTGCGGCGCGAGAGGGCCACCATTTCCGGGTTGTACTCGACGCCGACCGCGCGGGCGCCGCGCCGGGCCGCGGCAATCACGTTGCGGCCGTCACCCGAGCCGAGGTCCATGACGACATCCCGCGCGGTGACCGTTGCCATGTCGAGCATCTTCTCGACCAGGCTCTCGGGCGTGGGCACCCACACCACGTCCTTGCCCGCCTGGCCGGGCACGGGCTCGAACGGTCGAGGCTCCTGCGCGGCGGAAGGGGCCGGCACCAGGATCAGCAGGGCCAGCCCCAGGAACGCCGCGGCAATCGTCGGCTGGAAGCGCGTCATGGCGCCGATGATGGCACAATGACGCCATGAATGGATTCGTGAAGGTCGTGGCCGCCGCCATGTTGCTCGCCCAGGGGGCCGCGGGCGCGCCCCGGTTCACCGTGGACCCCGGCTGGCCGCAGGAGCTGCCGAACCACTGGATCCTCGGCGCGGTCACCGGCGTGTTCGTGGACGCGAAGGACCACGTCTGGATCACGCACCTCCCCGAGACACTCACCGAGGAGGAAACCTCCGAGGTGCAGAACCCGCCCATCGCCACCTGCTGCCGTCCAGCGCCGCCGGTGCTCGAGCTGGACGCCAGCGGCAAGCTCGTCCAGGGCTGGGGCCAGGGCTCGATGGACGACACGTCCAACTGGCCCCGTAATCCCCACGGCATCTTCGTCGATCACAACGACTTCGTCTGGATCGGCACCTACATGCACCACCGCGTCCAGAAGTTCACCCGGGACGGCAAGCTGGTGCTCACGATCGGCCAGTACGACAAGAACGCCGGCAGCAACGACACCACGCTGCTCGGCGGCCCGGCGGGTATCTGGGTGGACCCGAAGACCAACGAGGTCTTCATCGCCGACGGCTACCGCAACCGCCGCGTCATCGTCTTCGACGGCGCCACCGGCGCGTACAAGCGGCACTGGGGCGCCTACGGCAACCGGCCGGACGATACCGAGAAGTTCGACCCGAAGACCATGAGGAGCGGCGCGCTGCCAAAGCAGTTCTCCACCGTGCACGGGCTCACCGGATCGAGGGACGGGAAGATCTACGTGGCCGACCGGCGCGGCAACCGCATCCAGGTGTTCGACCAGCAGGGCAAGTTCCTCTCCGAGAAGATCATCGCGCCCGCCACGCTCGCCTCGGGCTCGGCCTTCGTCATCGTCCTGTCGCCCGATGCAGAGCAGCAGTGGCTCTACCTGGCGGACGGGACGAACCACAAGGTGTGGATCCTGCGCCGGGCCGACATGGAGGTCGTCGGCGAGTTCGGCCGCGGCGGCCGCCAGCTCGGGCAGCTCCTCCGCCCGCACGGCATGAGCGTGGACTCGAAGGGTAACCTCTACGTCGGTGAGGCCTCCACGGGACGGCGAGTGCAGCGGTTCATGCTGGCGAAGTGACAGGTCAGAAGTGAGAAGTGAGAAGCCAGGTCACCGGCACGGCCCCGGCTGCCCACTCCTTCTCACTTCTGACTTTCCTCGCTCACTTCTCACTTCTCACTTCTCACTTCCTACTTCCTCAGGCAATCCGCACCTCCGCGGCACCCAGGGGACGCGCGAAGTAGTAGCCCTGGCCGTAGCCGCACCCGAGCGCGGCGAGGTATTCGACCTGCGCCTTGGTCTCGGTGCCTTCGGCCACCACCTCGAGGCCAAGCGTGTGGGCCAGGCTCACGATGAGCCGGATGATCTCGCCCTCGCCCTCGCCCTCGTCCGCCCCGCCAATCCTGGCCACGAACGAACGATCGATCTTGAGCGTGTCCACGGGAAAGTGCTGCAGGTAGCTGAGCGAGCAGTACCCCGTGCCGAAATCGTCGAGGCTGACGCGGGCGCCCAGCGCGCGGAGGTCCTGGAGGACCACGCGTACGCGGTCGGCGTCGGAGATGGCCGCGCTCTCCGTCACCTCGAGCCGCAGCGCCTCGGCGGGAAACCCCGTCGCGTCGAGCACGTCGGCCACGCGCGCCACGAGCCCGGTGGATCCCAGCGCCTTCGCGGAGAGGTTCACGCTCATCGTCGGCGCCGTGGCGCCGGGGTGCGCGCGGCGCCAGGCCTGCCCCTGCCGGCAGGCCTCCAGGAGCGCCCACTCGTCGATGTGGTTGATCACGCCCAGCTCCTCGGCCACGCGCAGGAAGGTGGCCGGCAGCAGCAGCCCGCGCTCGGGATGCGCCCAGCGGATCAGCGCCTCGAAGCCCGCGATGCGCCGATCCGACAGTGAGACGATGGGCTGGTACCAGAGGCGGAACTCGCGCCGCTCGACCGCGCGGCGCAGCTCGGTCTCGAGGCGGAGCCGCTCCACCGCCGCCTCGTGCATCGCCGCGTCGAACACCGCGTAGCTGCTTCCGCCGGCGGCTTTCGCGCGGTGCATCGCGAGATCCGCGTCGCGAATCAGCTCGTCCCCCGTCCGGTGAGCGGGCGAGCTGACCGCCACGCCGATGCTGGGGCTCGCGAACACCTCGTGCGAGGCCACGTCGAGGGGCTGGGCCGCGACGGTCTGCACGCGCTCGGCCACGCGCACCGCGTCGATGGGCTCGCGGATGTCATCGAGCAGCACGACGAACTCGTCGCCGCCGAACCGTGCCAGCGTGTTCGCCTCGGGATTGCCCGACTCGTCCGCCTTCAGGCGCGTGACGATGTCCTCGCGCCGCACGGTGGTGGCCAGCCGCTCGGCGAAGGCCACGAGGAGCTGGTCGCCCGCCGTGTGGCCGAGGCTGTCGTTCACGTGCTTGAACCGATCGAGGTCGATGAAGAGGACGGCGAAGCGATAGTCGGGGTGCCGCACGCGCCTGGCCATCGCGCGGTCCAGCCGCTCTTTGAACAGCACGCGGTTGGGGAGGTGCGTGAGCGGATCGTGGATGGCGTCGTGGATGAGGCGCTCCTGCGCCGCGCGCAGGCTGGCACTCATCTCGTTGAAGGCGGCCGCCACGGTCACCGCTTCGGCGCTGCCGCGCACGGGCAGTTGAAGATCGAGGTTGCCGCCCGCGATGTCGGTCGCTGCGGTGGCGATCTCGCGCAGCGGCCGGCTGACCCGGCGGCTGAAGACGAGCCCGCCCGCCAGCGCGAGCCCGAAGACGACGAGCCCGCCGGTGAGGAAGCGGTCGCGGAGGCGCTCCACGAACAGCCGCGTCGGCTGCCAGTCCGCCAGCAGGAGCAGGCGTCCGGAGCTCGGGCTGGGCGCCGCAGCGCGGAGCGAGAAGGTGCCGCCGAAGTACTGCTGGCCGCCAACGCGGCGAAGGTCGGGCAGGACGCCGACGGGCACGGCCAGCGCCTCGGCCACCAGGGGCGCCACGTCCGGGTGCTCGCGCTCGGCAAGGCTGGTGGCCGCAATGCGGCTGCCCGCCAGGAGGATCACCTCGCACTTGGCGAGGCGGGCCAGTTGCCTCGCCAGGTCGTCCGTGAGCTGATAGCCGACGCTGAGCGTGCCGAGCACCTCGCTGGCAAACCGCGCCGGCGCCGTGGCGATGAGGAAGAGCTCGCCGGACTGGCTCGCGATGACGCTCCGCGGCGTGCCGGTCCGGGCCGAGGCGATGGCCTGTGCCAGCTCCGGCGCTGCCGGATCGTCGTGCGCGGCCCACCCCGGGCTCGCCAGCCAGGCCCCCTCGGCGTTGGTGACCACGAGGAACTGAGCCCCGAGTTGCTGCCGATACGTGTCGGCCATGGCCTCGATGGTCGGGCGGTCCGCCGCCAGGCGCCGGTCCGTGAGGTGCGCGCGGAACACCGGGAGCTCGGTGACCAGCTCGGCTACCGCGATGCCCGAGGCGGCGCGGTTCTCGAGCAGGCTGTAGAAGGCGGCTCGGGCCGACTCGAGCTCCACTTCGGCCCGCTGACGCGACTCGGTGGAGACCATCTGGATGGTGATGAGCAGCAGCGCGCCCAGTGCGCCCGCGACCAGCAGGCCGACGGCCACGGCCACGCGCGCCTCCAGGCGTCGGTGCCACGCCAGCGCCGCGAGCGGCCGGTGGGGGGCGCTCATGGATGGGTCCCGTAGTCCCGGCGGAACGATCCCGTCAGGCCAAGATCGAGGGCCGTGCGGCGTCTCTGCGTAACCTGGCCCGCTTGGTACACGACACCGGCCGAGACGGCCACGCTCTTCCAGAGGCGCACGCGGGCACCCGCGCTGTAGCGCTGAGAGTAGAGCGCGTGCGGGGGCGCCGCGTCGTAGGCCAGCCGCTCGGCCCGGGCGAGCGCCGTGACCGGTCCCATGAATGGCCGGTGCACGATCACATCGGCGTACCCGCCGGTCGTCCGGGTGCCGTCGAAGGGCTGTCCCGCCAGCCACTCGCCGCGGACCATGACACCGCCCTTCATCCAGCGCGCATCCACGCCGGCGAAGCGCGCGCGGCCCCTCGCGAAGCGTTCAGGCAGGTACGGCGTGGTGTCGATGACGCTCGCGCCCACGATCAGCGCGCCGGCGGCGGCCTCGGCTCGTGCGACCGTGTTCACCCCGGATCTGCGGATGGCGGATCCAACGTCGGCGGGGAGGCCCACGCTCGCCTCCACGGAGAGGCGGGGCACGCCCACGACGACGTCGACGCCGTGCTCGAGATAGCCGCTCGAGAGCGCGAAGTACTCGCCGTAGCGGACGAGGGGCGGGCGGTGGAAGCCGATGTAGGCGTGATCGCTGGACGAGGCGATCCCGAACGGCGTCCGGTAGCGGCCCGCCTTCACCGCGCGGAGGCCGCGAGTCCCGGCGAACAGGAACTCCCCGTAGGCCTCGATGATCTCCGCTCGCCCCTCGTAGGGGTACGCGGCGCCGAACACGTCCGACTCGTCGCGCGATCGCGTGGCCCAGGCGCCCTCCACATTCCACCGGAGGCCCGGCACCGCCTCGCCGAGCAGGCGAACCTGCGTGCCGAGGGCGGAAATGGATTCGGAAGACGTCCCCGCGCTTTGCGTGACCTCGACGGCGAGGGTCTGGCCGGTCACCGCCCCGGCCTGGAGGAGCCAGGCCGCCGAGGCCGCCGACAGCACCGCCACCGCGCGCGTCATGGCCAGGTGACCTCCATCAGCCGGCCCGGCTCGACGTCGATCGTACCCGTCGCGGCATGGTTCCCGGGCCGCCACGCGCGCCAGGTGTAGGTACCGGGCGGCACACCGGCCATGCTGAAGCGGCCGTCGCGATCGGACACCGCGACGTGGGCCGAGTCCACGGCCAGCACGTAGGCCGCCATGTTCGGGTGGATGTTGCAGAAGATGCGGCTCAGGCCGGGCCGGTCGAACGTGACGACCTTGGTGGTGCCCACCGGATAGAGCCCCAGGTCGAAGCGCTTGCCGTCGTGGAACGAGAAGACGTTGTGGAAGACGCGATCGCTGTTGGGCATCTCCACGCGCGTGCCGGCGGGCACGGCCAGCACGTGCGGGATGAACTGCAGGTTCCGTTGATCGAGCACGGCTCGCGGGCGCGCCGTCGGCCCGGGAGCGGGCACGCCGTCGAGCCACACCACGACGTCCTTCCGAGGACGGCCTCCGACGCGCACCACCCCCGTCAGGGGCTCCAGGGACACGTCGCGCGCGCCCACCGCGACTCCGGCCAGCAGTGCCACACCGGCCACGACCGCGATGAACATGCGTGCAGAACCGTGACAGGACAAAGGCCGATGCACCCACGTGCGGTATCGGCCGCTGGCTGGGCCGGGAATAGAGAAAGTGGGAAGCGCGCCTAGTCCCCTGGAAGCGTGATGACTACCTCAATTCCCGGGCGGGGCATCCCGCCTCGCGGCGTTGTTCCTCCCTCAGATATGGGCAATATCCTCGGTCGTCACGCCTTGCGATCCGGGCGCCGCGCTCCGGGACTTGTGTCAGTCATCACCCTTCCAGGGGACTAGCGTGGCAGGGCGTCGGGGGGCGCCGCCCGCAAGTACTGTGGCGGCCAGTCCACGGCCAGCCCGAGCGCCCGCGCCGCGTGCAGCGGCCAGTAGGGATCCCGCAGGAGCTCGCGCGCCAGCAGCACGCAGTCGGCGCGCTCCTCCGCGATGATGGCGTTGGCCTGGGCAGCGGTCGTGATGAGGCCGACGGCGCCGGTGGCGATGCCCGCCTCGCGCCGCACGCGCTCGGCGAAGGGCACCTGGTAGCCGGGGCCGAGCGGAATCGACACGCCGGCGACGTTGCCGCCGGACGAGCAATCCACGAGGTCCACCCCGTGTGCGCGCAGGCGCCGCGCCAGGTCGACCGTCTCTTCGATGTCCCAGCCGCCCGGCGCCCAGTCGGTGGCCGACACCCGGACGAACAGCGGCAGGTCGCCGGGCCAGATGGCGCGCACGGCGTCGACCACCTCGAGGCACAACCGGGCGCGGTTCTCGAACGGGCCGCCGTACTCGTCGGTGCGCGTGTTGCTGAGCGGCGAGAGGAACTCGTGAATCAGGTACCCGTGCGCCGCATGAATCTCGAGCACTTCCACGCCGATCTCGCGGGCGCGCAGGGCCGCTTCCTGGAACGCCGCCACGACCGCGCGGATGCCCTCGGCGTCCAGCGCGCGCGGCACCGGGTAGTTGGGTGCGAAGGGCTCGACGCCCGGCCCCACCGGCTGCCACCCGCCGTTCGACGTGTCGACCGCCCCCTGCCCTTCCCAGGGCCGCCGCGTGCTCCCCTTGCGCCCGGCATGAGCCAGCTGGATGCCCGCGGCACGGCGCTGCTGGCGGATGAACCAGACCATGGGCTGCAGCGCCTCGGCGTGCGCGTCGCTCCAGAGGCCGAGGTCCTGTGGGCTGATGCGCCCCTCGGACGTCACGGCCGTCGCCTCGGCGATGACGAGCCCCGCGCCCCCGACGGCGCGTGAGCCGAGGTGAACGGTGTGCCACGCGTTGGCGATCCCGTTGTCGCAGGAGTACTGGCACATCGGCGACACGACGATCCGGTTGGGGAGCGTGAGACCGCGAAGGGTGAGCGGATCGAACAGGCCGGGCATGCGTCCATTCTTCCATCGATGAACGCACGTCACGCAGCTGGTGACAATTGAAGACACCGCCGTGCCCGGATTGGAATGGCGCAGCCCGGCCTTTCCGGCTATCCTTCCACCGACAGCTGCGTGCGCCGGTCCCCCGCACCGCGCAAACCCCACGCAAGGAATGCCCGTCGTGAAGCTCGTCGTCGGTACCCGTGCGTGCCCCGCCCGGTCGCGTGCCTGCCGCTGGATCCTGGCGGCCGTGGCCCTGATGATCGGGGCACTGATTCCCTCCGGCGTCGCGGCCGGGGGCCGTCAGGCGCCGCCCGCGCGCGCCTCCCAGCGTCCGGCGCCGCGCCAGTTCAACCTGCCCGGCGCGCCGGATCCGCCGGCGCCGGTGGCCCCGGAGGTGATCGTCCGCGGCGACAACGGCCGGGTGGTGGTTCGCGCGACGAGGCTGGCGGCACCGCTCGTGATCGACGGCGTGCTGGACGAGCCGGTGTACGCCGAGGTGAAGTCCATCAGCGATTTCATCCAGACCGTGCCGAACGAGGGCGAGCCCGCCACCGAGAAGACCGAGGCCTGGATCACGTACGACGAGACCAACTTCTACCTGTCGTGCCGGTGCTGGGACTCGGCCTCTGCCGACGAGTGGACGGCCAACGAGCTGCGGCGCGACACGAGCCAGCTGCGGCAGAACGACATGTTCGGCGCGCTGCTGGACACGTTCCACGATCGGCGGAACGGGTTCAACTTCTACACGAACCCGCTCGGCGCCCGCGCCGACCAGGTCGTGACCAACGAGGGCAACCCCAACGCGGACTGGAACCCGGTGTGGTTCGTCCGCACGGGCCGCTTCGAGGGTGGATGGACCGTGGAGATGGCCATTCCCTTCAAGTCCATCCGCTACGTGTCGGGCAACGACCAGGAATGGGGCATCCAGATCCGCCGGTCGATTCGCCGCAAGAACGAGTGGACGCACCTCACGTTCGTGCCGGCGGCCACGGGCGGCGTCACCAGCATCTTCCGCGCGTCGGCGGCAGCCACGCTGGTGGGGCTGGACCTGCCACCCGCGAGCAAGAACGTGGAGCTGAAGCCCTACGCGATCTCGAAGCTCACCACCGACAAGGTGCGCGCGCCGCAGCTGCTGAACGACCTCACCGCCACCGGCGGCCTCGACGCGAAGTACGGCATCAACGCCAACATGACGGCCGACCTCACCATCAACACCGACTTCGCACAGGTCGAAGTGGACGAGCAGCAGGTGAACCTCACGCGCTTCCCGGTGGTGTTCCCCGAGAAGCGGGACTTCTTCCTGGAGGGGCGCGGCACGTTCGAGTTCGCGCGCGCGTCGGGCCAGGCAGGGTTCAGCGGGCAGACGAACATCAACAACAACGCCCCGCAGCTGTTCTTCACGCGCCGCATCGGCCTCAACAACGGGCGCGAGGTGCCCATCATCGCGGGCGGCCGGGTCACCGGGACCATGGGCAAGACGGCCATCGGGGTGATGAACATGGAGACCGGGTACGAGTCGCGCACGGACGTGGACCGGGACGCCTGCGCGCCGCCGTACGGGGATTGCACGCCGCGCACCAACTTCACGGTGATGCGCGTGCGGCGCGACATCCTCCGCCGGAGCAACATCGGCGCGATCTTCACCAACCGGTCCCACTCCCCCGCCGCGGCCGGCGCCAACCAGGCCTACGGCGTGGACGCGGCGTTCTCGTTCTTCCAGAACCTGACGGCCAACGCCTACTACGCGCGCAGCGAGTCGCCGAACCGCGAGGGCGACGAGGACAGCTACCAGGGGCGCATGGAGTACTCGGGCGACCGCTACGGCGCCCGCATCGACTACCTCGACGTCGGCACGAACTACTACCCCGAGATCGGCTTCGTGCAGCGGCGCGGCTTCGGCCGCACGTTCGGGTCGGCGCGCTTCAGCCCGCGCATGCGCGGCAGCAAGGTCGTGCGCCGCTACCTCGTCGAGGGCGCGGCCGAGTACGTCGTCAACCGCGCCGGCGACGTCGAATCGAGCAGCCGCACCGCCCACTTCCTCACCGAGTTCCAGAACAGCGACCAGTTCGTGTTCGACGTCAACGTGGACTACGAGCGGCTGCTCCGGCCCTTCACCGTGTCGCCCGGCGTCGCCATCGCGCCCGGGGAGTATCCGTTCACGAGCGTCCGCACCAGCTACGCGTTCGGCCAGCAGCGCCGCGCGTCGGGCACGGTCGCCCTGACCATGGGGCACTTCTACGACGGCGACCTGACGCAGCTCACGCTGAGCGGGGCCCGCGTCGCCGTCACCAGGCAGTTCTCGGTCGAGCCGTCCGTGACCGTCAGCCGCGGGCGCCTGCCGGCGGGGGATTTCACCGATACGCTCTTCCGTACGCGCGTGGACTACGCCTTCACCCCGCTGCGCTTCTTCAGCGCGCTGGTGCAGTACAACTCGAGCGACCACACCTTCAGCAGCAACGTCCGCTTCCGCTGGGAGTACCGGCCCGGCAGCGAGATCTTCGTCGTCTACACGGACGAGCGCGACACGACCACCAGCGGCTACCCGGGGCTCCGGAACCGGGCGTTCGTGGTGAAGGTGAACCGGCTGTTCCGGTTCTGACGCCTGGCACGGACGTTGACACCCCGCGCGCTCAGCCCGTACGATGCAGGCATCGGCCCACGGGCCGGATTGATGCCTGCCCTTCTACGTTCGATTCTCGGGCGCGCCGCCGCGCTCGTGAACGCCTTCCATCGCCGGGAACCCGTCCGCCGCGTGGCCACTTCGCGGCTGCCCACCGAGTACGGCGAGTTCGACATCCACGTCTACGAGAGCCCCCGGGCCGCCGAGACGCACGTGGCACTCGTCCGGGGCGACCTCGGCGACGGGCAGAACGTCCTCGCCCGCGTGCACTCGTCGTGCGTCACCGGCGACATCTTCCACTCGGCCCGGTGCGACTGCGGCCCGCAGCTGCACGCCGCGCTCGGGCGCATCGCCGACGAGGGCCGCGGCGTCCTCATCTACCTCAACCAGGAGGGACGCGGCATCGGCCTGGCGAACAAGATCCGGGCCTACGCGCTGCAGGACCAGGGCGCCGACACGGTGGAGGCCAACGAGCGCCTGGGGTTCCCCGCCGACATGCGCGACTATCGCGCCGCGCTGGAGATGCTGCGCGACCTGGGCGTGGTCTCCGTCCGCCTGATGAGCAACAACCCGAAGAAGTTCGAGGGGCTCACCAGCGAGGGCTTTGCCGTCAACGAGCGCCTGCCGCTCGAGATCATGGCCACGGCCGCCACGCAGCACTACCTGAAGACGAAGAAGGACAAGCTGGGCCACCTGCTCTCGTCGGTGTAGGCCCGAGGTGTTCCGACCGTGCGACCCTGGATCACGTGGCCGGCCGCGGCTGCATCGCTCCTTCTGCTGAACGCGTCGCTCACGTTCGCCAACGTGTGGCCGACGGCGAAGATCCGCTGGGAGAACGCGCTCTCGGTCGAGCTGGCCGCGTGCGTGCTGCTGCTCGTCGCCGGGCACCGCCGGGCAGGCGGGCTGGCCCGGCGGGTCCTGCCGACGCTCTGGGTCGTACTCGTCCTCGGCCACTACCTGGATGTCACCGCGCCCGGGCTCTACGGGCGCGAGTTCAACCTGTATTGGGATTCGCAGCACCTCGGCAACGTCTGGGCGATGCTCGTGCGCGACGTGCCGCTCTGGATCACGGCATCCGCCGTCACGGGCTTCCTGCTGGTGGTGTCGGCGGTGGGAATCGTGGCGCGCGTCGCGTGGTCGCAGCTGGCGGCGGCCGCGGCGCATCGCGGCCCCCGCGTGGCGTTGGGAAGCGCGGCGACGCTGGTGCTCGCGCTCTTCGCCGCGACCATGGTGTCGGAGCGGGTGGGCGCGAGCGTGACCTTTGCGGATCCGGTCTCGCGCGCCTACCTGCGGCAGGCGCGCTACGTGGCGGCCATGGCCGGGCCCGGCCGCGCCGCGCCGGCGCTGGGCGAGAGCCCGGATCTGGACTCCTCCCTCGAGGGCCTGCGCGACGCGGACGTGCTGCTGGCGTTCGTCGAATCGTACGGCGCGGTCACCTACGACAACCCGGCGATGGCGGAGCACCTGGCGCCGAGCCGGGAAGACCTCGCCGCTTCCATCCGCGACGCCGGGCGCGAGGTCGTGTCGGCCTACCTGGACTCGCCCACCTTCGGGGGATCGTCGTGGCTGGCGCACCTGAGCCTGCTGACCGGCGTGGACGTGCGCGATCAGTACGCCTACGTCGCGGTGATGGCGTCCTCGCGCGACACGCTGCCGAAAGCGTTCGCGCGGCGGGGCTATCGCAGCATCGCGCTGATGCCCGGCATGCGCCAGGCCTGGCCCGAGGGCGCGTTCTACGGGTTCGACTTCATCTACGGACGGAACGACCTGCAGTATCAGGGACCGAAGTTCGGCTGGTGGAGCATCCCCGATCAGTACACGCTGGCGAAGTTCGATGCGGCGGAGCTGGAGCGCGCGCCGCGCCCGCCGGTGTTCGCCGTGTTCCCGACCAGCACCACGCACGCGCCGTTCGGCCCCGTCGCGCCGTATCAGCCCGACTGGTCGAAGGTGCTGGGCCCCAACGCCTTCGACCCGGCCGACGTGAACCGCGCGATGGCGGATACGCCCGACCTCACGAACCTCTCGCCCAGTTACGTGAAGGCCGTGGCCTACGAGCTCACCACCTTTGCCGGCTACATCCGCGAGCACGCCGGCGACAACCTCGTGATGATCCTCGTCGGTGATCACCAGCCCGTGGCCGCGGTCAGCGGGAAGAGCGCCCCGCACGACGTCCCCATCCACGTCGTCGCGAGCCCAGGCGCCGTGCTGGACCGCCTGCGCGCAGCTGGGTTCACCGATGGCCTCGAGCCACGCCGCCCGGCGCTGGGCTCCATGCACGCCCTGGTGCCGACGCTGATGGGGGCGTTCGGGGGACACAGATGACGCAGATTCCGCAGACAGCGCGGATTCTCCTGGGGCTCACGGGCCCGCGGCATCTGCGGCCTCGGCGTGGAGCCGCCGCACATCCACGGCGAACGACCACGCCAGCGCGGCCAGGGTCATCGCCGCCACGGCGTCGCTGGAGGGCGACGGGACGACGGGCGTCAGCGCAACGGCAAGGCCCAATACCTGCAGCACCGCGACGAACTTGCCCCTGAAGGTCGGTGTCAGCGGTCGCGCCATCCACGGCAACACCCACCCGGCCGCCACGAACGCGTAGCGCATCAGCCCGCAGGCGAGCACCCAGGCGCCGGCCTTGTCGAAGCGCCAGACCAGCACGGAGAGGAGGAGGATGAAGAACGCATCCACCTCCATGTCGAACCGCGCGCCGAAGGCACTGGCCATCCGTGTGCGGCGCGCCAGCCATCCGTCCACGCCGTCCAGGGCCGCCAGCACCGTCGTCACCGCCACGACGAACCAGGCGATCTGCACGGCCGGCAGCTCCGCGGCCAGGCCCGCGACGAGGGCCACGATCGACGCCCGCAGCATCGTCACGGAGTTCGCAGCGCCGAAGCGCGGGAAGGGGTGAGCCGATCCAATCGCCCCGATCACCAGCGCGCCCATCGCCGTGAAAACCGTGGCGACGGCGAGAGGATAGCGCCCGCTGGCGTGGAGGAACGGGCCGATGACGAGCGCAGCGAGCGCTACGGCCAGGAGGCCGAGACCGGCGGCCGCCAACACGCTGGCGCGAAGAGGCGCGTCGGGCAGTCGCCACCGGCGAGTCGTCATGGGCACGAACGGAGTGCGGCCATTGTAACTGGCGGGTAACGGAACCAGAATGGAGGCGCATGCCCGACACCGCGCGCGCCTTCTGGGTGGCCGCCCCTGGACGCGGCGAGATCCGAGACGAGCCGTTGCCCGAGCCGGGACCTGGCGACATCGTCGTGCAGGCGGCCTTCAGCGGGGTCAGCCGCGGCACCGAGGCGCTGGTCTTCGGCGGACACGTTCCGCCCAGCGAGTGGGAACGCATGCGCGCGCCCTTCCAGGCCGGCGACTTCCCCGCGCCCGTGAAGTACGGGTACTGCAGCGTCGGCCGCGTGGAGCAGGGACCCGACGATGTCCGGAGCCGATACGTCTTCGTCCTCTACCCTCACCAGACGCGCTATGTCGTGCCCGCGTCCGCCGCGCATCCGCTGCCGGATGGCGTGCCGCCCGCGCGGGCCGTGCTCGCGGCGAACCTCGAGACAGCCATCAACGGTGTCTGGGACGCCCGCCCGCACGTCGGCGATCACGTGACCGTCATCGGCGCCGGCACTGTCGGCTGCCTCGTGGCCTGGCTCGTATCCCGCATTCCCGGCTGCGCGGTGGAGCTGGTGGACATCAACCCGCATCGCGTCGCGGTGGCGCGCGCGTTGGGCGTCCGCTTCGCCGAGCCCGCTTCCGCCGCGCGCAATGCCGACATCGTCATCCACGCCAGCGGCGCCCCAGCCGGGCTCTCCCTCGCACTCGAGGTCTCGGGCGTGGAGGCGACCATCGTCGAGATGAGCTGGTTCGGCGACCGCGCGGCCAGCCTTCCGCTCGGCGGCGCCTTTCACTCGCGGCGCCTCACCATCACGTCGTCGCAGGTGGGCCGTGTCGCCCCGATGCAGCGCGCGCGCTGGGACACGCGCCGCCGCATGCAGCTGGCGCTCGAGATGCTCGAGGACCCGGTGCTCGACACGCTCATCACGAGCGAGAGCACCTTCGATGCCCTGCCAGCGGTCATGGCCGGCCTCGCCACCGCGCCCGGCGATACCCTCTGCCACCGCATCCGCTACTGATCAATCACCAATCACGAATCATCAATCACCGACTCCCGACTCCCGACTCCCGACTCCCGACGAGGATTCTGATGTATACCGTCTGCGTCCGCGACCACATGATGATCGCCCACTCCTTCAAGGGCGACGTCTTCGGCCCCGCCCAGCGCCTGCACGGCGCCACCTACGTGGTCGACGTGGAGTTCCGACGCCCCGACATCGATGCCGACGGCATCGTCGTGGACATCGGCCGCGCGGGCGAGGTGCTGCACCGCATCGTTGGTGAGATCGGCTACCGCAATCTGGACGAGGTGCCGGCATTCGGGGGACGGAACACCACCACCGAGTTCCTGGCGAAATGGGTGTTCGACAACATGCTGTCCGCCATCCTGCGCGACGAGCTCGGGCCCGGGGCGCGCGACGTGGAGAGCATGCGCGTGACGTTGCACGAATCCCACGTGGCGTGGGCGTCGTTCGAGGGACGCCTCCGCAACGCTTCCTGATGGCGCGATCGATTGTCCTCGCGGTGCCGGGCCGGCTGGAGACGCGCACTGGCGGGTCGCTCTACAACCGGCACATGGCGGAGGGGCTCCTCCGGCTGGGCTGGCGGGTTGACGTGCGCGAGCTCGAGGGGGACTTCCCGCGGCCCGATGGCGCAGCGCTGGAGGGGGCGTCACGGATGTTCGCCGCGGTCCCGTCAGGCACGGTGGTGGTCGTGGACGGGATGGCCCTGAGCGCCATGCCCGAGATCGCCGCACGCGAGTCAGCGCGTCTACGCCCGGTAGCACTGGTCCACCTGCCGATCGCCGCCGACGTCGGACTGGACGCGCACACGGCCGCGCGGTTCGAGGCCTCGGAGAGGCGCGCCCTCGAGGCGGCCAGCCTCGTCGTCGTCACGGGCCGGGCTACGCTGCCCCTCCTCGACCGCTACGGCCTGCCACCGGAGCGGATCGTGGTGGTCGAGCCCGGCACACAGCCGGCGCCACTCGCACGCGGCTCCGGCGACACGACCGCACATCTGTTGTGCGTCGCCACGCTCAACCCGGCCAAGGGCCACGACGTGTTGCTGCGCGCGCTGGCGTCGACAAAGGCAGTACGGAGCGCCGGGGCCTCCGCCTTCGCAGATGCTTCGGCGGACCGCCGTGGCCCTGGCGCCGGCTGCTCAGCCCCGGCGACATGGCGCCTCACCTGCGCCGGCAGCCTCACGCGCCATCCCGAGACCGCCGCGCGCGTGCAGGCGCTCGCACGGGAACTCGGGCTCGCGGATCGCGTGTCCTTCGCAGGAGACCTCGAGACCGACGCCCTCGAGCGCTGCTACGACACCGCGGACCTGTTCGTGCTGGCCACGCTCCAGGAAACCTACGGCATGGCCGTGGCTGAGGCCCTCGCGCACGGCCTGCCGGTGATTGGCACCAGGACGGGCGCGATCGCCACACTGGTCGGCGACGATGCCGGGCTCGTCGTACCTCCAGGAGACGTCCCGGCCCTGGCGGCGGCGCTCGAGGGCGCGATCAGCGATGCGACGCTGCGCGCGCGGATCGCTGCCGGCGCCCGCCGCGTGCGCGACCGGCTCCCGACATGGGATGACGCCGCCCGGCGAATGGCCGCGGCCCTGGAAGGATTGACGATGCATGGATGAGTCTCTTGCACACTGGCTCCGTCTCCGCGAAGAAGCCGACTGGGCGGCGCGATCCGCCGCCCTCACGTACGCCATCGCCAGCGCGGTGCCCAACACCGGCATGCTGCACGTCCTCGATCTCGCCACGGGCACCGGATCGAACCTCCGCTTCCTCTGCGAGCGGCTTCCCTCGCCCCAGCGCTGGCTGCTCGTAGACCGCAGCCTGGACCTGCTCGCCCGGGTCCAGGCGCGCACGGAGGAATGGGCGGCCGCGCGCGACTACGAGGTCCGCCCATCCGCCACCGGGTTCAGCATCCGCGCCGAGCGGCTGTCGTGCCTGGTCGAAACGCGCCAGCTGGACCTGAAGGCACTCGACGATCCGACGCTGTTCGAGGGACGGCACCTCGTCACGGCGTCGGCGCTCCTGGACCTGGCGTCGGAAGACTGGATCAAGGCGCTCGCGGCCCGCTGCAGGGCCGTGGACGCGGCGGCGCTCTTCACCATCACGTACGACGGCCGATCGTCGTGCGATCCCGCGGAGCCGGAAGACGACCTGGTGCGCCAGTTGATGAACGAGCACCAGCATCGCGACAAGGGGCTGGGCGGCCCGGCGGCGGGGCCCGATGCAATGGCCGCGGCCGAGCGGGCGCTCGAGGGCATCGGCTACGTGGTGCGGGCCGACGCCAGCGACTGGGTCATCGGGCCGGAAGCGCGCGCGTTCCAGCGGGAGCTGATCGACGGCTGGGCGCTGGCGGCGAGCGAGCAACAGCCCGACGCTGCGGCCGCCATTGCCGGCTGGCGAACGCGTCGTCTTGCGCACGTGGACGCGGGACGCTCGCGAATCACGGTGGGCCACCACGACCTGGCCGCGTGGCCGCGCCGCGACTGAGGGCCGCTGGGAACTCCCGCACCATGCCGCGCTTCGACGCCTCCGACATCCGCCGCTACTACGACCGCCAGACGGCGGGCTTCGTAGCGTTCGGGCAGGGCGGCACCGAGGGCGCCATCCACCGGGCCGTGTGGGGACCTGGCGTCACGACGCGCGAGCAGGCGTTTCATTCCGTGGAGGACCGGATCGCGGAGATGCTGGCCGACAGAACCGGAGGGCCTTCGGTGGGCCGGGGGTGGGCCTCCGGTGGGCCGTCGGTGGGCCCAAAGTGGGCCTTCGGTGGGATGGACGGTCGCGCCGAGGGCGCGGAACCGCTCCACGTCGTCGATCTTGGCTGCGGCGTCGGCGGGAGTCTCTGCTATCTCGCCTCACGGCTCCCCATCCGCGGGACTGGCATCACCCTCAGCCCGCTGCAGGCGCGCCTCGCGATGGATCGCGTGAGAGCGTTGGGCCTCGCCGATCGCGTGACGTGCATCGAGGGCGACTTCACGCGCCTGCCCGACGATCTTGCACCAGCCGATCTCGCCTTTGCCATCGAGTCGTTCGTGCACGGCCCGTCACCCGAGCGCTTCTTCGCGGAGTGCGCGCGCCTGGTGAAGCCGGAAGGGCTGCTCGTCATCTGCGACGACGTGCGCCGCGCCACCGGCGACCGGCGCGCGGCGCGTACCGTGGAGCAGTTCACGCGAGGCTGGCACGTCAACACGCTGGTCACCGCCGACGAGCTGCGTGACCTGGCCCGCACGGCCGGCTTTGCGCACGAGCGGACCACGGACCTCACACCCTGGCTGGAACTCGATCGCCCGCGCGACCGGGCCATCGCCGCCTTCGTCGCGCTCTTCGCCTGGCTGCCGCTCTCCCGCACGCCCGTCGCGCACCTCGTGGGCGGCGACGCCCTGCAGACCTGCCTGAAGCGCGGGTGGATTGGCTACGATCTGGTCCGATTCCGTCGGTGCGGCGCCGTGGTGGAGGGCCCTGGGCGCACGTGAAGCGCGATCCGGCGCCTGCAGCTGGACCTTGACACTGTGCCGGAGCGCGGGTGTTCATTCAACCCGGTGCCTGTTACGCTGTCAGGATGGACACGAGTCGTTCCCGGCAACGCGTCTCCACAGCCTGCAGCCCCGACGCCTGATGGCCCTGCCCGACGACGACCCGCGACTCATCCAGCGTGAGGTGATCCTCCTGGTCGTGCTCGCGCTGATCGCATCGGGGACGTTCGTGTTCACACGCGAGCTTGCCCGCCGGGAACGCGCCACGAGCCTCGCCGACGCCGCAGAATGGTTTGCGAGCGGGGAGCGCCAGCTGCGCGAGGGGCGGGCCGAGGCGGCCGTGGGCTCACTCAGGAAGGCGACCAGCCGGCACCGCGACAATCGGCGCTACGTCCTCACGCTGGCGCGCGCGCTGGCCGCCAATGGCCAGCAGGACGAGGCCCGCGCGGTGCTGCTCAGGTTGCGTGAGCTCGTGCCCGATGATCCCGATGTCAGCATCGAGCTCGCACGGCTGGCGGCGGGGCGCCAGGACGTCATCGAAGCGCAGCGCTTCTACCAGAACGCGCTCTACGGCATCTGGGCGCCCGGGCGCGAAGACGAGCGCCTGCGCCTGCGTGTCGAGCTCATCGAACTGCTGCTGCGGCACGAGGACCGAGGCCGCGCGCTGTCGGAGGTGGTGGCGCTCAGCACCAACCTTCCCGACGCCGCGCCGGCGCGCACCGAGGCCGGGCAGTTGTTTCTCGCGGCCGGCGACCCGGCGCGCGGCCTCGACCAGTTCACGCGGGCGCTGCGGATCGCGCCAGGCGACAACGACGCGCTGGCCGGCGCCGCCGAGGCCGCCTTCGCGCTTGGCGACTACGCCGGGGTGAGGCGATACCTCTCGCGCGCGGCGAGCGTGCCCGAGCGCCTGGCCGTGCTCGGTACGGTCGCACAGCGTGTTCTCGACCAGGATCCGCTTGCGCCCCGCCTCACGCTCGCCGCGCGGCGCGCGCGCCTCCAGGCGGCCGTGTCGCGGACCATCGCCCGGGTCGATCAGTGCCTGGCGGCCCGCCCCACCGCCGCTGGCACACTCGACCCCCTGCGCACCGAACTCGACCAGATGACACCGTCGATACAAGTCGCGGTCTTGCGCGATCAACCCGAGCTCGTCGATCACGGCCTGGACCTCGTCTATCGCGCGCAGCGGGCGGCGGCCGACGCGTGCGGCGGCCCCAAGGACCCCGACGACCGCGCGCTCCTGCTGATCGGCGAGCGGCACATGGGAGCCTCATGAGCCGCACGAAGGTCCCGCTCACGCCCCAGCAGCTCCGCCTGCGGGAGAACCAGATCTTCCTGGCGCTGGCCATCGTCGTGGGCGTGCTCGCCGGGCTGTCGGCGGTGCTGTTCAGCCTGGCCATCAGCGGCACGACTCGCGCGTTCTTCGGCCTGCAGCCGTCGTGGATGCGCCTGCTGCTCATCCCGCCAGCGGTCAGCGTGATCACGGGCGTACTGCTGTACAAGTTCTTTCCGGACGTCCGCGGGAGCGGCGTGCCCCAGACCGAAGCCGCTTTTCACCTGAACGACGGCGTCATCCCGCCGTCGGTGCCCATCGGCAAGTTCCTGACCGGGGTGCTGTGCATCGGCTCGGGCCACTCGATGGGCCGCGAGGGGCCCTCGGTTCAGATTGGCGCCGGCATTGCCTCTGGCATCGGCCAGTGGCTGCGCCTGTCGCCCGAGCGCGTCAAGGAGCTGGTGCCGGTGGGCGCCGCCGGCGCGCTGTCGGCCGCGTTCAACACGCCGGTGGCCGCCGTGGTCTTCGCACTCGAGGAGATCATCGGCGACATGAACGCCACCCTGCTTGGCTCCACGGTCGTCGCCTCGGTGGCTTCCGTCATCGTCGCGCGATCGATCCTCGGCAACGAGCCGCTCTTTCACGTCCCCGTCTACCAGCTGGTTCACCCTGCCGAGCTGGCTGCCTATGCCGCGCTCGGGGTGGTGGGCGGCCTCGTGTCTCTCGGCTTCAGCCGGGGCCTGCTGCAGCTCCGCGCGGTGTTCCGCGGGCTGCCGGCCGCCTCGCAGGTCGTCCACCCCGCGATGGGCGGCCTCGCCCTCGGCGCCCTCCTGCTCGTCGTGCCCGAGGTCATGGGCGTCGGGTACGACTCGGTGGATCAGGCCCTCAACGGCGGCATGCTGGCTGGCACCATGGCGGTCCTGCTCGCGGCGAAGCTGGTGGGCACGACCATCTCGTACGCGTCGGGAAACGCCGGCGGCATCTTCGCGCCCAGCCTCTACATCGGCGCCATGGTCGGTGGCATCGTGGGCACCGCCGTGCACTGGCTGGCGCCGTTTCCCACGGGCGACACCGGCGCCTACGCGCTGGTGGGCATGGGCGCGCTGTTCGCGGGCATCATCCGGGCGCCGATGACCTCAGTGTTCATGATTTTCGAGATCACCCAGGACTACCAGATCCTCGTCCCGCTGATGGTGGCGAATCTCATCGCCTACTGGATCTCCCGACGGTACCAGCCCACGCCGGTGTACCACGCGCTGCTGCAGCAGGACGGCGTCCACCTGCCTTCGGCCGAGGCGAAGATGCAGGGCCCCGGGCGCACCGCCCGGGACCTGCTGGACACGGGTCTTCCGATCGTGGACGCCAATACGACGCTCGAGCAGGCGTGGGGGCTTCTGGATGCGTCAGGCGCGAGCGCCGTGCTGGTGACCGGTTCCGATGGCCTCAACGGCGTCGTCGCACGATACCAGCTCGAGGCCGCACGCGAAACGGGAGCATGGACCGGAGCGATCGGCCCGCTGGCGGGGGATGTCGGCCTCCACGCGCATCCCGACCAGCCCATCGACGTCGTGCTCGAACGCCTCGCTGAGGCACACGGCGTACTGCCGATCGTGTCCCGATCCGACATTCGCCGCGTCGTGGGCGCCGTGACCGCCGACAGCATCCTGCGGGCCTCGCGCCGGAAACCGGACCAGGCAGCCCCCGGCGGGTGATCCCCGGCGCGGGCGCATCGACCTGGCCCGGCGACAGGCCGGAGCCAGCAAAGCGTCGTCACCCCCGAAGCGCGGCCGACGGGTCCACGCGCGTGAGGCGACGAGCGGGGAGGTACGCGACGGCCATGCACATCGCCAGCAGCGCGCCACCTCCGGCCGACAGCGACGGGAGGTCCGTCGCGCCGACGCCGAACAGCAGCCCGCGGAGCAACTGTGCCAGCAGGATGGCGCCTCCCACTCCAGCGAGCGTGCCGAGCGCGGCCCAGGCCAGGCCCAGCCTCACGGCCGATCGCGCCAGCCCGTCCGGCGTCGCGCCAAGCGCGAGGCGCACGGCGAACTCGCGCCGGCGCGAGACGAGGATGTGCGTCATCACGCCGTAGATGCCCGTCAGCGCGAGGAGCAATGCCACGGCGCCGAAGCCCGTGCTCACCATCGCGACCACGCGGCTCGGGTAGAGCGACTGCATACGCATCTGGGTGTAGGGCAGCGGCGCCGGCACCTGCACGCGCGGATCCAGGGCGCGCAGCTCGCGCCTGATCGCGCGCGCCAGTCCTTCGTCGAAACGGCTGGCACGGACGTGGAACGACAGCCCGTAGGGAAAGTACACCGGGCCGAACGGGACGTAGAGCCTGGGCGCCGGCGCTTCGCCTGGCGCCTCGTAGGGAATGTCGGCGGCGATGCCCACCACTTCGATCACCGTGTCGCCCACGCGGATGGTGCGCCCGATCGGATCCCGTCCCGGCCAGTAGCGCCGCGCCATCGCCTCGCTGACGACGGCGACGACACGGGCGTCGTCGAGCCCGTCGGCGGCGACGAAGCCGCGCCCCCGGCGAATCGGGATCCCCATCACCTCGAAGTAGTTCGGCCAGACGAAATTGTTGGCCACCGGCACCTGGCCGCTTCCGTCGGGAGGCTCGTAGCCCTCGATGCGCACCGACTGGCTCTCGTCCCCCAGGCCCAGCGGGACGACCGCAGCCAGGGTCACCTCGCTCACGCCGGGCAGGCGGCCGACCCGATCGATCGTGTCGCGGTAATAGAGGCGGCCGCGCACAGGGTCGAGGCCGAGGTTCGCCATGTCCGGCTGCGCGATGACGAGGCCATCCGTGTCGAAGCCCACATCGAACGCCCGGTGGGCCGCCAGGCTCCGAGTGACCAGCAGGCTGGTGGCGACGAGGGCGACCGACACGCTCACCTGGGCCACCACGAGCGCGGCCTGCGCCCAGGACCGCCGAGCGCCGCCGGTCGTGGTCCCGCCTTCCGCCTTGAGGGGCTCGGCCGCATCCGCGGCCGCGGCCCTCAAGGCGGGGACGCCGCCGAACAGGACCGTCACCAGCCCGACGATGGCGGTCGAGAACAGCACGAGCCGCAGGTCGACGGCCTGCGACGGCGCGAAGTTCGACAGGTCTGCGGGCATGCCCACCGCCCACGCGGCGTCGCGCAGCCACAACGCCCCCAGCGAACCGACCCCGGCGGCGGCCACCGTCACCACCAGGCTCTCGGTGAGCCACTGTCCCGCGATGCGCGCGCGGGTGGCGCCCATGGCCCGGCGGATGGCAATCTCCCTTCTCCGGTCGAACACCGTGGCCAGTTGCGCGTTGGCGATATTCGCGCAGGCGGCCAGGAGCGCCAGCGCGGCGACGGCGAGCGCGAACAGCAGGACGCGCCGCACGGTCGGCGCCATCTCCTCCGGCAGCGCGGCCGCCGGCACGAGTGTGAACTGCAGGCTGGCGTTCTCCCGCGGGTACTCGGCGACGAGCTGCGCGGTGACGGCGTCCACCGCGGCCCGCGCCTCGGCGAGCGTCACCCCCGGTGCGAGACGGGCCGTGGCGCTCAGCCACCCCCAGCCCCGCCGCGTGATGGGCAGGCCGCGCGGCCGCACGGTCTCGTAGGTCATCAGCGGCACCCAGAGATCGGTGGCGAGGGCATCGTAGCTGCCATGGAAGGAGGGGGGCGCGATGCCAATCACGGTGAACGGCGCGCCGTTCAGGTACACGGTCGCGCCGACGGCATCGCCGCCCGCGCCGAGGCGCGTGCGCCACCAGGCGTCGCTCACCACCGCCACCAGCTGGTCGGCGCCCGCCACGTCGTCGGACGGATCCAGCAGGCGCCCTCGCGCCGCGGTCACGCCGAGCATCGAGAAGTAACGGCCCGACACCAGCTCGATGGCCGCCGTCTCGCTCTCGTCGCCGAGGCCATAGGCCGATGTGGTCTGCTGGTGGATGGCTGTGGCCTCGATCTGTGGCACGCGCGCCGCCAGGTCCGAGAGATTCGCGTACGACGAGACGTCGTACGGCCGGCCGCCCTGAACGCCGAAAATCCGTACGAGCCGGTCGGCATGCGCGACGGGCAGCGGGCGCAGCAGCAGGCTGTCGGCGAACGAGAAGATGGCGCTCGTGCCGCCGATGCCGACGGCGAGCGTCACGATGGTGAGCAGCGTGAGTGCCGGCCGCCGACGGGCAAGGCGCAGGGAGTACCCGACATCGCGCAGGAAACCCGACATGCGCCGTGCCAGAGCAAATCGATTGCCACCGCCCATCGGCCCGAAATGACACGCCGGCCCGGGGACGGGTGACGAGTGTGTCCGGTGCCGGGACACGACCCGTCGCGAAACGCGACCTGCGCTGGACCGGAATCGGGCGGATCAAGCCCGTCGCACTAGCGGACCTGAACCACCACTTCGTTCGATGGCGGCGTGAGGCCACAGGGACTGTTGCCACGCACCCGCACGAAATAGTCCCCTGGCGGCACACCGCCGAACACTGGCGACACCGTGGCCACCACGATCTGAGCCAGGTCCGTCAGGCCCGGACCGGATCCGGCCTGCACCAGGTAGCTGGCGGAGGTACCCGCCCAATTGAGGGCGACCGTCCGGTCGGTGACGGCGCCCGTCAAGCCCGTCGGCGGCGCACAGTTGCCAACGGTGACCAGCACCTCGTTCGATGCCGGGCTCGCGCCCACGCGGTTACGGGCCCTGATGCGCACGTAGTAGTTGCCTGGCGGAGCCTGGGTCGAGAAGTCTGTGGCGGTGCCGCTTGTCTCGAGGGTGGCCAGGTTGGCGGCGCCTGGTGTGCCACCCGCCTCGATCGTGTACGCCGTAGGCAGGCCTCCCGAGTCCGGGACGTCCCATTGAAGGGAGACCAGCGAGCCGGACACCGCGGCCGACAGGTTACGCGGAGGACCTGGAGGCGGCGGCCGAACACCGGTGCTGCCGTCGATGGCCAGCACTTGATTGGCAGCGACGCCGCTCAGGGTGACGACGGACCCATCAAGAAACGTCACCGTCACGTCCACGAGTGTGGAGTTTCCCAGGCCGACGTGCAGCACCGGATCGTCCTGCGAGAGATAGCCGTAGTTGCTCCGTGCCTCGCGCATGGCCAGCAGCCGGCTCGTTCCGGCCTCGGACACCCGCACGTTTGCGCCGAAGCCCCCGGCCTGGCCTTGCGGGCCCAGCAGCCGGAGCTTCAACCAGTTGCCGGCATTGAGGTTGTTGCGCAGCAGGAGCGGCCACGCGTGCTTGGCCGTAATCACGATGTCCAGGTCGCCGTCGGCGTCGTAGTCGGCAAAGGCGATGGAACGTGGATCCTGGCTCGATGACAACGCCGGAATCGCAGGTCCGACCGTGAATCGACCGTCACCCGTGCCCAGGTAGACGGCCGGCTTGCCGGGGATCACGACATCCAGGTCGCCGTCGTTGTCCAGATCCGCCATGCCAGCCGAGAAGCCGGCCATCCCGGCCTCGGAGCCGGCGTACGCGAAGCGGCCGCCGCCGGAGTTGAGGTACAGGTGCACCACCCGCGACGGGAAGTGCTGAATCAGCACGGCGTCCTGGTCGCCATCGTTGTCCACGTCCCCGAACGTCACGCCGCTGTAGCAGGTGCGGGTGAGGCCGATGCTGCCGGCATCGGCCGAGACGAGTTGGCCACCGACGTTCCGGAACACGCCCAGCGCGCCGCTCCCGTTGCAGCCCACGATGTCCACGTCCCCGTCATCGTCGAGATCGACGTCGGTCGCGCCCTCGCCCAGCGGCGCAGCGACGATCGTACTGCCGGCGTCGGCGGCCAGCGTCAACCCGCCCGTGTTCAGGTACAGCTCGTTGCGCTCCGACGGGGGATCCAGGGTGCCCATCCAGCCGCTCAGCGCGAAGACGTCGGCGAGGCCATCCGCGTTCAGATCGGGTGCCAGGATCGCGCGCGTGGGCCATGCCTGGGCGTCCATGGCCGCCGGCGTCGCCAGCACGAAGTGGCCGGTGCCGTCGTTGCGGAACAGGCGATTGGGGAGCGGGTTCAGCGTCGCGTCGTGGGTGATGCCCTCGAGCAGGTCGTAGTCGCCGTCGTTGTCGAGATCCCCCCACGCGCAGCCGTGCGTGCCCCTGCCCTCGCTGGCGATGCCGCCGCGCAGCAGGGCATCCTCCGTGAAGGTGCCGTTGCCGTTGTTGTGGAAGAAGCGGTTTCGGCGGGGACCAGCGGGGTAGTCGTAGTAGGTCACCAGCAGGTCCGGAAGCCCGTCCCCAGTCGCGTCCACCCAACAGGCGCCGTGGGAGCCTGGTGTGGGGTCGTAGATCCCGGCCTGCACGGTCACGTCGGAGAACGAGAGCACTGACGGAAGTTGCCGAGCCCCGGGGTCGGCGAGGGCGAACAGGATCAGCAGGGGCAGCAGGGGCAGCCGGCGCGTCATCGTGGCCTCCGCGTGAAGTCGGGTGCAAACTCCCGGCCATCGTGAACGTGCCCCATTGGCTCCGGTCCCGCGGGCCGCCCCAGTGCCGCTCACGAACGCCCGCCAGGCGACGCCGGCTCCCCCGCCCGCTGGACCCCCGTGCTTCGAACCTCCGTGCCTACTTCGGTTCCGGTATCGGCTTCCCCGTCAGATCCACGAACGTGACGTTGGTGAACGAGGTGAGCTGCTCCTTCACCTTCGTGTAGTCCCCCACCACGACCACCACCGAGTTCTGCGAGCCGAGCAGCATCTCGGCGCCGGTCTTCACCGCCTCGGCGGACGGCTGCGAGATCAGGCGCTGGTAGTTCTCGGGATAGTCCTTCGGCAGCCCGAACGTGTTCACGCTGTTGATCGTGTTCGCCAGGCCGCCCTGGGTGGCGTTCTGCAGCAGGAAGACCCCGCGCGAGTACTGCTTGGCGTCCGACAGCTCCTCGGCCTCGGGACCGCCCGCGCGCAGCTTGTCGATCTCCGCGTAGATCTCCTTGATGGTCGCGCCCGTGACGTCGTTGCGGACGTCCGCCACCGCGCGGTAGAGTCCGCCCTGCGCCATTGCCTGGAAGATCGACCCGGGCGAGTAGGTGTAGCCCTTCTCCTCGCGGATGTTCCGGACCAGCCGCGAATCGAACGCGGCGCCGTAGATCTGGTTTGCCAGCTGCAGCGTGTACCACCGCTCGTCGTCCCGTTCGATGGTGAAGTTGCCCACCGAGATGGACGACTGCACGCTGTTGGGCCGCTGGACGAACACCAGCCGCCGCCCGTTCAGCGCGGGCAGCGCCGGCGTCTTCGGCGCGGGCACGGCGCCGCGCGCCCAGCCGCCGAACGCCTTCTCCGCGGCCGCGAACACGGCGTCGGGCGCCGCGTCGCCCACGACCACGAGGAACGCGTGGTTCGGGCGGTACCACGTCTTGTGGTACTCGACCAGCGAGTCGCGGTCGATGGACGGGAGCGTCTCCGGCGTCACGCCGATGCGCGCGTACGGGTGTTCCCCGAAGAGCGTCTGCCGGAACAGCTTGTTGGCCACGTACTGCGGCGAGGCGAGCTGGGCCTGCAGCTGCTGCGCGGTGTTGGTCTTGATGAGATCCACCTCCGCCGGCGGGAACGTCGGATTGCGGACGACGTCGGCGAGCAGATCCAGCATCCGGGGCAGCGTCTCGGTCAGCCCGCGCATCTGGAAGGACGTGGAATCCTGCCCCGCGGAACCAGAGAGCGACGCGCCCAGCGCGAACACCTCGCGCTTCAGCTGCTCGCTCGTGCGCGTGGTGGTACCTTCCTGCGCGGCTTCGGCGACCAACTGCGCCAGGCCGGCCTTCGCCGGCGGGTCGACGGCGAGCCCCGCCTTCACGGTGAGGATGGCCGACAGCTTGGGGATGGTGCCGTAGCGCACCGCCACCACGCGCAGGCCGTTTGCGAGCGTGCGCTCCACCCGCGGCGGGGGCGTGAAGGGCCTCTCGGGGCCGACCTCGGGCTTTGGCAGCGACTGGGCGCCCGCGAGGCCGCTGCCGGCAATGAGGGCCGCGGCCGCGAGGATCGACGTGCGTCGATACATCCGGCGGATCACTGGGCACCTCCCTGCGACGGCTTCGCCACGGGCCGGCTGTCGATGGAGGTCCGGTTCGTGGGCACGAACCACCGCGCCGCCGCGGCCTTCACGTCCTCCACCGTCACCTTCTCGATCTCGTCGAGGATCGTGTTGATGCGCCCGGGGTCGTCGTCGAACAGCGCGAAGACGCCGAGCAGGTTCGCGCGCCCGAACCGCGGCATCATGCCGCCGTCCATCTCGTCGAGGAACGACGAGCGGATGGTCGTCTTCGCCTGCTCGAGCTCCGTCGCAGAGATGCCCTTCTCGCGGACCTCGGCCAGGACGCTCTCGATGGCGGTGAGCACCTGGTCGGCCGTCTTGTCGTTCAGGTAGTCCACGCGCATCGTGTAGAGCATCGGGCCCTTCATGTCCCAGTTGCTGCCGAGGAAGTTGAAGGCGCCGAACGCCGACACGGCCAGGCGCTCCTCGCGCACGAGCCTGCGGTGCATCCGCGCGCTGTCGTCGCTGTTGAGCAGCGGATCGAGCACGCTCAGCGCATAGAAGTCCTTCGACATCCGGGGCGGCAGGTGCCACGCGACGGCCAGCGCCGGCGTGCGGGCCAGCTTGTCGTCGCGCGTGAAGTGCTTCGTGGCCGTCTGCGGCGGCTCGGAGACGTCCGCCGGCGCGGGCAGCGGCTGCCGTGGAATCGATCCGAAGTGCTTGTCGGCCAGGCGCCGCACCTCGGCCGCCGTCGTGTCGCCGACGACGACCAGCACGGCGTTGTTGGGCGCGTAGTAGGTCTTGAAGAAGTTGCGCACGTCGTCCAGCGTGGCCGCCTCGAGCTCCGAGAGGTCGCCGTAGAAGTTGTGCGCGTTGTGCCAGTTGGTATTGGCCCGCTCCCAGATGTCGAGCCACTCGAACGCGGCGTGCGGCTGGTTGAGGACGTTCACGCGGACCTCCTCGCTCACCACGTTCTGCTGGTTCTTCAGGTTCTCGGCGCTCACGTCGAGCGAGCGCATCCGGTCGGCCTCGAGCCAGATGGCGCGCTCGAGCGCGTTCACGGGCAGGGCCTGGAAGTAGTTGGTGTAGTCGAACCTCGTGGAGCCGTTCACCACGCCGCCCGCCTCCTGCATCAGCGAGACGTGCTCCATCTTCTTCACCTGTCCCGAGCCCTGGAACATCATGTGCTCGAAGAGGTGCGCGAAGCCGGTCCGCCCCTTCGGCTCCACGCGGAAGCCGATGTTGTAGACGACCTCCACCAGTGCCACCGGCGCGGTGTGGTCCTCGCTGACCACCACCTTCAGCCCGTTGGGCAGCGTGAAGTACTCCACCGGCACCTTGAAGCCCTGCGTGGAGGCTGGCGCGACGCCAATCCCCAGCAGCAGCACCAGCAGCAGCCCCAAGCCACGTTTGCGCATCTGGATCACCTTTTCGTGTGTCGGCTCGTGTGTGGACCCGGCACTTCCGGGGCCCGATCCCGAACTGTAGACGATGCGAGCGGCTCCGCGGTTTCGCCAGGCCGGCACGATGGCCTCAAATCACGCGCGAGACCTGGGACGATGGCTGGGGTGGCTGGCAGGCCGCGCGGAGGTCGCAGTCGAACAGCACGTCTCCGCCCATCCGGAACACCCGGTAGCCCGGCCGCAGGCACTCGCTCAGCCGCGCGGGCGCCGACAGGCGGATGGCGGGCCGGCCATCGCCGATGATGACCGGCGCAATCGCGATGTGCAGCCGATCCAGCAGGTTCGCCTCGAGAAACGCCGACACCGTGACGCCCCCGCCCTCGACGAACACGCGCGGACAGCCGCGCGCGCGCAGGAGCCGCAGGACCGCCCCCATCGCCCCGCCAGGGCCTTCCCCGTCCACGCCCACGATGGGTGCCCCGCCCACCTGTGTTTCGCCCGGCGCCACATGCGTGCGCTCGCAGATGTACAGCGTGGGCGCCGTGCCGTCGGTGAACAGCCGGAACGTCGGCGCGAGCCGCCGCGACGGGTCGAAGATCACCCGCAGCGGATGCGGCCCCGGTACGTGGCGCGTGGTGAGCTGCGGGTCGTCCGCCGCCACGGTGCCCGCGCCCACGACGACCGCATCGCACAGCGCGCGCAGCCAGTGCATGTGGACGAGGTTCTCGGGACCGGTGACGAACTGCGAGTCGCCGGAGTGCGTGGCAATGAAGCCGTCGAGGCTCTGCCCGAGATGGCCCACCGTGACGGGACGCGCGGCGGTCGCGCTGCAGATGGGCAGGTAGAGGCTGAGCACATCGAAGCGCGGGTCGTCGGCCGGCAGCCCGAGCTCCCACCCGCGGCCGCGCCGCCAGGCGAGGATGGTGTCGGGGCTCTCCGAGGTCAGCGCCTTCAGCCCGCCGCGATCGTCGAGCCCGAAGGCGCGGTCACGGTTGCCGGCATCGAGCGACTCGGCCATGCCGCTCGCCGCGAGCGCCAGACTCCACGCCGACTCGGCGGCAGGGGCCGGATGAGATGGGGCGGTTCCCGGGGACACGCACAGGCATAATCGCACAGGCAGACCACGCATGACGAACCCACCGACCAGCGGCCCGGGCCGGATCCCGGCGGGTGTCTGGGTGCTCGGCTTCGTCAGCCTGCTGATGGACGTCTCGTCCGAGATGATCCACGCGCTGCTCCCGCTGTTCATGGTCACCACGCTCGGCGCCAGCACGCTTGCGGTGGGGCTGGTGGAAGGTCTCGCCGAATCCACCGCTCTCATCGTCAAGGTGTTCTCGGGGGTGCTCAGCGACTACGCCGGGAAGCGAAAGGGCCTGGCCGTGCTCGGCTACGCGCTCGGCGCCCTCACCAAGCCGCTGTTCGCGGTGGCCACCTCGACCGGCATGGTGCTCGCCGCCCGGCTCCTGGACCGCGTCGGCAAGGGCATCCGTGGCGCGCCGCGCGACGCGCTGATCACCGACATCACGCCTCGGGAGATCAGGGGCGCGGCCTTCGGACTCCGGCAGTCGCTCGACACGGTCGGGGCGTTCGTCGGGCCGCTGGCCGCCGTCGGACTGATGCTGCTCTGGGCCAACGACTTCCGGCGGGTGTTCTGGGTGGCGATGGTGCCGGGCGCCGCCGCGGTGCTGCTGCTGGCGCTCGGCGTGCGCGAGCCCGCGCCTTCCGGGGAGCGCCGTTCCTCGAATCCCCTCACGCGACGGAATCTCGGCCGGCTGGGCGCCGGCTACTGGTGGGTCGTCCTGCTCGGTGCGGTCTTCGCCCTGGCGCGATTCAGCGAGGCGTTCCTCGTCCTTCGAGCCCAGGGCAGCGTCACCCTCGCGCTCATCCCCCTCGTGATGGTCACCATGAACATCGTCTACGCCGCGAGCGCATTTCCCTTCGGGCGACTCTCGGACCGCGTGGGCCACGGCCGGCTCCTGGGCGCAGGCCTCCTGGTACTGGCGGCTGCGGACCTCGTGCTGGCCACGTCGTCTCACTGGAGCGTGATCCTGATCGGCGTGTCGCTGTGGGGCGTGCACATGGGCCTGACGCAGGGGCTGCTGGCGACGATGGTGGCGGGCACGGCGCCGGCGGACCTGCGCGGCACCGCGTTTGGCATGTTCAACCTGCTGAGCGGCGTCGCACTGCTCGGCGCGAGCCTGCTCGCGGGGCTGCTGTGGGACCGGCTCGGCCCCTCGTACACGTTCCTGGCCGGCGCCGTGCTCTCGCTGGCCGCCCTCGCGCTGCTCGTCGCACGGCGGGCCCGCACGGTAGACTTGAGCGCATGAGCGCTCCCGCCCCAGGCGCCATCGCCCAGAAGTGGCACGCGCGCGGCCTGCTCTTCGAGAACTGCAGCTGCCAGCTCGTGTGCCCCGGCCACATGCACTTCAGCCAGGCGTGCACGCACGAGCGCTGCCTGGGTTACTGGGCCATCCGCGTGGACGAGGGCGCGTACGGCGACGTCCCGCTCGCGGGTCTGAAGGCCTTCATCGCGTTCGACGCGCCGCAGCACATGATCGAGGGCCACTGGACCGAGGTCGTCATCATCGACGAGGCCGCCACGCCCCCGCAGCGCGAGGCGATGGAGGCCATCCTCACGGGCAGGGCCGGGGGCTCGTGGGCGCGGCTCGCGACGTTCGTGTCGCGCTGGCTGGACACGCGGTACCTCCCCATCGAGTTCACCGAGGAACCCCACGCCAAGCATGCGCGTATCCCCGGGCTGGCCGAGGCGTCCATCACGGAGATCAAGGGCCGCGACCGTTCGCAGCCGGTGACGTTCGAGAACATCTTCAACCAGATTCACGCGTCCACCCAGGTCCTCGCGCTCGGCAGCACGGCGTACGACGATGGGGTGATCCGGATCGCGACGAAGCAGACGCACGGACTGCACTCGACGTTCGAGTGGGTGGTCGGGTGAGATGGAGTTCGTGGCCGCTGAGCCGCAAGCCGTCGACGGTCAGGCCGTTGGAGGGAGGCCGTACCCCAATCCGACAAACGCGCCGTCGGCCTCCACTCGGCCTGTTTGAGCCGCACGATCAGGGCGAGTTGGCTCGAGTGCTTGATCGGGCCAGAGGTGCGTTTGACCGGCCGACCGACCGGCCTGGCCGTCGATGGCTTGCGGTTCAGCGGCCGCCGGCGCTGCAACTCGTCTTGTACGCCTCGGCGCTTCTCGCCTCCGCCGCCGCATGGCTCTGGCTCGCAGGTGTTCCGGCCGGCAGGCCGCACGCGCACGCGCCGGACTGGCGGTCGTACTTCTACGCTGTAGCGATGTGGCAGGCGATGGTCGTGGCGATGATGACGCCGACGGTGCTGCCGTGGGTCTCCACGTTCGCGCGGCTCACGGCGCCGTCCGGTGTCGGCGTGCCGACGGCACTCGCGGTCGCCGCGTTTCCCGCGGGCTACTTCGCCATCTGGCTGGCCTACAGTGCCGCCGCCGCGGCGCTGCAGACGGCGCTGCAGCAGCTCGGGCTGCTCGCGGATGACCGCGTGGCCGTGCCGCTGGGCGGCGCGGTGCTGATCCTGGCGGGCCTGTCCCAGTTCCTGCCGCTCAAGCGCGCGTGCCTCGCGCACTGCCGAAATCCGCTCACCTACTTCCTGGCGCGCTGGAGGAACGGCCCGATCGGCGGCCTCCGCCTCGGCGTCACCCACGGCGCCTACTGCCTCGGGTGCTGCTGGCTCGTGATGCTGAGCGGTTTCGGGATGGGCCTCATGAACCTGGCGTGGATGGCGGTGCTGACCCTCGTGCTCTGCCTCGAGCAGGTGGCGCCGGGGGGCGAGCGCGTCGGCCGGGCCGCGGGCGTCGCCATGGCGGCCTGGGGGCTCGCCCTGATCCTCACTTGAAGCCGGCTCCACGGTCGTATACAGTCCGACCACCCAGCCCGGCCGTAACCAGTTGGTCCTGGACCGCCGGACCTGTTGTGGAGCGCCGGCTGGTGTGGAGGCACGTTCATGAAGCGCACGATCTCGTTCTCACTCGCGATGCTCGCGCTGGCAGGCGCCCTGGGCGCGACGCTCCTGCCGGCCTCGGCCCAGACGCGCGCGAAAGCCACCAACGTGCCCGTCATCCCGCACGAGCCGGTGCCGAACTTCTTCAAGAATCCGCCGGGCATCTACACCGGCGAGAACATGGGGATTGCCACCAACTCGAAGGGGAACGTCTACATCTACCACCGCGCGTACGAAACGCGGCTCTTCGAATACACACCCGAGGGCCGGTTCGTCCGTGAGATCGGTCGAAACAACTACGGCTTCGCCTTCGCCCACTCGGTACGCGTGGACGCCCAGGACAACATCTGGGCGGTGGACGAAGGCACGGACATGCTGATCAAGTTCAGCCCCGAGGGCCGTGTGCTGATGGTGATGGGCCGCCGCGAGGACCCGGCGTACCAGATCTTCAACATGCCGGGCTCGGGATCGTTCCACGGGCGCAACGAGAAGTACCGGTTCGGCCGGCAGACCGACGTCGCCTTCGATCAGCAGGGCCACATCTTCGTATCCGACGGCTACTTCGACGCGCGGGTCGTCAAGTACGACAAGAACGGCCGCTTCATCAAGGCCGTGGGCAGGCGCGGGAACGGCAACCTCGAGTTCAACACGCCGCACTCCATCGCCACCGACTTCCAGGGCAACGTGTACGTGGGCGATCGTGGCAACGCGCGCGTCCAGGTACTCGACAACGACCTGAACTGGAAGGCCAACTACGACCAGGTGGGGAATCCCTGGGCCGTGTGCGTCTCCGGCGGGCCCGGCCCGAAGAACCCCGGCAAGCAGTACCTGTTCTCGTCCAACTCGTGGCAGGACAGCGCACCGGCCGCCGGCGCCGAGTTCACCGGCGAGGTCTACAAGATGGAGCTCGACGGCACCATCATCGGCAGGTTCGGCCGCGCGGGGAAGGCCGCCGGGGAGTTCGCGACCATCCACCAGATGGACTGCCGCGACCCGAACGTCATCTACACCGCCGAGATCAACAACTGGCGCTCGCAGAAGATCCTGCTGAAGCCCGCCACCACGACCAGCGCGCAGTAGGGGGGCGTCATGACAAGGCAGAAGGCGGAAGGCAGAAGACCGAGGGGAGAAGGCGGAACGGCCGCCCTGGCGGTGGCGCTTGCGCTCGCGGCCGCGTCGGTGGCGGCGCAGGGAACCGTGCCCGAGCTCGCGTTCGACACCAACGCGGATCTCCTCCGCACGCCTCCCGACATCTACGTCGGCGAGATCGGCGGCGTCGGCACGAATTCGAAGGGACAGATCTTCGTCTACACGCGCACGGGGCACCCGTACGCCACTCTCGGCGACAACCGCACCTTCTATCGCGGCGGCTCGCGCCTGTTCCAGTTCGACGCCAACGGCACGTTCGTGCGCGAGCTGGGCCAGGATGTGTACGGCTTCAACGCGGCCATCGGCCTGCGTGTGGATCCGCAGGACAACGTGTGGACCATCGACGCGGGCGCGAACCAGGTGGTGAAATTCGACACCGAAGGGCGCGTCGCGCTGGTGCTCGGCCGCAAGCCCGAGACCATGCCGGTGCGTCCCGCGGCGCCGCGCCCCGGCGGCGGCCCTGGCGCGGGTGGGCCCGGCGGCGCGGCCTCCAACCGGCGGCCGGGCGAGGGCGTCCCCGGCTCGAGTTTCAACCGGCCCACCGACGTGGCGTGGGACGCCGCCGGCAACATCTACGTGGCCGACGGCATCGGCACCAACAATCGCGTGGCGAAGTTCGACAAGGAGGGCCGCTTCATCCGCCACTGGGGCTCCACCGGCACCGAGCCGGGCCAGTTCCAGGGCGTGAAGGCCATCGCCGTCGACGCGCAGGGCAGCGTCTACGTCGCCGACTCCGGCAACAGGCGCATCCAGGTCTTCGACGCCGATGGCAACTTCAAGAGCCAGTTCGGCGGCATCGGCACGCCGCTGGCCATGTGCATGACGCGCGGGGCGACGCAGTATCTCTACGTCTCGCACTCCGGCGATCCGGACGGGATGGAGGACGCGGCCATCTACAAGGTGCGGCTGGACGGCAGGGTGGTCGGCAAGTTCGGCTCGGCCGGCAAGCTCCCGAAAGAGTTCGGCCTGGCCAACTCCATCGACTGCCGGAGCGAGAACCAGCTGCTGATTGGCGAGATGACGAACTGGCGGGTCCAGAAGGTCTCGCTGAAGACCGCGACGGCGCGCTGACCAGGCGGAAGGCAGAAGGCAGAAACCCACCCTCTGCCTTCTGCCCCAGCCTTGTGCCTTACTTCCCCGCCGCCTGAATGGACAGGCTCACCTTCACCTCGTCGCCCACCAGGAAGCCGCCCGTCTCGATGGCTGCGTTCCAGTTGAGGCCGAAGTCCTTCCGGTTGAGCGTGACCTCCCCCTCGAAGGCCACCTTCTCGTTGCCCCAGGGGTCTACGGCCTTGCCCAGATAGCTCACCGGGACGACGATGGGCCTGGTCACGCCCCTCATCGTCAGGTCGCCCGCCACGTCGAACACGCCGTCTCCCTTCGGGGTGATCTTCGTGCTCACGAAGGTCAGCGTGGGGAACCGCTCCACCGCGAAGAAGTCCTCGGAGCGCAGGTGCTTGTCGCGGTCGGGCGTGTTGGTGTCGATGCTCGCCGCCTGGATGGTGACGCTCACCTTCGACTGCTCGGGCTTCTCTTCGTCGAAGTCGATGGTGCCGTCGAAGTCCGCGAACCGGCCCCTGACCTTGCTGATGAGGTGACGCACCTGGAAGGCGGCCTCGGAGTGGGTCTTGTCGATCTGGAACGTGCGGGTCATGACTGCGCTCATCTCATCCTCCTGAAACAGTGTTTTCACGCTAACTGTTATAACAACTATTGACGCCGCCGACGCCCGCGACGTTTCACGGAAGTTTTCATCAGCTCCCCGCCTGGCGCACCTCGGCCAGCGTGGCCACGAGCGCCTCGAGCCTGGCCGCGCTCATGTGGGCCAGTCGGGCGCGATGAACCTCGCGGATCGGGGCGTCCAGTTCCGCGAGCAGGGCCAACCCCTTGGGCGTGATGTGCGTCCGGACGAGCCGGCGGTCTTCGTCCACCCGCTGCCGGCCGATGAGCTTCATCTCCGTCATCCGGTCCAGCAACCGGGTCACGTCCGGCACGGGCCGGATGAGCCGCTCGCCCACCTCGTACCGGCACAGGCCGCCCGGTCCCGCCCCTCGCAGGATGCGCAGGACGTTGTACTGCGTCGGCGTCAGGCCGAAGGGCTTCAGGGCCCGGGCGAACTCGTGCTCCAGCACGGCCGCCGTGCGGAGGACGCTCAGGTGCACTTCCTCCTCCAGCAGGTCGAAGGGCCGCGTCTGCTTCAGCTCGTCGCTCAGGCTCCTGACCACCATGCGACGATGATATGTGTTATAACATCTTTTGTCAACCCCCTGAGGGCTCCCCCGGGGCCACCCGTCCAGGCGCCCGCCCGCGCCGCGACTCCGCCGCCTCGGCCCCGACATCCAAGCGCCATGGGTATGATGACCGCCGTGCCAGGCACCAACTCGCGCGACGAGGCCCCCGTCGCCACCCTGCTGGAGAAGCACCGCGCCTTCCTGAAGTATCTCGAGGGTCGCGTCGGCGACCGGGCGCTGGCCGAGGACATCCTCCAGGACGCCTTCGCGAAGGTCAGCGCGCGGCCCGAGCAGGCTCCCGATGGCGACGCCGTCATCCCGTGGTTCTACCGCTCGCTCCGGAACGCCGCCATCGACCAGTTCCGCCGCCGCGGCGCCG
>JBFWQE010000046.1:0-10533 GCA_050249615.1 Vicinamibacterales bacterium
CTGCTTGATCGCGACTTCCGGCGCGGTCACGCCCCGGGCAACCACCTGCTCCGGCCCCTCGAGCGTCGTCGCGTGGACGGCGCCCTCGAACGTCATCGGCGTGCCCTGCCAGATGAGGATGGTGCCCACGAGGAGCGCCAGCGGGAGGAACACGCGAACCGTCGCCCGGGTCAGGTCGACGTAGAAGTTGCCCAGCTCCGTCAACCGGTTCCCCGCGAGCCCGCGGATGACGGCAATGCACGCGGCCACGCCGGTCGCGGCGGTCACGAACTGCAGGAACGTGATCACGAACATCTGCGAGAAGTACGACAGCCCGGTCTCGCCGCTGTAGTGCTGCAGGTTCGTGTTCGTGGTGAAGCTCGAGATCGTGTTGAACGCGAGCGTCGGCTCCATGTTGCCGATGCCGTCTGGGTTCAGCGGCAGCACGGACTGGATGGACACGATGACGAACGTCGCCAGCCACATGACGACGTTCGAGACCAGGAGCGACAGCGAGTACTGTCTCCAGTTCTGCTGCTCCCGGGAATCGACACCCGTCACGCGGAGCACGGCGCGCTCGAGGGGGACGAACACGGGGTCGAGCAGCGTTCGCTGGCCGGTGAACACCCTGAACATGTACCGGCCCAGGACGAGGCTGGTGACGATCGTGAGCAGGATCGTCAACGCGACGGCGGCGACTTCCGTACCCATGGCGACCTCAGAACTTCTCCGGCCGCAGCATCGCGTAGACGAGATACGCGAACGCGGCAACGCTCAACAGCAACGACAACAGCGTCATGAGCTACACCCATTCACAGAAGGCCACGAACCCAATCATGGCCACGAACGTGACCACGCCCAGCGCGATCATTCCCACGAGCAGCACGACCCACCTCCAAGTCTCCGGCCCCAGACCTTCACGCCACGCCCGACCCACGAGCGAGTTACCAGGCGCCCGGCTTGTTCCCGAACCACCACACCATGCCGACCAGGAACGTGGTCTGGCCCGTCCGCAGCCCATCGGGCTCGGGGCCCGTGAAGAAGGCCTCGTTCGACCAGTCGCGGCGGAACTCGCCCCGCACCAGGAACCCGTCGGCGAACTTGTACTCGGCCGTGGCGGTCACCTCGTGGAGCACCTGGTCGATGCCGCCGAACAGCCCCTCGTCGTCGAGCCGCTCGTAGCGGACCGCCAGCGCAGCCGATGAGGCCACCTGGTAGCGGACATACGCGCCGATGCCCTGCAGCGCCAGCTCGGGGTCGGCCTTGTTCACCTCATTGGTCACGTAGTTCACGTCCAGGCCCAGCCCGAGCTTTGGAGTCGGGGTATACGCGACGTAGGTGTCGAAGACGCGGAAGAAGCCGTCCGGGCCGGTCGGCTCCCCGCCGTCGGACTGCTCCTGCCCGAAGTAGTAGTTGACCGTCCACGTCACCTGGTCGGTGGGCTTGACGATCGCGGCGAAGTGGTTGCTCTTGAAGTCGTTGAAGTCCTCGGTCTGCTGGATGCCGTTCGTGAGCATGTACAGCAGCGTCACCTCGTCGCTCACCGGGAGCGTCGTCCGCAGGCCCGAGTGATAGAACGGCAGGAAGTTGAACAGGTACGCCCGCGAGAAGTGGTCGTTGTCCTTCGCGTAGTTCGTCTCGTAGCCCAGCATCGAGGCGAACTTGCCGAAGTCGGTCCGCAGGCCGCGGCCCACCGGGAAGATGTACGTGCCGTATGCCTGCCAGACGTGCCGATACACGTCGGGGCGCGGCTCGTTGGCGGGGCTGCCCTGCACGGTCTCCGTGGCCTGGCCGAACTGCAGGTCGATGCGTGCGCCGAAGCGACGGCCCTCGTCGACCCTGGGCGCGCTCTCGACCACGATCGCCGCCTGCTGGATGGAGAACACGTTGGCGCGCGTGTCGTACGCGCGCAGCAGGTTCACCCGGTCGTAAGGACGGTTCCAGTTGTACTGGTAGTACCCCTCGAGGGTCACGCCGAACGTGATGTTGTGCCATGGGTCTGACGACGACTGGTCGTCGGTCGTCGCCGGCGCTTGCGGGTCCGGCGCCCCGCCTTCCGGCGGCTCCCCGGCCGGCTGCGCGCTCGCCAGGGTGGCCAGCGACAGGATCAGCGCCAGGCCGCCGATCAACGGCCACGTGGTCGTGACCCCCGGCCTGCGCGCGGCTGGACGCGGCGAGTCCATCGCGCGGCGCCATCTCGGAAGTCCCACCCGCCTGGACAGCACCGACTCGACCGGAACCCTCCATGCCCGCGGACTCATGATGACAAGCACCTCTCCCACCACGATACGGACCCACGCCTCAGGGTGAACAAAGATGTTCCTGAAGAGTTCCTGAAGACGGGCCACGGCCCGGCATTCTCAGGGACTTCTCAGGAAGTCCCCCGTCCATCCCCGGTCGACGTCGTCTACAGTGGTCTCGTAGGGAGGCACACATGGCAGGCACTGGCGGGCCGATGTGGTGGAGGCGCGGCATGGGCGGCGTGGTTCTGGTCGCGCTGTCAACGGGAGGCCTCCAGGGCTGCACCGCTCCGCCTCCCTCCGAACGGATGGCGGAGGCACGGGCGCTCGCGTCGGCGCTGCATCACGCCTTCACGGAATCGATCGAGGCGGCCAACCGGGCCGTCATGGCCGGCAGCGACACCGCCGCGACGGCCGCGGCCAACGAGGCGCGCGAAGCGATGGCCGCGGTCGAACGACACGACAAGGCGCTCCGCGAGGTCCTGCAGTCGCTCGGCTACCACACCGAGCTCAAGCGCCTCGACGGGTTTGCCCCGCGCTTCGCGGAGTATCGCCGCCTCACGGACGACATGCTGGTCCTCGTGCTCGAGAACACGAACGTCAAGGCCCAGCGCCTGGCCTTCGGGCCCGCGACGGATGCCGCGGAGGCATTTCACGCCGCGCTCGAGTCCGCCGTAAAGGCCGCGCCTGGCGCGGCCGGGTGCTGCGCCGGTGAGCAGGCCACCCGGGCCTGGGCGGCCGTGCTCGAAATCCGGGCGTTGCACGCGCGCCACATTGCCGAAGCCGATGAAGCGGAGATGTCCCGAATGGAGGCGGCGATGTCCGCTTCGGCCGGCACCGCGCGGGCCGCCGTCGACGCGCTCGCGCGGACCCAGCCGGGCTCCGCGGCGATCGCCTCGGCTCGGAGCGCGTTGGACCGGTTCATGACCGTGCAGGAAGAGATCATCGACCTGTCGCGCCGGAACAGCAACGTGCGGGCCCTGGCCATGTCGCTCGGCCGGAACCGGACCATCGCCGCCGAGTGCGAAGCGGGGCTTCAGGCGGTCGAAGACGCCCTTGCCGGGCGCGAATCCGGGCCGACGCGCTGATCCGAACCGGGCGCGCGGGCGCTCACCGCTCGCGATGCGGCGGCACTGCGGGACCTCGCCGGATCGCGTCACGGAACAAGGACCGTCGCCGGCGCCGTTGCCGGTCCGGTCCCGCAGCTGTTCCGGCCCGCCACGCTCACGGCATAGACGCCCGGCGGGGCCAGGCCCGACAGCACGCGGCTCGTGGTAGTCGTCGTGTCCGTGTAGCTGCCGTCGACCTGGACGACGTAGCTCTCGACGGCGGGGCCATCGGCCGGCGGCGCCCACGCCACGTGGTAGTTCAGGCCGCTCGATACGGCCACGAGATCCGTGGGCACGTGGGGCGGGCCCTGTGCGGCATCGCCGCACGAGGCCGGCACGTCGAAGGTAATCCCCGACCCCGACCCGAAGCCGCTCTCGCCGACGGCGTTCACGGTCCTCACATACACCTCATAGCGGCCGGCGGGCACGCCATCGACACGAAATGTCTCGACCACCGGGAGGGGAACGATGGAACTGCTGCCCGCTCGGACCACCTCGAGCACCACGCCCGTCGGAGCGCCCAGCTCGAACGTGTTCTCCCAGGACAAGGCCACGCTGGAACCGTCGACGACCCGACGCAGATTGCGCGGGGCAGACGGGCGCAGCGGCACGTCGGCGTAGATCCGGATCTCGTTCGAGGGCGGGCTCCACGCCGCCCCGGCAAGCGCGTGCACGCGCACGTAGTAGGCGCCCGGAGGTGCGTCGAACGTGAGCGTCGGCAACCCGCTCGCCACGGGCAGGCCCGCCTCCACCTCTCCGGCCTCGCCGCCGCCGTGCACCACATAGCCGGTGACCGGCACGCCCGCGGCCGGCGGGCGCCACTGCAGCGTCACGCGCCTGCCCACCTGCCTCGCGACCATCAGACCCGTGGGCGCTGTCGGCGCGTCGACCGGCGTCCCGACCACGGGCGGCGATGCGGCGCCGGGCCCCGCGATGTTCACGGCGCGCACGCGGACGGCGTACGCGACACCGTTCGCCAGGCCGCCGATGCGGACCGGCGACACCGTGGACGCCGGCATTCGTGTCGTCCAGGTGACGCCATCGTCGGTCGAGTAGTCGTAGTAGATAGGGGCGAAGGCCGGCTCGTGCGTGTCCGGAGGCGCCACGGTGACCGTGAGCGTCCCGCTGCCCGGCCAGACCGACGCGATCCCAGGCGCGGCGGGCGTGGCCCGCCAGGTCAGGACCTCCACCTCCGCGGGTGCGTTGTACCCGCGCATCCAGACGACCGCCGCGTGGCCGCCGGCCCCGACGCCGAGGGCTCCGCCAGAGAGGTCGCCAACGGCCAGGTCGGTCACGGTGCGATCGCCGCTCGACGTCAGGCGCGCGCCCCTGATCGTGTGACTCGATGGGCTGGCACCGCCGCGCTCGGACCAGACAGCAGTCAGGTTTCCGAGCGCATCGGTGGCGATCGACGCGTTGGGGGGAACAGGGCTCGGCGCCGAGAGATCGAGGGCCGGGTCCCACGCACCGGTCCTCGCGTCATACCGCGCGCCCCGAACGCGCATCGGCACCAACCCGACGACGGGCTCGATCTCTTCCCAGACCGCCACGGCGTTACCGGCCGGGTCGACAGCGACGTGCGTGTGCGTCACGAATCGTGGAGGTGTCACGGCGCCGAGATCGGCGATGTGCGACCAGGCACGAGACACCGCGTCGTATCGGGCCGTGCGTATCACACTGAAATCGCGCGTATCCCCCAACTGCCAGACCGCGATCAGGTGCCCCAGCGCATCGCTCGCAACACGGACTCCACTTAGAGACCCGTCGTACGGACTGGGCAGCACCGTCGCCGGCGCGCTCCATGTGCCGGTGGTCACGGTGTAGGACGCCGCCTGCATCACGACGGGAACAGCGCCGGGTTGCGACCATTGCGGCCACATCACAGTGGCGTTGCCCAGCGGATCGACGGCGACATCCGCATCGATCGAGGACCCCGTGCCCTCGTCGGACAGCGTGGCTTCGGCGACGACGCCGGTGACGGGCGCGTATCGCGCCGCGTGCACCGTGTGGGTGTACCTGCCGAACTGGCCGGGATCGCGGCACGGCTGGACCCAGACGACAAACACCCGTCCGACCGGGTCGACCGCCATACGGATCGTCTCCCACACCCAGCAGTCAGCGGAGGCTGGCGCCGGCGTGATCACGATCGGCGCGCCCCAGCTGCCCGTCGTCGCCGAGTAGCGCGAGGCGAAGATGCCATCCTGCCGCCAGATGACGACGGCGTTGCCGGCGGCGTCCACGGCGGCAATCGGGCTGGCGTTGCCGGATGGCCGAGCCGCGGGAGTGGACAGGTCCGCGGGCACGCTCCAGGTGGCGTCCGCCGCGGAGTACCGGCGGACCCGTATCCAGGAGTCCGCGCCTGTCTCGACGCGCCACGCCACGAAGACATTCCCCGCCTGGTCCACGGCAACGGCCGGCGCCCAGCCCGGCAAGCCGGTGCCGAGAGCGACAGGCGTTCCCCAGCCCTGCTGCGCGTGGGCAGGGACCGCCGCCAGCAGGAGTGCGGCTAGTACGACTGGAGCGAAGAGGAGTGAGCCGACACGCCTGAAATCGCACCTGTCCGGAGTGTGCTTCGCCATTACCACCCCTCCTGCGGCCGCTCTCCGGTCCTCGCACGTATCGCCACTTGACGCGCGCACGGACTCTGAGGGGAGGTGCAGCAAGAGCGGGACCAGTGGCGTGGGCGCGATTTCGCGCGAAACCCGCCGCTGGCGCGTCCACGCGCCTGGGCTGCCGAGAGGGAATCCCGTTGGGGGGGTGCCAATGTCCCGTCGCCCCCAAAACGCCGCCGCGCGCCTCAGATCCGACGAGGTGGCTCGGCCAAGCTCAACGGGGCTCGCTGCTGAACCTGTAGCCGACCCAGGGCTCGCTCAAGAGGTATTTCGGGTGGGCCGGGTCGGGCTCGATCTTCTTCCGCAGCTGTGCCACCAGCGTCCACAGGTGCTCGGGCTGCTCAACGGCGTTGGGCCCCCACACCGCCTTCAGGATCACGCGGTGCGTGAGCACGCGATCGTGGTTGCGCGCCAGCAGGGAAAGGAGCTCGAACTCCTTGGGCGTGAGGCGGATCTCCTCGCCGCCACGCAGCACGCGGCGGCGGCCGTAGTCGATGGTGAGGACGCCCGCGGTGAAGAGGCCGGTCTGCACTCCCTCCTCCGAACTCACGCGCCGGAGCGCCACGCGGATGCGGGCCAGCAGTTCTTCGGGCCCGAACGGCTTGGTCACGTAGTCGTCCGCCCCGCTGTCGAGGGCGCCCACTTTGTCAGCCTCCGCGCCGCGCGCCGACAGGACGATGATCGGGATCTGCGAGGTGGCGCGGATGCGCCGGCAGACCGCGACGCCGTCCATGTCGGGCAGGCCCAGATCGAGCACGACGACCGACGGCCCGCTGGCGGCGAACATCGAAAGGGCCTGCGCGCCCGTGCCCGCAACCTCCACGTCGTATCCGCGCGATCGCAGCAGCGGGCCGACGGCCCGCTGAATCGCTACCTCGTCGTCGACCAGAAGGATCCTCGGGCGTTCGCTCATAGGCTGGGAGTGGCGGCCGGCTCCGGTGCCTTCACGACCACGGGGACCGCGATCGTGAACCGCGCCCCGCCATCGACGCAGTTCTCGGCCCATACGCGTCCGCGCCCGGCCGCCAGGAGGCCGCGGACGATCCACAGGCCCAGGCCCGTGCCCGACGTCCGGGTTCGCGCGGCAGACCCCCGATAGAACCGCTCGAAGAGGCGTGACAGATCGGCTGCCGCGATGCCGGGGCCGTGATCGCGGACCTGTACGACGAGCTCGTCGCCCGCGAGGCGCGCGTCGACGTGGATGGTGGACGCCGGCGGCGCGTATTGCCCGGCGTTCTCGAGCAGGTGCGCCAGAGCGGTCGCGGTGAGCCTGGGATCCAGCCGCACCGGCACGTCCCGCTCGATCGTGACCTCGACGCGGTGGGCCCGGAGCGCGTGTTCCACCTGGTCGCGCGCCGCGGCCACGATCTCCGACGGATGCGTCCACCGCATGTCGGACGCGACCGCGCCCGCGTCGATGCGGGCCATGTCGAGGATGTTCTCGAAGAGCCGCGTGAGGCGGGCGGTCTCGGCCAGGACGATGTCGCTCTGCTCGACCCGGCCCTCGTGCGTGAGCTCGGGAACCCGGAGGTTGGCCGCGGCCACGCGGATGGCCGTCAGCGGCGTCCGCAGATCGTGGCTGAGCGATGCCAGGAGCGCGGTCTTCAGCTGTTCGCCCTGCCGGGCCAGTTCCCCGGCCTTCAACTCCTCGACGAGGTGTGCCCGCTCCACGGCCGTGGCCACGACTCCGGCCAGGGCGTCGAGGGTCCCGGGCTCGATGGGGCGCCCGGCCGCGGCGAGGACGCCAATGGGCCGGGTGCCGGCCCTGAGCGGCACCAGGCGGATGTCACGGCCCTCCGCCGAGAACGTCCGGTGGCCGGCATACGTGCGGGCGTATGCGTCGAACTCGAGCGAGGCCTGCGCCGAGGCGTAGGCGTTGGTCAGCTGGCGCCTGTCAAGGTCCATGACGTACGCGCCCCACTGGTACACGACCCAATCGCCATCCCGCGGGAGCGCGACCGCGACGAACTCCAGGTCGAACCGGCGCGCCACCGACCGCGCGAGGGCGGACAGCGCCTCGCGGTCGTCGGTGACGACGAACACGTCGCGGCCCAGGTCGAAGAGGCGGGCCAGCTCGTCCCGGCGCTCGACGGCTTCCTGTGTCCGGGCCTGGGCCACCGCGGACAGGTGGCTCGCGACCACGCTGACCACGAGGAAGGCGAGCAGTGCGAACCAGTTCTGCGGATCCGCGACCGTGAGCGTGCCCACCGGAGGGAGGAAGAAGAAGTTCAGGGCCAGCACGGCGGCGATTGACGTCACGAGCGCCACGCGAAGGGTGGATACCGCCGCCACCAGCAGCACCACGAGCAGGAAGGTCGTGGAGACGGTCACGGCGTTCGCGGAGGGGAACACCGTCGCATAGCCAAGCGTGACCAGCGCGATGGCGCCGAGCGCCTGGGAGAACCGCCAGGTCTCGCGCGACCGGGGTGACATCACGAGGCGATGATATCCCGCTTGCCGAACAGCCACTGCAGCATCGGCCCCACCCGCTCCGCCCAGGCGCTCTCGGTGTGCGTGGCCCCCTCGTATTCCGCGTAGTGCAGATCCTTCCCCGGCACCCAGCCGGCGCCCACCAGTGCCGCCTTCAGCAGCCGCGCATCGTCCAGGCCGCGGCGGCCCTCGGCGGTGCCCATGTCCACCCACAGCCTCAGGGGCGGGCGCGGCCGCGCGGCGCGCACCGTCCGCAGGATCACCCGGCGGTCCCACCACACCGACGGCGACAGCACGGCCAGCTTGCCGAACACGTCCGGCCGCGTGAGCCCGATGTGCAGCGACACCAGCCCGCCAAGCGACGAGCCACCCAGGCCTGTGGAGGCGGCGTCCTGGCGCGTGCGATAGACCGCGTCGATGAACGGCTTCAGCTCCTCGACGATGAAGCGACCGTAGTCGTCCGCCAGCCCGCCGCCCAGGCGTGCGTCCTCGGTGGGCGTGTATTCGTGGATGCGCCGAGGGCCGGTGTTCGCGATGCCGACGATGACGAGCGGCACGAGGGCGCCTGCGTCGATGAGCGCATCGGCGGTCTCGCCCACGCGCCAGTGCTGGCCCGGGATGTGCGCCGTCTCGGGGTCGAAGAGGTTCTGGCCGTCGTGCAGGTAGAGCACCGGCAGCGGCTCGTCCGCCTCGTCGTAGCCCGGTGGCAGGTAGACCACGATGTCGCGGTCATCGGGCAGGACGGACGAGGGGAACTGCGAGTGGTGGAGGAGCCTGGGCCGCGGCAGGGCGATGTCGTCGGGCAACGGTGTCCAAGTATAGGGGGTTGAGGTTCTCGGGTTCTCGGGTTCTCGGGTTCTCGGGTTCTCGGGTTCGCGGGTTCTCGGGTTCGCGGGTTCGCGGGTTCCGGGGTTCTGGGTTCTGGGTTCTGGGGGTTCTCGAGTGGGATAAGCTTGACCCGGACCGCGCGACGGACCCGGCTCCCGGTTCCCGGCTCCCGGTTCCCGACATCACGCACATATGGCCAAGATCGGTGTCCTGTTCGGGATGGAGAACACCTTCCCCGGCGCGCTCGTCGAGCGCATCAACGCGATGGGGGTGCCAGGGGTCACGGCGGAATTCGTCCAGACGGGCGCCGCGCGCATGGCCGAGCCCTGCGGCTACGACGTCGTCGTGGACCGTATCTCGCACGACATCCCCTTCTACCGGACGTGGCTGAAGAACGCCGTCCTGACCGGCACGCGCGTCATCAACAACCCGTTCTGGTGGAGCGCGGACGACAAGTTCTTCAACTACGCGCTGGCGGCGAAGCTGGGCGTGGCGGTGCCGCCCACGGTGGCCCTGCCGCACAAGGAGCATCCCGCGGGAACGACGGACCGCTCGATGCGGAACCTGGTCTACCCGCTCGACTGGAAGGGCATCTTCGAGTACGTGGGCTTCCCGGCGTTCCTCAAGCCCTTCGATGGCGGCGGCTGGCGCGACGTGCACAAGGTGAACTCGCCCGAGGAGTTCTTCGCGGCCTACGACCAGACGCGCGACCTCTGCATGACGCTGCAGCGCGGCGTGAACTTCAACGAGTACTTCCGCTGCTACGTCGTCGGGCAGGAGAAGGTGCACATCATGCCCTACGACCCGCGGCAGCCATTCCACGAGCGGTACCTGAAGAACCCGCCGCCGTACGACGAGGCGCTGCTGGACCGTGTGGAGCGCGACTGCGTCACGCTCTGCCGCGCGCTGGGCTACGACCTCAACACCGTGGAGTTCGCGGTGGAGGACGGCGTGCCGTACGCCATCGACTTCATGAACCCGGCCCCCGACGCGGACCTGCACTCCGTCGGCCCCGCCAACTTCGAGTGGATTGTGAACGCGGTCGCCGAGCTGGCCGTGCGGAGGGCTGTGGAGCCTCCGGCGGCGGCTCGTGAGTACCGGTGGGCCTCGATGCTGGGAGGTTCGGGGGCCGGGGAGTCCATTGAGTGATTGGTGATTGCCGATTGAGTGATCCATTGACGATTGAACGATTCGGGCATTGACCATTGGATTGAGTGATTGAGTGATTGAGTGATTGAGTCATTGGGTGATTGCATGATTCGTGCGATTCGGCGAGCGGGAGAGCCGCGCAGATGCGGCGGTGCGGACATCGTCCGATGCGGCAATCGCCAATCG
>JBFWQE010000046.1:10633-35623 GCA_050249615.1 Vicinamibacterales bacterium
GATTGAGTGATTGAGTGATTGAGTGATTGAGTCATTGGGTGATTGCATGATTCGTGCGATTCGGCGAGCGGGAGAGCCGCGCAGATGCGGCGGTGCGGACATCGTCCGATGCGGCAATCGCCAATCGGAAATCGAATGCCCCAATCGGCAATCGTCGATCTTCAATGAATCGCTCGATCAGCAATCGCCCGTCATCGATGTGAGGTTGTCATGAAGCCCTCCTTCACCATAGGGATAGAGGAGGAGTACCAGACGATAGACCCCGACACCTTCGACCTCCGCTCGCACATCGCTGCCGAGATCATCGCGAAGGGCAAGCGGCAGATGGACGAGCGGGTCAAGGCCGAGATGCACCAGTCGGTGGTCGAGGTCGGCACCGGGGTCTGCCACAACATGCGGGAGGCCCGAGCCGACATCGTCAACCTGCGGCGGCAGATGGTGGACCTGGCGCAGTCGAACGGGCTGCTCCTCGTGGCGGGCGCCACGCACCCGTTCGCCGACTGGCGCGTGCAGGACATCTATCCCGACGAGCGCTACCTGCAGGTCGTCGAGGACATGCAGCTGGTGGCGCGCTCGAACCTCATCTTCGGGCTGCACGTGCACGTGGGCGTGGAGGACCGCGACACGGCCATCCACCTGATGAACCAGATCCGGTACTTCCTGCCCCACCTGCTCGCCCTCTCCACGAACTCGCCGTTCTGGCTGGGCATGAACACCGGGCTCAAATCGTACCGCTGCAAGGTGTTCGACAAGTTCCCCCGCACGAACATCCCCGACACCTTCACGAGCTGGGCCGAGTACGAGACGTTCGTGGACCTCCTCGTCAAGACCAACTGCATCGACAACGCGAAGAAGATCTGGTGGGACGTCCGCCCGCACCCGTTCTTCTCCACCATCGAGGTGCGTATCTGCGACATCCCCATGCGGGTGGACGAGTCGCTGGCCATCGCCGCGCTCATCCAGGCCACGGTCGCCAAGCTGTACAAGCTGCACTCGCGCAACCAGGGCTACCGGGTGTACAGCCGCTCGCTGATCATGGAGAACAAGTGGCGGGCCTCCCGCTACGGCATCGACGGCAGCCTCATCGACTTCGGCATCCAGAAGGAGGTGCCGGAGCGGGCCCTCATCCTCGAGTACCTCGACTTCGTGGACGACGTGGTGGACGAGCTGGACTCGCGGGAGGAAGTGGCCTACGTCGAGACCATGCTCGAGCGCGGGACCGGCGCCGACCGGCAGCTGAAGGTCTACGAGGAAACCGGGGACCTGAGGCAGGTCGTAGCGTATATGGTGGAGGAGACGAAGGCGGGGCTCTGAGCCGCGTCGGGAGCCGGGAACCGGGGGTCGGGCAGTCATTGGTGACTGGTGAATGACGATTGGCGATTGTGATTGGTCCATTGATCGATTGGTGAGTGTGGAATGACTACGACCTTCGATGCTGAGCTGACGCCGGGGGCGCGCAACGCCGTCCGGGTCTGCCTGAACGTGCAGCCGTCCGAGCGGGTGACGGTGATTGCCGATCGCGCCTGCGAGGACATCGCGGCGAGCCTCGCGCACGAGATCGAGGAGGTGGGCGCCCGTTACCGCGCGTTCCTGCTCGAGGACGTGGCCGAACGGCCCCTCAAGGGGCTGCCGGCCGTCGTCGCCGACGACATGGAGCAGAGCCACGTCAGTATCTTCGCCGCGCAGGTGCAGAAGAACGAGCTGCACTCGCGGATGCAGATGACCGACATCGTGAACCGGCGCCGCATGCGGCACGCGCACATGGTGAACATCAACCGGCAGATCATGCTCGAGGGCATGCGGGCCGACTTCCGGAAGGTGGACCGCCTGAGCGCGAAGGTGATGGCCATGGTCACGAAGGCCTCGCGCGTCCGCGCCCGGTCGGCCGCCGGCACCGACCTGGTGGCGGACCTCAACCCGGACTACCGCTGGCTCAAGACGAGCGGCCTCATCAGCCCGGACAAGTGGGGCAACCTTCCCGGCGGCGAGATCTTCACCTCGCCCGGCAACGTCAACGGCACCTTCGTCATCGACGGCGTGGTGGGCGACTACCTGTGCGACCGCTTCGGCCTGCTCGGCGACGCGCCGCTCACGGCCGTCATCAGGGACAACCGGCTGGTCGAGGCGACGAGCGAGAACAAGGACCTCGAGGACGCGTTCTGGCGCTACACGCACACCGACGAGAACTCGGACCGCGTCGGCGAGTTCGCCATCGGCACCAACATCGAGCTCCGGGACCTCATCGGCCACATCCTGCAGGACGAGAAGTTCCCCGGCATCCACATCGCCTTCGGGGATCCCTACGGCGCCCACACCGGCGCCAACTGGTCATCGTCCACGCACATCGACGTCGTCGGCACGCGCTTCGACATCTGGGTGGACGACGAGCCGATCATGCGCGAGGGCCGGTTCCTCGTCGCCGCCTAGGAGGGCCGAGCCCGCGATGATCCCGTCGCGACGCCGTGCGTTCAACGAGGCCTGGACCGAGGCCGGCTATCAGCGGCTGCTGGGCCTGCTGGCCGATGCGGCCGGCGCCCCCCCGTCGTTCCCCGTCTCGGAGACGCCGTGCTTCTTCTCCACGGCGTTCCTCCAGGGATTGTCGGACACCGGCGCCGAGCTCGTCCGGGAGCTCGGCGCCAATCCTGCCGCGATCAAGGCCGCCGATGCCGCCGTTCCGGATCGCTTCGCCGGGCCCAACGAGGATCCGGTGCCCCGCTTCGTGCAGGTCGATTTCGGCCTCGTGCGGACGCCTGAGGGGCGCATCGAGCCGCGGCTCGTCGAGCTGCAGGCGTTCCCGTCGCTCTACGGCCTGCAGCGCGCGATGGCCGACGCCTACCGGCAGGCCTATGCGCTGCCCGCGAGCCTGGGCATCTATCTCGGCGGCCTCGACGAGGCCGCCTACGACGCGCTGGTCGGCAGCGCCATGGTCGGCAATCACGATCCCACGGAAGTGGTGCTGATGGAGATCGAGCCGCGCCGGCAGAAGACGTGGCCCGACTTCGCGATCACCGAGCGCGTGTGGGGCGTGCGCGCGGTGGACACGGGCGCGATCCACCGGGAGGGACGGCAGCTCTTCTACGATCGCGACGGCCGGCGCGTGCGAATCAGGCGCATCTACAACCGCGTCATTCCAGACGAGCTCGATCGCAAGGGCATCGAGCTGCCCTTCGACTACCGTGACGACCTGGACGTGGAGTGGGCCGGGCACCCGGCGTGGTACTTCAGGATCAGCAAGTTCTCGATCCCCTGGCTCCGCCACCCCGCGGTCCCGCGGGCGCGCTTCCTGCACGAGCTGGAACGGCTGCCCGACGACCGCGAGAACTGGGTGCTGAAGCCCCTCTACTCGTTCGCCGGCGGCGGCATCGTGTTCGCGCCGACCGACGAGGACATCGCGAGGATCCCGCCCGACGAGCGGCAGGACTACATCCTCCAGGAGCGCGTGCGCTTCGCGCCGGTCATCGCCACGCCCCACGGGCCGACCCAGGTGGAGATCCGCATCATGTATGTCTGGACCGACGAGCTGCGGCCGGCCATTCCGCTCCTGCGCATGGGCCGGGGCACCATGATGGGCGTCGATCACAACAAGGGCCTGCGATGGGTCGGGGCCTCCGCGGCGCTCATCGAGGAGCCTGCGTGACCCGCACCCGGGCCTTCGCCGTCGCGCTCGGCGCGGTGGCGGTGGCCACGGCCATCGGCTTCGGCCTCCAGGCGCTGCCGCCGTCGGCCGCCCTCTGGTTCCTGCTGTTCGTCCCTCCCATCCTCGTGGCCGCGCTCGTCGGCGGCTTCCTGCCGGCGCTGCTGGCCACCGTGCTCGGCGCCCTCTCGGCCGAGTACTTCTTCCGGCGACCGTACTTCACGCTGCGCACGCTCGGCGAGGACATCTACCCCCTCGCGCTCTACCTCGGCATCGGCATCGGCATCGCCGTGCTGGCCGGCCGCCTGGCGCGCGCGCGCGGCGACGTGCAGCGGCGCCAGCTGGAGTTCGAGACGCTGTTCCGGCTCACGCCGGTCGGCATCGGCGTGGCCACCGACCCCGAGTGCCGGAACATCGCCGTCAACCCCGCCTTCGCAGAGATGCTCCGCATCGACACCCGCGACAACGCCTCGCTCTCGGCACTGGATCCCCGGGACCGCCCGCCCATCGTGATCAGGAGGGACGGCGTCGAGCTGGCGCCCGAGGACCTGCCCCTGCAGATGGCCGCTCGGCTGGGCGCCGAGGTGAAGAACGTGGAGCTGGAGGTGGTGCACCCGGATGGCACGACCATCACGCTGTACGAGTACGCAGCGCCGCTCTTCGACGACGAGGGGCGCGTCCGCGGCGCGGTGGGCGCGTTCCTGGACATCACCGAGCTCAAGCGCGCCGAGGATCGGCTGCGGCGCCTCGCGCAGGAGAACGAGCACCTGTACCGAGAGGCGCAGGAGGCGAACCGGCTGAAGGACGAGTTCCTCGCCACGCTCTCACACGAGCTTCGCACACCCCTCAACGCGCTCCTCGGGTGGATCCAGCTGCTCAACTCGGGCCAGCTCTCGCCCGAGAAGCGCGAGCGGGCGCTGGCGGCCATCGAGCGAAGCGCGCAGCTCCAGGCCCAGCTCACCTCCGACCTGCTGGACGTGTCCGGCGTCATCACCGGCAAGCTGCGCCTGCGCCTCGAACCCACGATGGTGCCCGGCATCGTGGACTCCGTGATGGAGGCGCTCCGCCCGGCCGCGGAATCGAAGGGCGTGGTCTGCGCGTTCCGCGTCGATGCCAGCCGCGCGCTCCTGCTCGATCCGGCACGGATCCAGCAGATCCTCAACAACCTCGTCGCCAACGCCATCAAGTTCACCCCGCGAGGCGGCTCGATCGACGTGGACGTGCGCATCGACGAGGGGGACCTCGTGATCAAAGTCAGCGACACGGGAGTGGGCATCTCGCCCGCGTTCCTGCCCTTCGTGTTCGAGCGCTTCCGACAGGCCGATTCGAGCGCGACGCGCGCGTTCGGCGGCCTGGGTCTCGGTCTCTCCATCGTCAAGCAACTCGCCGAGCGGCACGGCGGGCACGTGGCCGCCGAGAGCGCCGGCGAGAACCAGGGCGCCACGTTCACGGTCCGCATCCCCGCACGGCAGGCCCGGAGTGCCCCGGAACGGGAGGAGGGCGCGGTGGCGAGCGAGAAGTGAGGGGCGGTCTTGGGTCTTGGGTCTTGGGCTTTGGGAGGATGTTCGATGACGCGTTCGGTGCTCTCGCTGGTTTCTCTTCTCGTCATGGCCGCCACGCTCGCCGCGCAGGCGCCGCCACAGGGGCTGGATCTCGGCACCATCGGGCGCATCCGCACCGAGGCCATCCAGCGCTCTCAGGCGATGGAACACGTGTGGTGGCTCTCCGAGGTCCACACCCCGCGCGCCACCGGCACGCCGGCGTTCGAGCAGGCGTCCGAATGGGCGATGAAGCGCTTCACCGAGTGGGGCCTGCAGAACGTCCACCAGGAGCGATTCCCCTTCGGCCAGGGCTGGACCATCGAGCGATTCTCCGCGCACATCGTCACGCCGCACGCGCAGGTGCTCATCGGCCAGCCACGCTGGAACTCGCCGCCGACCAGCGGCACCGTGCTCGCCGAGGTCGTCCACCTGAGAGCCACGAGCGACAGCGAGCTGGCGAAGTACACGGGGCAGCTCAGAGGGAAGATTGTCGTGATGCAGCCGGTGCGTGCCGTGCGGATGCTCGACGGCCGCATCATCCTCCGGATGGGCGAGAAGGAGTGGGCGGAGGCCATGCACACGCCGCTGGCGCCCGCGGCGGCGGGCGGCGGGCCTGGCGCGGCTCAGCGTGCGGAGCAGGCGTTCCAGCAGTCACTCCAGCAGTTCCTGGTCGCGGAAGGCGCCGCCGCGCTCCTCGAGCGCGGCAGCAACAGCGACGAGACGCCCGGCGGCAGCGATCTCTCGTGGATGCAGCAGCGCGTGGACGGCGGCACCATCTTCCCTACCAGCGGCGGCAGCCGCGATGCGAAGGCCTTGCGGCAGGTGCCCTCCGCGACCCTCGCCGTCGAGCACTACAACCGCATCGTCCGGCTCCTCGAGCGGGGGCAGCCGGTCCGCGTCGAGCTGAACATCCAGACGACGTTCCACCCGGAGACCCATCCGGAGGGCAACGCCATCAACACCATCGCGGAGATTCCCGGGACCGACCTCGCCAACGAAGTGGTGCTGCTCGGCGCGCACCTGGACAGCTATCCCTATGCAGGCGGTGCCACCGACAACGCGACGGGCTCGTCCGCCATGATGGAAGCCGTGCGGGTGATCCAGGCCCTGGGGCTGAAGCCGCGCCGGACCATCCGCATCGCGCTCTGGGCAGCCGAGGAACAGGGCCTGCTCGGCTCGCGCGCCTACGTGCAACGACACTACTACGACGCCGCGACGGGCACGGTGAAGCCGGACCACCAGAACCTCGCGGCCTACTTCAACCTGGACAACGGGACCGGCCGCATCCTCGGCGTGTGGGGCCAGGGCAACCTGGGCGCCATCAAGCTGCTCGAGCAGTGGGGCGAGGCCGTGAAGGATCTCGGCTTCAGGGCCGTGAGCCCGCGCAGCGTTGGCGCCACCGATCACGTGCCGTTCGATCAGGCCGGGCTGCCCGGCTTCCAGTTCATCCAGGAGCGGCTGGAATACCAGGCACGCACGCACCACTCGAACATGGATACGTTCGATCACGTGCAGCGCGAGGACCTCACGCAGCAGGGCGCCGTCGCCGCGGTCTTCGCGTGGTACGCCGCGAACTGGCCGGAGAAGTTGCCGCGCAAGGCGATGCCCCGCCAGGGAGGGGCTTCGGGGTTCTGAGGTTCTCGGGTTCTCGGGTTCTCAGGTTCTCGGGTTCTCAGGTTCTCGGGTTCTCGGGTTCTCGGCGCTGTAGCCCCAGTCCCAAGCCCCAAGCCCCAAGCCCCACGCCCCAAGCCCCACGTCCGTTTCTACCTCCGCCTCAGCCGTCGTTCGATGTACAGCTGAGCCGCCGCCGTCAGCGCGAGTGACACCACGAACACCTGCTCCAGAGGGCTCAGGGCGATGGGCATGCCGGGTAGTGACGCCGGCCCTCCCTCCGTTTCACCAGGGCCGGCGCGCTTCACCGGACCGCCGGGCGGCATATTGAGCGCCGGGGCGTCAGCCCCGGCCACGACCGCGCTGGCCCCGTTCGCGTAGAATTCCATCCCTCGGCCGGTCTCTTTCGTCACCAGGAGGATACCAATGCGACGAGTCGCGCTCTTCGCGGCGATGGCGGTTGCGATAGCGGGCTCCGGCGGAACGTCGGCGCTGCACGCGGGACAGCAGGCGGCGCCCGCCGACCGCCTGGACCTGGACCTCTACTGGGAATACGAGACGGTCTCGGATCCCCAGCTCTCTCCCGACGGCACCCAGGTCATCTACACGCGGCAGTGGATCGACAAGGTGAACGACAAGCGCGAGTCATCGCTCTGGGTGATGAACGCCGACGGATCGAAGAACCGCTTCCTCGTCCGCGGCAGCAATGCCCGCTGGTCCCCCACCGGCGACCGCATCGCCTACACGGCACAGGGCGAGCCGAAGGGCACCCAGATCTTCGTGCGCTACATGGACGCCGAAGGCGCCGTGACGCAGATCACGCGCGTGGAGAAGGCGCCCACGAACGTGTCGTGGTCGCCGGACGGCACGTCCGTGGCGTTCACGATGAAGGTGGAGCAGAAGAACACCTGGCCCATCAAGATGCCAAAGGCGCCCGAGGGCGCCAAGTGGACCGAGGCGCCGCGCGTCGTCGAGCGGCTCGATTACCGGCAGGACCGTGAGGGATTCACCGACGACGGCTATCGGCACCTGTTCGTGGTGCCCGCCACCGGAGGCACGGCGCGCCAGATCACCGATGGGGACTGGGATCACAACGGCGTGGAGTGGACGCCTGACGGCACCAGGATCCTCTTCACCTCGCTGCGCCAGCCCGATGCGGACTATCAGTGGCGCGAGAGCGAGATCTACGCGGTCACCGTCGCCACGGGCGCCATCTCGCAGCTGACGCGGCGCAAGGGGCCTGACAACAGCCCCAAGGTCTCGCCCGACGGCAAGCGCGTGGCCTACACCGGCTACGACTGGACGAAGAACACGTGGCAGGACAGCAAGCTCTACGTGATGGACATCGACGGCGGCAACCCGCGCCTGGTGTCTGGCGCGTGGGACCGCTCGCCGCAGAACGTGGAATGGAAGGACGATGGCACCGGTGTCTACTTCACGGCGCAGGACCAGGGTACGCAGAACCAGTACTTCCTGCCGCTGGCCGGCACGCGCGCGGATGAAGTGCAGCCGGTCACGCGCGGCACGCACATGCTCGCGGCGTCGAGCATGGCAAAGGGCAAGGCCGTCGGCGTCCTCAGTTCGTACAGCAAGCCGCCCGATATCGTGACCTGGGACCTGGCGGCGCCGCAGCAGATCAGGCAGCTGACGGCGGTGAACGACGACATCCTCGCGGGACGCAAGCTCGGCGAGGTGACCGAGATGTGGTACACGTCCGTGGACGGCCTGAAGATCCAGGGCTGGTACATCACGCCGCCCGATTTCGATCCCGCGAAGAAGTACCCGATGCAGCTGCACATCCACGGCGGACCGCACGGGATGTACAACGTCGGCTTCAACTATGGCTGGCAGGAGATGGCGGCCAACGGCTACGTCATCCTCTACACGAACCCTCGGGGAAGCACCGGCTACGGGAGCGCGTTCGGCAACCAGATCATGCGCGCGTACCCGAGCAAGGACTACGACGATCTGATGGCCGGCGTGGACGAGCTGCTGAAGAAGGGCTTCGTCGACCAGCAGAACATGTTCGTCACCGGCTGCAGCGGCGGCGGCGTGCTCACCGCGTGGACGGTGGGCAAGACGGACCGCTTCGCCGCGGCGTCGGCCAACTGCCCCGTCATCGACTGGCTCAGCTTCGTCGGCACCACCGACGGCGCCACCTGGTACTACAACTTCGAGAAGCTCCCCTGGGAGGACCCGTCAGAGCACCTGCGCCGCTCACCGCTCACCTACGTGGGCAACGTCAAGACGCCCACGATGCTGATGACGGGCGTGCAGGACCTGCGGACGCCCATCCCGCAGACCGAGCAGTTCTACAGCGCGTTGAAGCTGCGGAAGGTGCCGACGGCGATGGTGCGCTTCAACAACGAGTGGCACGGCACCACGTCCACGCCGTCGAACTTCGTGCGCACGCAACTCTACCTGCGCTACTGGTTCGACAGGCACAAGCGGGCGCCGGCCGCGACGACGACGTCACAGCCGCAGTAGCGCCGTGCGTTCGAGGTCCGTGGGCCCGTCGTGAATCCCTTCCCCGATTGGGCCCGCTGGATCTGGGCCGGCATCTTCGTCGTCTCGGTGCTCGAGCACCTCGCGCATGTCGTGCGCATGAGCGGCGTGCACCGTTTGTGGCACCTCGGGCACACCCTCATGGCCATCGGGATGGCCTACATGTTCGTACCGCCGCAGTACCGTGACACGACACGCTGGCCCTGGCAGCTGCTCTTCGCCGCCGCCGCGATCCTGGCGGCCGGTTATGCCCTGGCACGCGCGCGTCGAGGCACCAGGATCGATCTGCCCTGGATCGCGCTCACGATCGGGTTGGCAGGCATGTGGTACATGTGGGCCATGCGCGACGGCGTCGCCTGGGCGCCGTTCACCTACGTGTCCGCGGTGTGGTTCCTGGCGGAAGCCGTCGGCTGGTTCACGGGCGAGCTGTGCGGCCGGAACGAGAGCGGCTGGTTGCCGACGGCCATCGGGCCGCTCGGCGCCGCCCGCACCAGTCCCACCCCCGCTCCCTATCTCGCCGGCTCGCGGCCGGTGGCCTGCCGCATGACACGCGCCGGCCGCTTGACACTCGGGCTCATGGCCGTGGGGATGGCCTACATGCTGGCCGGCATGCAGCTCGAACTCTGAGTCACGGCACGGTGACCACGACCTCGTTCGACGCCACGCCGGCGCCCAGGCTGTTCACCGCCCGAACGCGCACGTAATACGTGCCCGGGGGCACGTCGGCATACGCAAGGCTCGTGGCCGCGCTCCCCGTGTCCTGCCTCACCAGGTCAGACAGCCCCGGGCCGGAGCCGGCCTCGAGGACGTAGCTGGTCGGCGCGCTGTCCACCGGCGCCGTCCACGAGAGGTTCACCGTCGTCCCGACGATGGTGAAGGCGAGCGCGGTGGGCGCGCCTGGCGGCGCCGGCAGATTCCCGACGTTGAGCATGATGTCCGCCGAGGGCGCGCTCAGGTCGCTGCCGCGCGCCGCACGCACCCGGAGGAAGTAGACGCCATCCGGAACCGGATCGAAGGTCAGGAACCGCCCGGCCACGAGGGCCGAGCCGATGTTGGCTAATCCGGCGGCAGTGCCGGCCTCGACGAGATAGCCGGTTGGCTCGTCGCCGGTGGCCGGCCCGGCCCAGGTCAGCGTCAGCCGTCGTGCGCTCATCCACGCGAAGGGGCGCCCGGGAAGGGCGAGCGGCGCCGAGGGTCCGTACGCAGCGACGTTGACCTCGAGTTCCTCCGACGGCGGCCCGACACCGAAGCTGTTACGTGCCCGCACGCGAACGTAGTAGCGGCCCGGCGCGACGCCCGCCACGTCGTAGAGCGGAGTCGTCGCGGAGGCCGTGACCGCCGTGCTCCCGGGGGACAGGCCGGCTTCGAGGACGTAGTCCGTGAACACGGCGCCCGAGAGTGGCGGCTCCCATGCCAGCCGCACGAGGGCATCGTCAACGAACGCGCGCAGGCCGGAGGGAGCGGCCGGCGGGCCCGTGAGCAACGCCACCTCGAAGTCGATGCCCGAGGTGACCGCGCCGCCGCCGCTCACCGTGATCGGCGTGCCGCTGGTCAGCAGCAGCGGCTCGCACCCGGTGTCGATCGGACAGGGAATGTTGTCGAACATCTCGGCCCCGTATCCTCCCCCGGACGTCGTGTACGCGTAGTAGGTACCGGGCGGCAGCAGGCGCGCCTCGTACTCGCCCGACGCGTTCGTCGACACGGACACGCGCTCGATCTGCGTGCCGCCCACGCGCCGGAACACGCTGACGCCCAGGTAGGCGAGCCCGACCGACGTGGCCTCGTCCCTCACCACGCCGCGGATCACGCCGCCGATCTCGAGGTCGAAATCCACGCCCGAAGTCGTCGCCCCGAAGGTGACGGGAATCGCTGTTCCGGCGGTGAGATCACAGGAATAGCTCACGCACGAGAGGCCGTCGTACAACGCGGTCACGTAGCCCGAGAAGTTCTTCACGACGGCATAGTGATTGCCGCCCACCAGTCCCTCCACGGCGTAGGCTCCGGAACCGTCCGCGCAGTCCCATCCCGCAAGATCGAACACCGCGCTGACGGGGTCGTAGCGGTACGCATCCACGCAGGCGCCCGGCACGGGCGCAAGGGTCACGGCGTCCCTGACGATACCGGTGATGCGGCCGCCGCGCTCCAGCTCGAAGTTCCTTCCGCTGCTGGTCACGCCGAGCGCCACATCGATCGGCGTCCCGCCTTCGGTATTGGAGCAGCCCCAGGCGTGACCGCAGTGCACGTTGTCGAAGATCTCGTTGACGTATCCCGGCGGCGCCCCGAGCGTGCTGGCGTAGTACTGCCCCGCGGGCAGCCCGCGGATCAGGTACTCCCCATTCGCGTCGGTCGTCGAGCCGGCGACAGGCCAACTCCCCCCGGTCGGGTTGACCAGGTTCGCGGCGACCGTCACGCCCGCGAGCGGGTTCCCCGTGTCCGCCGCCGTCACGCGTCCGGCAATGCTGCCGCCGAGATCCAGGCCGAAGTCCTTGCCGCTCGCCGTCGCACCTGCCGTGACGATGATGGGCGTGCCGAACAGGCATCCGAAGCACATGGGCGAGGCCGGCGAGTCGACGAGACCCGCCCCTGCAGGGGCGCAACCTCCGCGGCAGAGCAGGTCGTCGTAGATTTCGTTGGTCAGGCCGAGCTGGTTGGTCGTGAAGGCGTAGTAGCGTCCAGCGGGCACGTTCAGGATCTGATACCGGCCGGCGTCATTGGTAGTCCCGGTGCGGCCAGTGATGTAGCCCTCCGGATCCACCAGCGTCACGGTGACACCAGGCACCGGGGTTCCCGAAGGCGCGTGCCTCACGGTGCCGGTGACGGCGCCGGTCTGCGCCCAGGCGATGGATGAGAACAGCGCGACCGTCAACGCCGCGGGCAGGACGATGCGGCACGACATGGCGAACTCCTTCAGCCTTCGTCCAGCCCAACCATCGAGCCGGACAGTGCATGAAGGAGCAAGAACCCGGCCAGCGCGCAGCGCGCGGAATACCCCACAAACGGATGCTGTCAGGGACCGTGCGCCGAGTCTCCGGCGAGCGTCGGAGTGAAGTGGCGGATGACTTGCCGAGCCCGCCTACTGGATCTGCAGCAGCTGGACGTCGAAGACGAGCATCCCGAACGGCGGCTGCCGTCCCTGGTACGCCAGGTCCTCGGGAATCCAGAACCGGCGCGTCTCGCCGGCGACCATGAGCTGGACGCCCTCCGTCCAGCCGCGAATCACCTTGTTCAGGGGAAACGTGACCGGCTCGCCGCGGGTGACCGAGCTGTCGAACATCCGCCCGTCGGTGGTCCACCCCGAGTAGTGCACCGTCACGCGGGACGTGGATGTCGGATGCACCGTTCCACTGCCCGGGGCGATGACCTTCGATGCCAGGCCCGACCGGGTCGAGACGGCATCGGCGGGCGGCGCGGCGACGTCGGGGGGCGGATCGGTGCGCACCGTCACCGTCGGGCCGTTGTCGCGCGGCCCGCATCCCGGGAGGCACAGGCAGGCGGTAACCGCTATGGCCAGAGAAGGAACGCGCACGGCCGATTGCCTCACCGCGCGGGCGCACCCGCGTCGCGGATCACCTGCGCCAGGGCGGCCACGCCGGCGTCGATCTTCTCCGGCGACACCGTGACGAACGACAGCCGCAGCGTGTCGGCGCGCGGGCCCTCGGCGTAGAACGGCGCGCCTGGCACGTAGGCGACGCCGGCCTCCACGGCCTTCGGCAGCAGCGCGGTGGCGTCCACGCCGCCTGCCAACTCCAGCCAGAAGAACATGCCGCCCACCGGCCGCTGCCAGGTGGCGAGCCCGGTCATGTGGCGGTCGAGCGCTTCGGCCATCGCATCGCGATGCGCGCGATAGCGCGCGCGGATCGACTCCACGTGCCCCTCGAGCATCCCGCTCTTCAGCACCTCGAAGACGATGCGCTGGTTGAAGATGGCGGTGTGCAGGTCGGCGGCCTGCTTCGCCTGCAGGAGCTTCGGGTAGAGTGCCGGCGGCGCCACCACGTAGCCGAGGCGCAGCCCCGGCGCGAGGACCTTCGAGAACGAGCCGAGATAGAGCACGCCCTCCGGCCAGCGCGACGCCAGCCCGCGCGGTGGCGCCGTGTCGTACCAGAGATCCCCGTACGGGTTGTCCTCGACGAGCGGCACGCCTTCGCGCCGGGCGACGTCCACGAGCGCCGCGCGCCGGGCCTCGCTGTAGACGTGGCCCCGGGGGTTCTGGAAGTTCGGGAGCACGTACGCGAACCGGGCGCCGCCCGCCGCAGCGGCGAGCGCATCGGGCAGCGGTCCTTCCTCGTCCGACGCCAGGCCTTCGAGCGCGCCCTCGTACGGCGTGAACGCCTGCACCGCGCCCAGGTAGGTGGGCGTCTCGACCAGCACCCGCGAGCCGGCGTCGATGAGCACCTTTCCGACGAGGTCCAGGCCCTGCTGCGAGCCGTTGGTGATGAGCACCTGCGAGGACGACACGGACATGCCCTGGTGCGCGGCCAGGTACTGCGCCACCCACTCGCGCAGCGGCCCGTAGCCTTCGCTCGCCGCGTACTGCAGGGCTTCCCGAGGCGCGTCCCGCAACACCCGCGCGGTGGCCTCGCGCATCGCTTCCACCGGGAACGTGTCGGCCGAAGGCAGGCCGCCGGCCAGCGAGATGATGCCGGGGCGCTCGGTGACCTTGAGCAGCTCGCGAATGACGGACGGGTTCATGCGCGCGGTGCGGCGCGCCAGCGTGAAGGGTGAGGTGGCGATTTCGGTCGGCATGGGTGGCTGTCAGTGATGATATATCTCCCGTCGGAGAGCGGCTCATGGGCAATCCGTCCTGCATTCAGCGGCGCCTGGCGGTCGTGGCCACGGTCGCCGCGCTGTCGGCCACCGTCGTGCAGGGGCAGTCGGGCACGAAGAACGGAGAGTGGCCGACATATGGCGGCGACCTCGGCCACACGCGCTACGCCCCCCTCGACCAGATCGACGCTTCGAACTTCGGCCGACTCGAGCTCGCGTGGCGTTTCAAGACCGACAACCTGGGTCCGCGTCCGGAGTTCAACCTGCAGTCCACGCCGCTCATGGTGCAGGGGCGGATCTACTCCACCGCCGGCACGCGCCGGGCCGTCGTCTCGCTCGACGCCGCAACCGGTGAATTGAGGTGGGTGTTCTCGCTGGACGAGGGCGCGAGGGGCGCCGCGGCGCCCCGCCAGCTGTCTGGACGCGGCCTCTCGTACTGGACCGACGGCACGGAGGAACGCATCCTCTACGTCACGCCGGGCTATCAACTCATCGCCCTCGATGCGGCCACCGGGCGCCCCGTCCCGGGATTCGGCCGGGACGGCGTCGTCGACTTGAAGCAGAACTTCGACCAGGACCTCGACCTGGTGAACGCGGCCGTCGGCCTGCACGCCACGCCGATCGTCGCCAACGACGTGGTGATCGTCGGCGCGGCGTTCGAGACGGGCGCCAACCCGAAGAGCCGCATGAACGTCAAGGGCTACGTGCGCGGGTTCGACGTGCGCACGGGCAGGCGCCTCTGGATTTTCCGCACCATCCCCGGCCCGGGCGACCTAGGCCACGAGACCTGGCTGAAGGACTCGTGGGCCTATACCGGCAACACCGGCGTGTGGGCGCAGATCTCCGTGGACCCGGAGCTTGGCCTCGCCTACCTTCCCGTGGAGCTGCCCACGCACGACTACTACGGCGGCTACCGTCCGGGCGACAACCTGTTCAGCGAGAGCCTCGTCGCCGTGGACCTGAAGACAGGCGCGCGCCGGTGGCACTTCCAGCTGGTGCACCACGGCGTGTGGGACATGGACATCCCGTGCGCGCCGATTCTCGCCGACGTGATGATCGACGGCCGGCTCCGGAAGATCGTCGCGCAGCCAACCAAGCAGGCGTTCCTGTACGTGTTCGACCGCGTCACGGGCGAGCCCATCTGGCCCATCGAGGAGCGGCCCGTACCGAAGGGGGACGTGCCGGGCGAGTGGTATTCCCCGACGCAGCCGATTCCGACGAAGCCGCCCGCCTACGACCGGCAGGGCTTCTCGGTGGACGACCTGATCGACTTCACTCCGGCTCTCAGGGCCGAAGGATTGAAGCTCATCGAGCGGTACCGCATCGGCCCGGTCTTCACGCCGCCCTCGCTCAGCAGAGCCGAGGGCCCCATCGCAACGTTGATCATGGCCGCGCAGGGTGCTGCGACGAACTGGCCCGGCGGATCGTTCGACCCCGAGACGGGCATGCTCTACGTGGCCTCGCAGAGCCAGGCGCGGCCGATGGGCCTCGTGCCGGCTCCCCCGGGCGCCTCCGACCTGCCCTACTTCCAGGGCACGGTGCTGACAGGTGCGCGCCGCTCAGGCGGCTCGGGTTCCGCCACCGCGGAGACGCCCGCGGAGGCCGCGGCAGCGCGCGGTGCGCTCACGGTGCAGGGCCTTCCGCTCGTGAAGCCGCCGTACAGCCGCATCAGCGCCATCGACCTGACGAAGGGCGAGATCCGGTGGCAGGTGCCGCACGGCGCCACGCCGGAGGCCATCCGCAACCACCCGGCGTTGAAGGGACTGGACCTTCCCCCCACGGGCCGCGCGGAGAACAACGTCGGCACGCTGGTGACGAAGACGCTGCTCATCGCAGGCGAAGGCAACGTGGGGCCGACGCCCTCCGGCGCCCGCGGCGCGATGCTGCGGGCGTACGACAAGGCCACGGGGAAAGGCGGCGGCGCAGTGGAGATGCCGGCGCCCCAGACCGGCTCGCCGATGACCTACATGCTGAACGGCCGGCAGTACCTCGTGGTGGCCATCAGCGGGGCCGGCTACTCGGGCGAGTTACGCGCGTATCGGCTGCCGTGAGCGAGGTCAGCGGCACGCTGACAGGTAGCGCTCCAGGTCCGCGCGGAGCGCGGTGACCTTCGCCGGCTCCACCTGCTCGGCCCTCGCGATCAGCTCGCGCTGCCAGCTGGCGGCCTCCTCGCAGCGGCCGAGGCCGGCCAGCGCGGCGGCGATCACGGCGCCGTCGCGGATGGCGCCGCTGGCGTCGTAGACCCGGCGCGCCAGTTCCAGTGCCCTGCCATGGTCGCGCAGGTCGGGCTGCGGGCTCGTGGCCAGCAGGTAGGCGAGCTGCGCCGCCGTCCGTCCCTTCGTGGGAAACCGCGCGTGACTGCGCTCGAGGGTGTCCAACGCCTCGCGGTGGCGTCCGAGCATCGCGAGCACGTCCACCTGATTCAGGACGGCATCCTCGTGGTCGGGATTCGCGCCGGCCACCGCCGCGAATGCCGTGAGCGCGTCTTCCAGCCGTCCGGTCCGGCCGAGCTCGCGCCCCAGAATCAGGCGCGCCTCGAGATCGTCGGGCGTCAGTTCGAGCAGCCGCGTCAGGTGACGGATGGCCTCGTCATGCCGATTCCTGGACGCTGACAGCACGCCGATGTTGTACAGCGCCGACCGATTGTCGGGATCCAGCTCGAGCGCCTTGTTGAACTGCGCGATCGCGCCATCGGCCTCGCCGATTTGTCCCAGCGCCGACCCGAGGTTGACGCGGGCGGACAGGTTGTCCGGTTCGGCGGCCACCGCTTTCCTGAAGGCCTCGGCCGCCTCGGCATATCGTCCGGCCTCGAACGCCATGCGGCCGCGAAGCACCGTGAGGCGCGCGCCCTGGACGAGCCCGGAAAGGCCGTCCACGAGCGGATCGGCCACGCTCACACCGACGGGGCCCTGTCGACGGAGGTGCGCCTGTGCCTGCTCGACCTCCCCGAGGCCGCGGTAGGCCAGGGCCAGCGCGTAGTGGACCCGATTGGCGTCGGGCACCAGCGTCAGGACCCGTGAGAAATGCTCCACGGCTCGCGCGTAGTCACGGCGCGACATGGCGACCTGCCCGAGTCCGTAGTGCGCCGAGGCCATGGACGCGTCCAGCGCCAGCGCGGCGTCGAACGCCTTGCTCGCCTCCTCGAGGCGGTTCTGTCCGAGGTGCAGGTTGCCGACATTCACGGCCAGGGGCGCGTAGTCCGCGCGGATCTCCCGGGCGCGTTCGTAGTACGAAAGCGCCTCGTCCGTCCGGTTCTCCTGCTGCAGCACACACGCGAGCAGATAGGGCCAGCGGAAGTCCGCCGGCGCCAGGCGATGCGCCTTCTCGTAGGTGGCCCTGGCCGATTCGACGAGCGAATATGCGTGATACGCCTGTGCCAGCAGGCCGTAGGCGAGCGCCAGGCGGTCGTCCGACGCGCCAGCTCGAACGAGCGCCTCGGTCGACGCTTCGAGCGACCGGATGTGTTCCGCCACCGCGGGCTCGAGCGATGCCCGCTCCTGGACCGCGAGCGCTGCGGGTCGACCCGACTGGACCTCGGGCGCCTGCCGCCGCGCGCTGACGTTCGACACCGCGCCGCACACCATCGCGAGGCACAGGCCCGTGGACAGCCAGGCACTGATCGCCCGCCGAGCGTCCCGCCGCGCGTTCGCCACCAGGTGAACCATCCTTGCAGCCCGGCCGGCGCCTACTTGACGGCCGGCGAGGCACCTTGTCGAAGCGTCACGTACGTCGATGCGGGGACGTTCGGCCATTGCTCTGTCTCGCCCGAGGGCCAGCGGACCCGCACCTGCGCGACGCCGGAGTTTCCCAGACCGACCAGCACCCTCGGGTCGTGCGCCGACAAGTACCCGCCATCGGTGTGCACCCGGCGGCGCAGCATGCGCGTGTCGGAGGTGTGGACCTCGACGATCGCTCCCAGCATGTCACGGCCGCTCCGGCGCCCGGCGGCGCGCACACCCACCCAGCCGTTCCGCTGCCCGACGGTATTCACCAGCACGCGGGCCGGGCCGTTGCTGTTCGTCACGACGACGTCGGTGTCCCCGTCGTTGTCGATGTCGCCGAACGCGGCGCCGCGGCTCACTTCGGCCAGTTGAAACGTCGATCCGGCGCGCCGTGAAATCTCCACGAAAGTCCCCTTGCCCGTGTTGTGGAACAGCTGGTTCGTCTGTCCAAGGGGATAGATTTCCCGCACATCGGCGCTCAATCGGCGCACGGCGCCGTTGGCCGAGAGCAGGTCGAGCCAGCCGTCGTTGTCGAAGTCGAACCACAGCGTCCCGAATCCCGTGTAGCGTCGCCCGAGCCCGAGTCCGGCCTCTCTCGTCCGATCCTCGAACATGGTGTCGCCCATGTTGACGTAGAGCGTATTGGTCTCCTCCATCAGGTGCGTCAGGAAGATGTCGGGGCGCCCATCGCCGTTGAAATCCCCCGAATCGACGCCCATGCCCGCCTCGGACTGGCCATCCCGGTTGAGGGCCGCCCCCGCGAGCAGCGCCTCGTTCCTGAACGTACCGTTCCGCTGGTTGATCCAGAGCTGGTTCTCGGAGCCGTCGTTGGCGACATAGATGTCCACCCACCCGTCGCCGTTGAAGTCGTCGGTGACGGCACCGAGGCCCGCGCCGAACTCACGCGTGATGCCCGACGCGGCGGAGACATCCTGAAAGGTGCCGTCTCCCTTGTTGCGGAAGAGCACGTCGGGAACCGGGGGAAACGTCTTCGGCCCGCAGTAGTCCCTGGCGCTGGTGGTCGCAAAGCAGGCCGGAGGGCGCGACAGGTCGACGCGAACGTAGTTGGTCACGAACAAGTCGAGCCATCCGTCGCGATCGACGTCCACGAACGACGCGCTGGTTCCCCATCGCGTGTCGCCCGTTCCGCTCTGTGCCGTGGTATCCACGAACGTCCCGTCCCCGCGATTGAGCCACAGCTGGTTCGCCTCGAGGTTGGTCACGTAGAGATCGATCCAGCCATCGTTGTTGATGTCACCGGTCGCCACGCCCATGCCATAGCCGCGCGCGATGAGGCGGCTGGCCTCGGTGACATCCGTGAAGGTCAGGCGCGGAGCACCGGTGGCGCCGGCCTTGAGATCGTTGCGGTAGAGGCGGCTCATGGGGGCGCCCGGCCCCCGCCAGGGTGTCACGGTCTTTCGGGGATCGTCGCCGGGCCTCAGCGTCGAACCCTGGACCAGGAAGAGATCGAGGTCGCCGTCGTTGTCGAAATCGAACAGCGCCGCGCCCGATCCCATGATTTCCGGATAGAGGAGCTCCCCTGTCAGGCCGTTGTAGTGGACGAACGAGACGCCAACGGCATCGGTGACGTCCGCGAAGATGCCGTTGCCAGCGGGTCCGGCCGACGCCACCGGCCGCTGGCTACTCCCAGTGCTGGAGTCGGCGGTGCCGGCCAGAGGATCGGCGGCGAGCAGGCTCGACACGACGAGCAGCGAAATGGACCAGCGTGGCCCCATGGACAGAGCGCGCGAGCTTATGGCCTTGGTCGCTGCCGGCCGTTGGCGTCCTGAGTCGGACCCGCGGCCGCGGGCGCCGCCTGCGATGGCATCGGGGCACCCGGTCCCGCCGGAAGGACGGCTCCCGGGATCCCCGGCCGCGCTCCGTCGGGCCGGCCCGCCGGCAACTGGTCGGCGGGGACGGGAATGGCGGGCGCTTCGGAGGCGAGACGCCCCTGGAGCGGCCGCGTTCCGGTTGCGCGGCCGTTGGCTTCGTTGGAGGAAATCTCCGAGTCCGGATCGGCGTCGGGATCGGCCGCATCCGGCGTTGGGGTGTTCTCGGGAGCCGGCGCGGCAGGCGGCGCCTCGACCGCAGGCTCGGCCTCATGAGATGCCCGCACGGTGTCGGTCGCGGCCGTCGTGGGATCGCTCGTCGCGAGCACGAGAATGAGGGCGAAATCGGATGGCCCGGTAGTCCCGCTGCGGCGCCGCGCCACGTAGCCGGCAGCCGATTCGAGGAGACGGTCGATGGCCTGAGCCTCCGGCACGCGGTCGAGCTGCAGCGATATTCGCGCGCCGCCCAGCAGGTGGGCGTTGACGACCCTGGTCCCGCCCAGCCTCGCCCACTCGTCCAGGACCTGGCGCACGGTGACGTCCTCGGCCACGAGTGAGACCGCCCCGTCGTGGAACGCGAGGTCCAGCTTCTGGGCCTGAACGGGTTGCAGGGCCATGGCGAGCCCGATCGCCATCGCACCGATGGCCACGAATGCGCGCCGCGCGGCCCCTGACATAGTCAGCAGTCTAGAGCAGGACCGAGGCGGCTGTCACTTTCCAATAAGGGGGCGGAGAGGTGGCCCGGGTCATGGCCCCGGTTGCACGGCCCGGCACGCCTCGCGCCATTCGCCCGAGGAGGTGATCCGCATCATGTGATCGCCAATGAAGCGGGCCAGGACCTCGTTGCCGAGCTGGTTCACGTGGCAACAGTCGTCGGCGTACACGACCTCTTCGATGTCATCGAACACGTCGATGGCGCTGACGACACTGACGCCCCGCGACCGCAAGGCAGGAATGCGGTCGCGCAGATACGGGTATCCGAGCCGCACGCCGTTGGCGTAGGGCGAATCGGCACGAATGGCCACCTGCCGTTCCGCGTCAGGGAAGCGCTTGCGCGAGAAGTACTGATTCGGCTGAACGACGTGCAGGTAGGGGATGTCGCTGGCGCACAGCATGTCGCGCATGAGGAGAGACGACCGCATCCACGTCGAGGCAATCGTGTCCATGGAGGCTTCGGGCGTGCTCGACCTGGGCCACTCATTCACGTGCAGCAGCTGCTGCCCCGTTGCCGTGGCACCGGTCGCGATCTCATCGCTCGCCGTACCATGACTGCGAGCGACTCCGTGCCAGAGCACCTGCAGCACCAGCCACAGGCCGGCCGACCGGGCCTGGTCCATCCGATGCTCGATGGATCGCATCCAGCGTTCGGCGCGTTTCGCGCGGGCGAAGGTCTCAATCTGCTCCGGACTCAACGCGTCCCTGTCCAGCAGCGACATCAGGGGCAGCAGCTGCTGCGCGCTCGGCTGCGAGGGATCGATGCCGTTCTCCACGTTCAGCGACAAGAGGGCAACGTCGTTGAAGCCATCGAGGTTGAGCACGAAGTCCAGGCGCTGTCCCCGCGCAAGAAAATAGGCCAGCACCTGCAGCGCCTGGGGCTGTTTGAAGGCGCCCTGGGCGAAGTTCACGATCTCGATGCGCCGGGATCGCCGCCGCCTGACGCAGTCGCTCGACGAGCGCGGGCGCGCCCTGCAGCGCGAACCACTGGGCCACTGAACCGCCGAGAACGGCGACGAGATAGGGCTCGTCCCCGGGCACATATGGGTAGTCGTGCGGCGAGAAGAATCCGAAGTTGTTCGCCTCGAGCGCGACCCATGCCGGCGTCACTCCGGGGCCAAGTATCCTGGCGAGCCGCTCGCGCGTCGCCACCTCGGTGATCGACAGGCCGGGCCGCCGGATGAAGCCCAGCACGGGATGAAGCACGAACGCAGTGCCCGGGGGCGCCCCGGCGACGGGGGCCCGTGACGGCTCGGGCACCGCTCGCGCGTAGAAGACCCGGCCTTCCATGGCGTAGAACTTCGCCGCACCAGCCAGCTCCAGCAGCAGCGCCAGAACGACGAGATTGACAGAGGCAACCGCGAGGTACGTCCTCATTCGGACCATTCTCACACGCGAACCATCGGCATCCACGGACACCCGTCATGCTACAGTGAGCCCGCGTGCCGCGCATCGCGCGGCAGGCAGGGAACCAGCGGGACATGTCAGACGTACGGATACAGGAGGAACGGCCCTGGCGCGGAAGCGTCGGCGGCATGTGGGACACGATCGGTCGGCTGCAGTTCGAATACCTGGTCTCACAGGGGCTCAGACCCGAGCATCGGCTGCTGGACGTCGGCTGCGGGTGCCTGCGCGGCGGCGTGCATTTCATCGCCTACCTCGCGGACGGCCACTACTACGGGATCGATCGAAATGCCTATCTCCTCGAGTCCGGCCGTGAGCACGAGCTTCCCCTCGCCGGCCTCTCGGATCGGCGCGTGACCCTGCTGTGCAGGGACGACTTCGCCTTCAGCGGGTTTGGCGTCAGCTTCGACTTCGCCCTGGCACAGTCGGTGTTCACGCACCTGGCGTGGAACTCGATCCTGCGATGCCTGGTCGAGATGCAGGCCGTCCTCGCCCCCGAGGGCCGGTTCTTCGCGACGTTCTTCGAGGATCCCGGAGGGCTGCACCGGATCTCCTCGCTGACGCATTCGCCGGGCGGCGTCACCACCTACCCGGACCGCGATCCGTATCACTACGAGTTCTCGACGTTCGAGGACCTGGCGCGCCGGGCGCGCCTGCGCGTCGAGAACATCGGCGGCTGGAACCATCCGAGGGCGCAGCACATGATGGTCTTCCGCCATGCGGGACTGTGATCCGTGACGGAGGCACCCGACACCCACGGACGCCCGGCCCTGTCGGTCGTCGTGGTCGTGTTCGACATGGCGCGCGAAGCGCCGCGCACGCTCTTCACGTTGACGCCGGAGTACCAGAACGTTCCCGCCGATTCGTACGAAGTCATCGTCGTGGACAATGGATCCACGCCGCCGCTCGGAGAGGAGGCGGTCCGGCGCATCTCCCCTCGTTTCCGGTATGTTCGCGTCGAGCCTGCCCCCCCGTCACCCGCCGCGGCGCTGAACCTCGGCGCGCGCGAAGCCCGGGGCCGCCTTCTCGGGTTCATGGTCGATGGCGCCCGCATGCTCTCGCCAGGCGTCTTGCAGTACGCGCTCCGCGCCTCACAGTGCTATTCGCATCCCGTGGTCAGCACCCTGGGGTTCCACCTGGGCCACGAACCCCAGCCGGTCTCGGCGCCGAAGGGGTACGACCAGCAGGCGGAAGACCGGCTTCTCGAGAGCGTCGACTGGCGCCGGAATGGGTACGAGCTGTTCCGCATTGCTTCGCTCGCCCTGTCTTCCCGACACGGGTGGTGGGGGCCGATTGCCGAGAGCAACTGTGTCTTCGTGACGAGGGACACGTTTCACGCGGTCGGCGGATTCGACGAGCGGTTCGATTTCCCCGGCGGCGGGCTGGTGAACCTCGACTTCTATCGCCGTGTCTGTGAGCATCCGCAGTCGGAACTCGTGGTCCTGCTCGGCGAAGGGTCGTTTCATCAGTTCCACGGCGGCGCCATGACCGGCAGGAGCGTGGCGCACCTGCACGAGCCCTTCGTGGCATCCGACGCGCAGTATCGACAGCTGCGGGGCGCGCCCTACGCGATGCCGCTGGTGAGATGCGATTACCTGGGACACGCACCACCCGCGGCACACCCGTCCCTGCTGGCGTCGTTCGATCGGCTCAATGAGTTCAGGCGCGAGATGCCCGACGCGGCACGTGCGTACGAGTCGGCGCAACAGCCGCCGAACCGGGTGGCGGCCGCGCCCCTCCGGCAACGGACGGTCATCATCCTCGGGATGCACCGGAGCGGGACCAGCATGCTGACGGGCAGCCTCCAGCAGGCCGGGCTGACGCTTGGCGACGTCGTGACCGAGGCCCCGCACAACGTCAAGGGGAATCGCGAGAACCGGGCGATCATGCTCATGCAGGAGGACCTGCTGAAGTGCAACGGCGGCTCGTGGGACCGTCCCCCCGGCGTGGTGGAGTGGGAGAGCCTCCATCTCGCGGTTCGGGATCTGTTCATCTCGCGCTTTCGCGACGAGAAGCTGTGGGGGTTCAAGGATCCGCGAACGCTGCTGACACTCGACGGCTGGCTCGAGGCGCTGCCGGAGGCCGAGTTCGTCGGCATCTTCCGCCATCCGTCCCTGGTTGCGCGGTCGCTGAACCGGCGCAACCACTTGCCGATCGAAAGAGGCCTGGGCCTCTGGCAGGTGTACAACGAGCGCCTGCTGCAGCTCCACCGGCAGAGGGCGTTCCCGTTGATGGAGTTCGACGATGATGCGAGCGCGGTGCGCGAGCACCTGCGCCGGGTGATTCGGCAGCTGAACCTGCCGCTCGCGCATCAGGCCTCGACGTTCTTCGAGGAAGGTCTTCGTTCGAAGATGACCGAGACGATGGCGCTGCCCGCGGAGACGAGTCGACTGTACGAGGAATTGAGGCAGCGCGCGCAGGCGTGAGCCCCCGGCCGCCGCCGGGTGATGGCAGTTGGCCGGAGGCTCGTCAGAGTGGAGCGAGGACTAGCGAGGCTGAAGGTTGCGCTCCAGCGCCTCGAGCCTGGACTTCAGCGCCTCGAACAGCTGCTGCTGCTCCTTGAGCTGCCGCTGCAGCTGATCGATGTAGATGTGGGCCTTCTCGAGCTCGTTCAGCATGCCGGCGGCCTTCCGCCCAAGGTTCCACGGCGCATCCTCGGGCGTGGGACCGACGGCGGGCAGGTAGCCATTGCCCCACATCTGCGCGGCGTGTTCCTCGATGGACGGGAGCGGATAGTCGGGTTGGAACACGCGGTCACAGCCGTCGACGCCCCCGTTGCCCCCGTTGGCGTCGCTGCAGTTGCCGCCAACCGTCAGGTTGCCCCGGATCGTCATGTTCCCGTTTGGATCCAGCGTCGCCTCCGTGAAACCGGTGCCGCTCTTCGAGAAGACGAGCGTTTCGTTGGATCCGCGCATGGCCACGTTCCAGAAGCTGCCGTTGGCGCCAGCGTCGAGCTGGAATGCGACGTCGCCGGCCGAGTTGGCCAGCTTCAGCGCGGCGTTCCCCGTGCCGATCGTCGTCGCAGTGCCTCTGACATCCAAGGGAGCGGCCGGCGACCCCTGTCCGATGCCGACGCGGCCCACACCGTTGATATCGATGGAACTCGACGGTGCGCCTGGCCTGATTCGAAATGGCAGGGTCGACCCGCCGGTCACGTCCCGGATGAAGAAGTTGGCCTCGTTCCCCGCGATATCCCACGTCTGCGGCGTGAATCCACCCGAGTTGTTCTGCTCGAGCCGCATGGAGGGCGTGTTGCCGGTGACGGT